>DATBSS010000366.1:0-12586 GCA_036559665.1 Myxococcaceae bacterium
CTCCGAATCCGCCACCACCACCGGCGAGGACGCGCCGTTCAAGAGCGCCCAGGAGCGCGACGAGGCGGTGGCGAAGTCCATGGAGGAGCTCCGGTCGAAGCACGGCAGGACGCGGGCCGCGCGCACCGCGGCGCTGATCGGCGGCGGCGCCCAGCTCCGGATGAAGAAGTACGACGAAGCGCTCAAGGGCTACGCCGACTTCCTCAAGGGCGCCAACCCGCAGGAGCCGCTGCGGGCCGCCGCCATCGAGGGCGAAGGGTACGCCCACGAGGGCAAGGGCGAACTGGACCAGGCGCTGGCCTCGTACGAGCAACTCGAGCGCGAGAACAAGAGCGACTTCCTGGCCGGGATGGGCCTGTACCACCGCGGCCGGATCCTCACCCTGCAGAACAAGAAGGAGGACGCCGCCAAGGCCTTCACGGATCTGACCGCGGCGCACGCGGGCACCGAGGCGGCCAGACTGGCGCAGGCGCGCCTGGACGAGCTGAAGGCCCAGGGCGTGGCCATGCCGCCGCCTCCTGCGCCCAAGACCGAGGGGATCGGCTCCGATGCGGGGTAGCGCCGCAGGTACGGTGGCGGTGGCGGCGGTCCTGCTCTCGGCGGCGGGTTGCCTGCGCGCGCCGGACGTCAAGGACATCGGCGTCTCCGCCGCGCCGGCGGTGGTGAGAGCGGCGTACTCGGTGGACTGGTGGACGAAGCTCGTCCCGGCCAAGGCCCTGTTCGAACCCGGGAGCCAGTTCCTGGAGGTCAACCCGCGCGAGCTGGCCACCCCCGCGCTGGACCCGGACAGCGGCCGGCTGATCGTCGGCACGCGCGACGGCATCCTGCGGTCGGTGGGAGAGGGCGGGCAGGTGGCGTGGGCCTTCACCGCCCGCGGTCCCTTCGAGGCCGGGGCCACCATCCAGGACGGCGTGGTGTACGCCGCCTGCGCGGACGGGACGCTCTCCGCGCTCAACGCGAAGGACGGCACCCTCCAGTGGCAGTACGACGCCAAGGAGGAGCTGGCCACCCAGCCGGTGCTGGCCGGCGACAAGGTGCTGGTGGCCGCCCAGTCCGACGTGGTGCTGGCGGTGGACGCCAAGACGGGGAAGTGGCTGTGGCAGTACCGGCGGGACACCCCCAGCGGCTTCACCATCCGCGGCGCGTCCCGGCCCACCGTGCACAAGGACGTGGCGTTCGTCGGGTTCTCCGACGGGGACCTGGTGGCGCTGAACGTGGAGGACGGCAGCGTGAAGTGGGAGCGGGAGCTGTCCAAGGGCGGGTCGTACGTGGACGTGGACACCTCGCCGCTGCTGGACGGGTCCGGCCAGCTCTACGCCGCCTCGTACAAGGACGGGCTCTACGCGCTGGAGGCGGAGACGGGCGCGGTGAAGTGGCAGGCTCCGGAGGGCGGCCTGGCCCACCTGTCCGCCACCGGGGACCTGATCGTCGGCGCCGGCGACCAGGAGGTCGTCGCCTTCGACCGGCTCTCCGGCCAGAAGCTGTGGACCCTGGCGGTGAAGGACACCGACGCGCGCCGGGCCGCGGTGGCGCGCGGCTACCTCCTGGTGCCCGTCAATCGCGCGCTCCTCTTCGTCAACCCGGTCAACGGCCACACCGAGATCACCTGGGACCCGGGCGACGGCGTCAGCGCCACGCCGCTGGTCAAGGGGCAGCACATGTACGTGCTCTCCAACCTCGGCTACCTCTACGCCTTCCGCTTCAGCCGGTCGTCCGGGTGAGATGAAGCGGAGGGTCCTGGTCGTCGCCGCGCTGATCGAGTCCGGCGATCGCCCCGGCGCGTACCTCGTCCAGCAGCGGCTGCCCGGCAAGAGCCGCGCCCTGCTGTGGGAGTTTCCGGGCGGCAAGGTGGAGGCGGGCGAGACCGAGCCGCAGGCCCTGGAACGCGAGTGCCGCGAGGAGCTGGCGGTGGCGCTGGAGGTGGGGCGGCGGTCGTGGTCCTGCGTCCACGAGTACGCGGACCTGGTGGTGGAGTTGGTCCTCTACGCGGCGCGGATCCGCGAGGGGCAGGGCGCCCCGCAGCCCCTGGGCGCCCACGCGCTGCGGTACTGCACCCCGGAGGAGATGCGGGCGCTCCCGTTCTGCGAGGCGGACCTGCCCTTGCTGGAGGAGCTGGCCTCCGGGAAGCTCCGGCCGTGATCCGCCGGACCTTCCAGCTCACCTCCGGCGTGGGCCCGTGGCGGGAGAAGGACCTCTGGGCCCGCGGCGTGCTGAGCTGGGACCAGCTCCCGCAGGAGGGCGGCGAACCCGCCATCTCCCGCGCGCAGGACGCGGCCCTGCGCGTGCAGATCGCGCTCGCGCGGTCCGCCCTGGAGGCGAAGGACCTGCCGGCGCTGGCGGCCCTCTTCCCGCCGCGCGAGCACTGGCGGCTCTACCCGGAGTTCCGGGACGAGGCGCTCTACTTCGACATCGAGTGCGATGGCGGCGGCGCGCCCGCGCCCACGGTGGTGACGGTCCTCGACGCGGAGGGCATCCACGCCTTCATCCAGGGCCGGAACCTGGACGGGCTCCCGGAGCGGCTGGGGCGGCGGCGGCTGTGGGTCAGCTTCAACGGGACGGTGTACGACGTGCCCATGCTGAAGGCGTACTTCGGCCGCGCGCTGCCCGCCCCGGCGGTGCACCTGGACCTGCGCTTCTTCTTCCGGAAGCTGGGGAAGGGAATGGGCCTCAAGGCGCTGGAAGACGATCTGGGGCTCTCCCGGCCGCCGCACCTGGCCACGCTCAACGGCCTGGGCGCGGTGGACCTCTGGCGGCAGTACCGCGCCACCGGCGACCTGGGGCCGCTGCGGGTGCTGGTCGAGTACAACGCCTACGACGCCATCAACCTCCGCGGCGTGCTGGACCGCGGCTACAACCGCGCGGTGGAGCGGCTGTCCTTCGACGGCGAGCGGGTGCCGGAGTTCGAGCGGGGCGACGTGCTGTACGACCTCAGCCGGCTGCTGCTCGCGCTGGAGCCCACCGGGGAGGACGCGCGGACGGCCCGGCGACTCCTTCCGCAGGACCGGCAGCTGCTGGACGGGGAGTGAGAGGGGCGGTTACCGCCGCTTGATGCGGGGCGGCTTGCGCACCGGGCGCTTCTTCGCAGGCGGTCTCTTTGGGGGAGCGTCCGGCTCGCGCGCGCCGGCGATGCTGAACTCCAGGCGCTGGTCCGGGTAGAGGCGGCCGGCGGAGTCGGCGATGGCCGAGCCCGTCTGGGCGTCCACCACCAGCGCGTACCGGTGCCCGGCCTTGAGCGGCGTGGGGAGCTGGATCCGGTAGCGCACCTGGTCCCCCGGCTCCTCCATCTGGTCGTCCGAGGTCATGGCCCGGTCCACCTCGTCGAAGAGGCGGACCCGGTAGTTCTGCAGGCCGACGTTGGTGGAGAGCTCCAGGTGGGAGGTGGGTTCGATGGCCGGGCGGGCGCCGCCCGAGAGGAAGTCGATCAGCGCCATCCCCGCGTCCGAGGTCAGGTAGCGCACCTCCAGCTCGAGGGCCGGGGGCGCCACGCCCGCGTCGGGAGCCCCGGATGCCCCGGCGTCCGGGGGTGAGGGTGGGCCCGCGTCGGGGGCGGCCGGGGCGGCGCTTCGCCCCGGGCAGCCGGCGAGCATGGGGCCCAGCGCGCAGGCGGCGGCCAGCAGGCCGGCGGAAAGGGCGGTCGGTCGGCGGGCTGGAGACAAGCCGCCTTCGACCCTAGCGGCCGGATGCCGAAAAGGCCACCGTCAGGCGACGCGCTCGCCGCTCCACTCGTGGCCGACAAAGGCGGAGGTGATCTCGTAGACGCAGCTGTCCGCGCCCCGGCGGAAGCAGTCCGTCTGGTGGACGACCGCGGGGACGCCCACCGCCATCAGCGCCTCGCACAGGAGCCCCTCCTTCATGGAGCAGTGGTGCGGCGCGGTGCACTCCACCATGGCCCGGCCTGGCGCGAAGTCCATCAGCGCCCAGCCGCCGATCTGGTGGCCCCGGTTGGCGCGGCGATAGAGGTCGTCCAGGCTGTAGATGACGTCGCGCGCGCTGGTGCAGGTGTGGCGGACGTGATCGCCGTGCGTGGTGCGGAACACCTTGCGGCCCATCTGGCGCAGGCCCATCTGCCCCACGCGCTGGTCCAGCTGGTCCAGCAGGTCCAGCATCCAGGAGATGGGGTACCAGCCGTCCGGCGTCACCTTCGCCAGGCGCGAGGCGAATGCCCTGCCCAGGACCTCGCCCGGGTCGGACACCACGGCCAGCACCGAGAGCAGGTCGGAGCCAATGGTCTCGTGATCGAGGCCCTCGTACGCGCGCGGGCGCCGGGCGGCGCGGGCGGCGAGCGACTCAGGGAGGAAGGGGTCCGGTTGCATGCGGCAAAGCTCGAAGCCGCCCGGCATTGTGCCACAGGATCTGACGAGTTCGGGAATCGCAGGCATCTCGTCTATGACTGAAGATTCAGGTTTTTCTGGATGCGGTCGCCTGAAGGGGCTGGGGTTAAAGTGACCTGATTCAAATGGGACTAGGCCTGGCCATGACGCTGGTTGCCATGAGCCTGCGGGCGGCGGCTCCGGAGCCTCCGCCGGCGCTGGCGTGCCTCTCGCGCTGGTACGCCGTTCACCCGGAGCGCGACGGAAACGGACATTGGGTCGCGGTCCTGGACGACGGCGTGACGGTGCCGTGGGAGGACGGGCGCGCCGGAAAGGGGTTCGAGGAGAAGCTGGCGGCGCCGGACGTGGAGGACGCGTTCTCCATTCCGTACCGGGCCGGAACTGTCCGGCCGGTGACAGTGGTCGACGAGGACCCCGGACGGATCCGGGTGGATGCGCTGTTCCGGGCGACCTTCGGCCATACGGAGGAGGAGGTCCGGCGGCAGCTGGAGCCGGTGAAGCTCCTGGGCCAGCGCCTGCTGGTGCACCGGCGGGCCCGCCCGGCGTTCGAACGTGTGAACGCCCGGCTGGAGGCCCTGGTGCGGAACGATCCGGGGCTGCGGCCGTTCCTGCAGCACCTGGGCGGAACGTTCCTCTGGCGGACCATCGCCAACACGGATCGCCAGAGCGCGCACTCGTACGGCGTCTCGTTGGACATCAACGTCAAGCGCTCGCACTACTGGGAGTGGCAGAAGCCGAAGGAACCCATCCGCTGGCGCAACGAGATCCCCCAGGCCATCGTGGACGCGTTCGAGGCGGAAGGGTTCATCTGGGGCGGGCGCTGGTACCACTACGACACCATGCACTTCGAGCTGCGGCCGGAGCTGCTCGATCCGCGCTGCCGGCCGGGGCCCTGATCGCCGTCGCGTTGGCGTGCGCGCGCGCGCCGCCGGGTCCGTCTCCGGCGCCGGCGCGGCTGTGGATCGGCGGGGACGTCTACCTGGGGGCGAAGCCGGAGGGGCAGCTGTCGGCCATCGGAGCCCTGGAGCGCGGGCGGGCCGGCGTGGTGAACCTGGAGGGGCCAATAGGGGACGCGGCGGTGGCGGAGGGTGGCCGGCTCATCCAGCCGGCATCCGCGCTGGGCGAGCTCGCCCGGGTGGGCGTGAAGGTCGCGCTGATCGCCAACAACCACGCGGGCGACGCGGGCCCGGAGGGCGCGGCCCGGACGGCGGAGGCGGTGCGCGCGGCGGGGATGGCGGCGGCCGGCGTGGCGATCGTGGAGTTGGGGGGCCGGCGGATCGCGGTCACCGCGCATGACCTGGGGGCGGGTGTCCCGGCGGGCCTGTCGGGCGAGTTGGCGGCGGCGAGGGCCCGGGCGGACGCGCTGGTGGCGACCTTCCACGTCACCGGGCCGCCGCGGTACCGGCCGGCGCCGGAGCTGGTGTCGGCGGTGGAGATCGCGGTCGGGTCGGGGGCGAGCGCCGTCGCGGCGGAGGGCACGCACGCGCTGGGGAAGGTCGAGCGCCGGGGCCCGGTGGTGATCGCCTGGGGCCTGGGGAACCTGGCCTTCGCGTGTGACTGCACGGACGAGGAGGACGGGGCGTTGCTGGAGGTGGACCTGGACGGCCAGGGGGCTGGGGAGGCGGCGGTGGTGCCGGTCGCCGCCGGCCTGCTGGGGCGGCCAGCGGCGCCCGCGCCGGACGCGGCGGCGCTCTACGAGTTGCTGGAGCGGATCGGCAGCAGCCCGCTTCGGCCCGAGGGGCCGCGCGCCCGGTTCTGAACCTCTTTGTAGAGCGCCCTCACGGGGCGCGGCGATGGGCGGCTATCAAGCCGCGCCCATGAAGGCGCCGGCGTCGTCTCCGGCCATTTCGGCGTCGGTGAGCGGGCCGCCGACCTCGGCCTCCACGCCCTGGACCACCTTGATGTTGCGCTTGTCGTTCTTGGTGAGGCGGGCGTCGGTGTACTTCGGATCGGCGTGGTACCACTCCATGCGCTCGAAGTACTCGCGGAGGATGGGCGATTTGAACGGGCGGCCGCGCCGGGCATAGATGAGGTTGCGCAGGATGCGCAGGTCGCGGCGGGAGAGGTCCGAGAGGGCGGCCGGGTCGATCACGCCCTTGTCGAGCTGGGAGGGGTCATCCAGCGGCGAGAGGACCTCGTCCGCGTCCGCCCCGGGAGAGATCCCCAGCGCACGGGCGGCGAGGGTCAGCTCGATCTCCTCTTCGGGGGTCCGCGACTTCTTCTTCATCAGGGCGCTCAGCTTCCCGTCCAGGACCTCGCCCGGGATGTCGGCGGCGAACTTGGCGACGAAGGCGGCGTTCTTCTGGTCGCGGGCGCTGGGCTTGACCTCGTCCTTGGCGCTGGGGTGGTACCAGGGCTGGGCGGTGAAGTAGTCGCGGAGCCACTTCTTGCGGAACGTGTGGCCCTGGCGGGCGAAGATCGTGTTCCGGACCAGGTCCAGCTCGCGCAGCGTGAGCGGTTTGAGGTCTTCGGCGGTGATGTCCCGGTCGAAGGAGTACGGGATCTTCTCCGGCGGGCCGGCTCCCAGCCACAGCGAAGCCACCAGGGCGACGACGGTACAGGCGTTCATGGTCCCGACAGCCTAGGCTGCGGGGATCATGAGGGAGCGCTCTCTGACGCGACGTCGGATAACAAACGTTATGTTAACTCAGGCTGCGGCGCTGGCGTCCTGGAGCTGCGCCGGGGCCAACGACGTGGTCGGTCACCCGGGCGCCAGCGGCGTGGTCGCCGGCTTCTGGCGCGGGATGTGGCACGGGATGATCGCCCCCATCACCTTCCTCATCTCGCTCTTCACCGACCAGGTCTCGATGTACGAGGTCCACAACTCCGGCGCCTGGTACGACCTCGGCTTCCTGATGGGCCTGTGTGCCGTGCTGGGAGGCGGCGCCGCCCGCCGTGCCGCGATACGGCGCGCCCGGGCCGAACCGCGCTGACCCCGGAGGAAGCGGCCGCAGGCCGCCCGCATCAGCGTCCCCTGGGTTCGGGGACTGAGCCTCAGGTGGACGGCGGCCCCGGGTGGAGCGGGAGGATCACCTCGAAGATGGCGCCTTTCCCCTCCTCGCTGCGGACGCCAATGGTCCCGCCATGCGCGTCCACCACGCGCCGCGAGATGTACAGCCCCAGCCCCAACCCCGCGTAGCGGTTGGAGGGAGCCACCCGCTCGAACCGGTTGAAGATCCGCTCCAGGTCCTTGGGCGCGATGCCGATCCCGGAGTCGCGCACGATGATCACCGCGGTGTCATCCCGCTGGTCGACCACCACCTCCACCGGCTTGCCGGCGCCGTACTTGATGGCATTGCCGACCAGGTTGGTGAGCACCTGTTCGATCCGGAGGAGGTCCACCTCCGCCTTCGGCCGCGCCCGGACGTCCAGCTTGAGCTCCGACTCGGCGTCGGCGGCCTGCTCCTTCACGTCCTCCACCACGTCCGCCGCCACCTCCGCCAGGTCCACCAGCTCCAGATTGAGCGTCAGCCGCCCGCCCACGATGCGGCTCACGTCCAGCAGCCGCTCCACCAGCACTGCCAGCCGGGTGGTGTTCCGCATCGACCGCTGGATCTTCTCCGCCACCTCGTCCGCCGCGCCCCCCGTCCCCCGCCGGAGCGACTGCTCCAGCCCCGACAGCCGGAGCCTCAGGGCGGTGATGGGCGTGCGCAGCTCATGGGCGGCGACCGAGAGGAACTCGTCCCGCTGCCGCAGCGCCTCCTCCGCCTGCGCCAGCCGCAGCTGCTGGAGCTCCGCCGCGCGCTGCGCCTCCCGCACCCGCTCCTCCGAACGCACCCGGACAATCGCCGTCGCCAGCACGTTGGCGATCGCCGACAGGTAGGCGGCGTCGGTGGGCGTGAACGCGCGCTTCCGCCTGCTGTGGGCGGAGAGCACCCCGTACGGCGCATCCGGCGACTCCCCGTGGATCGGCACCGTGAGGCTGCTCACCACCTTCCTTTGAAGCAGGTCCGGCCGCGGCGGAAAGCGGCGCTCCGAGGGCAGGTCCCAGACGAACACCGGCGCGTCGCTGGCCAACGCCAGCCCGCTGGCGGACTCCGGCCCGGCGGCCCGCACCACGATCCCCAGGTCCGACTCCGGCCGCCCCGCGCACGCCCGCAGCGAGAACGTCCGCTGGTCCGGCGCCAGCTCCAGCACCTCCACGATGCCCGCGTCCAGCGTGGAGGACACCGCGCGCACCGCCTGCCCCATCGCGGCCGCCACGTCCGCCAGCCGCAGCGCGTCCAGGCTGAGCTGCGCGATGGCGGCCTGCTCCCGCGCCCGCGCCGCGGCCAGCTCCTCGGCGCGCCGGCGCTCCGTCATGTCGCGGGTGACCTTGGCGAACCCGCGGAGCTGCCCGGAGGCGTCGCGCACCGCGGTGAGCACCACGTTCGCCCAGTACCGGGTGCCGTCCTTGCGCACCCGCCACCCCTCGTCTTCCACCCGTCCCTGGTCGCGCGCGATCCGCATCTCGCGCTCCGCCTTCCCGGCGGCGGCGTCCTCCGGCTGGTACAGCGCCTTGAAGTGCCGGCCGATGATCTCCTCCGCCCGGTAGCCGTTCAGCCGCTGGGCGCCCGAGTTCCAGGTCGCCACCCGGCCCTCCGGGTCGAGCATGAAGAGCGCGTAGTCCTGCACCGCCTCCACCAGCAGGCGCAGCCGCTCCTCGCTCCGCCAGAGGTCCTCGGCGGCGGCCCGGCGCTCGCTCAGGTCGCGCACCGTCTTGAGGTAGCCCCAGAGCCCCCCCTGGTCGTCGAAGATGGCGGTCAGCACCACGTCCGCCCAGTAGCGGCCGCCGCCCTTGCGGACCTGCCAGCCCTCCTCCTCCAGCCGGCCCGAGGCGCGGGCGATGGCCAGGTCCGACTGCGCCTTCCCGGATTGCGCCGCCTCGGGCGGGAGGAAGATGGCCGCGTCCCGCCCCAGCACCTCGTCCGACCGGTAGCCGGTGAGGCGCTCCGCCCCCGGGTTCCAGGTGGCGATCTTCCCGTCCCCGTCCAGCACGTAGACCGCGTGGTCGCCGCCCACCCCCAGCAACTGGAGGAGCTGGTCGGAGTCGCTCACCAGCGAAGCGGTCGGCGGTGCACGGGCCGCTCGCGGCATGGGCGGGGGCACCCGACGGCTCTTCGAACCTCGCGCTGGCCGGCGCCGCGTAGAGGACATTCGGGAGGTCAGGATTGGCACGCCAACCGCTAACGGCAATCCATTGGCCGCCCCTCGCGTCCACTTCCGAGCGAAGGAGCGCGCCGCGGCTACTCCGCCGCGGCCGGAATGGTCACCCGCAAGGTAGTCCCGGCGCTGGCCTGGCTCTCCGCGGACACGGTCCCGCCGTGGGCCTCCACGATGCGCCGGGCCATGGCCAGGCCCAGGCCGACCCCGCCGGAGGCGCGCGACCGGCTGCGGTCGGTGCGGAAGAAGGGCGTGAAGAGCCTGGGGAGGTCCTCCGGGTCGATGCCGATGCCCCGGTCCTGCACCTCCACCACCAGGTCGCCGCCGCGAACCGTAGCGCTCAGGGTCACCGGCTGGTCCGCCTCGGAATACTTCCGCGCGTTGTCCAGCAGGTTGTCCACCGCCCGCTGGAGCAGCGCCGCGTCCCCATCCAGGGCCGGGAGCGCCTCGCCGGCCTGCACCTCGAGCGACCGCCCGGGGTGCCGCGCGCGGAAGCGGTCCGCGCTGCGCTGGATCAGCTCCGAGGCGGAGAAGCGCTGGCGCTTCAGCGGAGGCCCGGCGCTGGCGCGGTTCTGGCCCAGGTCCAGCTTGGCCGCGGCCAGGATGTCGGAGACCAACTGCTCCAGCTCGTCCAGGTCGGTGCCGATCTCCGCCAGCGACTCGCGCGAGCCGGCCCCTGGCGCCTCGGACGCCAGGTCCAGCGCCACCCGGATGCGGGAGAGCGGTGTGCGCAGCTCGTGGGAGACGTTGGCCAGAAGCTCCGTCTGGGCACGCAGGAGGGCGTTGATCCGCTCCGCCATCTCGTCGAAGGCGCGGGCCACGTCGCCCAGCTCGTCCCGCCGCGAAAGCCCGGTCCTCACCGACAGCTCTCCACGCCCCAGCGCGCGCGCCACCTCCGCCAGGCGCCCCAGGGGCCGGGCCAGCGCGCGGGCGAACACCAGCGAAGCCACCCCGAGAATGGAGAGCACCAGCGCGGCGGGAGCGATGACGCGGGTGGAGAAGGGGCGAGGCAGCTCCAGGGACATCACGCCGTAGCCGGGGGACGTCCCGCCCGGCGGCGCCTCCACGGGCAAGACCATGGCGCAGACCGCGCCCCGGCACAGCAGCTCCGGGGCGGTCCCCTGCCGGACCAGGTTGGCGATCCGCTCCACCTCCGGCGGCTCCGGCGCCTGGTCCGCGGAGCTGAGGACCATCGTCCCGTCCGAGCGGTAGAGCGTCACCGACAGGTCCATCTCGCGCTTCAGCCGGTCCGCCTCGGCGCGCATGGCGGCGGGGTCGTCCCAGTGCGCGGTCACCTTGGACAGGGCGTAGCGGACGAAGGGCGCCGCGCGTTCGCGGAGGCCCGGCGCGCCCACCTCGCGGGAGAGCCGCGCCAGCAGCACCTCGCCCACCACGATGCAGACCAGCAGCACCAGGCTGAAGGCGTAGATCTGCACGACCAGGCGGCGGCGCATGTCAGGGCTCGCCGTCGGCGAGGAGGTACCCCACGCCCCTCACGGTCTTGAGGTAGCGCGGGTTCTTCGGGTCGTCCCCCAGCTTCTGGCGGAGCCGGGAGATGGAGACGTCGATGGAGCGGTCGAAGGCCTCGTCCGCGCTGCCCTTGGTCAGCTCGATCAGTTGGTCCCGGCTGAGCACCCGCCCCGGCCTCCGGGCGAGCGCGGCCAGCAGGGCGAATTCGGCCGAGGTGAGTGGCAGGACCCTGCCGTCCAGCCGGGCGGAGTGGCTGCCGGCGTCGATGGAGAGGGCGCCCACCTGCACCCGCTCCGCGCCTGGCCCGGAGCGCCCGCGCGCGCGCCGCGACTGGGCCCGCACCCGCGCCAAAAGCTCGCGGGAGGAGAACGGCTTGGGCAGGTAGTCGTCCGCGCCGCCCTCCAGTCCCAGCACCTTGTCCGCCTCCTCGCCCAGCGCGGTGACCATCACGATGGGCACGTCCGACTTCGCCCGCAGCTCGCGGCAAACCTCCATCCCGGAGAGCTGCGGCAGCATCAGGTCCAGGAGCACCACGTCCGGCGGGGACTTCAGCGCCTCCGCCAGCCCGCTCCGCCCGTCCGTCGCCACGGAGACCACCAGCCCGTGCGACTCGAGGTACTTCGCGGTGAGGCGCGCCAGGCGGTCGTCGTCCTCGATCAGGAGCACCTTGATGGGATCCGACTCGCTCATGTGGCCGGCCGAGTGTACTGCGGGCCGCGCGCGGCGGGCGGTGCTGACATAATCCGTCACAGGGCGGCAATCCGGCGGCAACGGCCGGCGGAACAACCTCCCCCGACAGGGCCGGACGGAAGACGACCGAAACCTCGTGTACTCGCCCGCTCTCCGCGCCGCCGCCGCCCTGTTCCTCTTCGCTCCGCTCGCCCCCGCCTCCGCGCAGGAGGCCTACGAGGGCGCGGTCCGCCGCGACGAACCGAAGCAGGAACCGCCCCAGCCGCAGATGACGAAGGCGCCGCAGCTGCTGCGCAGCGTGGAGCCCGCCTTCCCGCCCGAGGCGGCGGCCGGGCAGATCTCCGGCGACGTCACCCTGGAGATCGAGATCGCCGCCGACGGGACGGTCTCGGACGCGGCGGTGGTCACCTCCGCGGGGCACGGGTTCGACGAGGCGGCGCTGGCCGCCGTGCGCCAGTTCACCTTCAGCCCGGCGGAGGTGGACGGGAAGCCGGCGCCGGTCCGCATCCAGTACACCCAGCACTTCGTCTTCGAGGAGCCCAAGGCGCCCGCCGCGCCGCCGCCGAAGCCCATCACCTTCAAGGGGCGGATCCTGGAGCGCGGGACGCGCAAGCCGCTGGCCGGCGCGGCGGTGAAGGTGGCCGGGACGGAGCTCGCAGCGGTGGCGGATGAATCGGGGCGCTTCGAGCTGGCGCTGGACCCGGGCCCGTTCGACGTGGAGGTGGTCGACCCCGCGCACCTCATCTCGTACAACCACGAGTCCCTCAAGGCGGGCGAATCCCTGGAGGTCACCTACTACTTGATGCCGAAGAAGTTCGGCCTCTACGAGACGGTGGTGCGTTCCGACCGGGAGAAGAAGGAGGTCACCCGGCGCACGCTCCAGCGGGAGGAGCTGGAGAAGGTCCCCGGGTCATTTGGCGATCCGATCCGCGTGCTCCAGAACCTGCCCGGCG
>DATBSS010000367.1:0-1592 GCA_036559665.1 Myxococcaceae bacterium
GCATCAGGCTTCGGCGCTGGGCCGCCGGCGCTCGGACTTGCGCTCCGCCTTGCCGAAGCCTTCGTAGAAGCGGACGGCCTCTTCGCCCACGGCCTGGATGTGCTGGTTGTTGAGGTAGGCGGTGATGGGCGCGGCCACCAGCGGCAGCGCGCGGCCGAGCACCGGCAGCCCGCCCCGCTCCAGCAGCTTGGCGGCGATGCTGCCCAACATCTTCGGGCCCGCGCGCTGGAACGGGCCGACGCCGTTGGCGTAGCCCAGCACGTCCATCAGCTCCGCCCGCCCGCGGTCGCTCTTGAGGTTCGCCCGGTAGAGGGTGGCGATGTCCACCAGCAGCACCATCTGGAGGTACGTCATCACCAGCAGGTCCGCCGGCACCGACACCAGCCCGAACACGCCCGACACCCCGCCGACCGTCCCGGCGATCGCCTTCTTGCCGTCGATCAGCCGCTGCGCCTTCTCCCGCACGTCCGCGCTGGGATAGCGCCGCTCCATCTCCGACACGCGCTCCTTGGACCGCGTCAGCTCCTTCAAGATGACGTCGTTGACCTGTGCGCTCGCCAGCTTGCGCAGGTTCGCCGGGGAGAAGCGCTTCAGATCCCGGCGGAAGGAGGAGAGGCGCTCGGTGAGTGGGTCCCAGAAGGCCATCGTCTTGGCTTACGTAACGTACGGGGCGGGATTTCGCTCTGGAGCCCAGCTCAACCCTTCTTCACGTCGGTGGACGACAGTCCTTCCGTGAAAGCCGTCAGGCGCGCCTGGTCGGCCTCCGCCAGGTTGAAGAATTTCAGGCCCATGCCGAAGTTCTTCCGGTCCGGGACGTTGACCACCTCACCCTCGCACTGGATCGGCGTTTCTCCGGGGAGGTGCAGGGTCACCTTCACCTTCGAACCCACCGCGTTCGGGATGGAGCGATCGAAGAACGCGCCGCCATCGGACAGGTCGCTGACCGAGTGCAGGGAGAACCCGTGCTCGTCGCGGATCTCCACCGAGACCTGCACGCGAATCCGCGCGGCGCGGCGCCGTTCGCTGCCGGGGCCTGAGGAGGCTGTCATCGGAGGCGGAGCATCGCAGATGGCCGCGCGCCCGCTCAAGGCCGGACGCTCGATGCCCGTTTACGCCTCGCCCTGAGCTTCCATCCGGACGAAGAGGAACTTGTGCAGCCTCCGCACCGCGTCCCGCGACGGGTTCTTGAACGCCATCCGCATCCCGCCGGTCCGGCCCACGTGGCCCACCACCTTCGCCCGCACCAGCAGTGGCCGCGAGCTTTCGTCCGGGAGCTGCAGCTCCAGGTCGAGCTCCGTCCCCACCGGGTGCATGTGCCCGTACTGCGTGGACAGCCCGAAGGTGGACAGGTCGTAGGTGGTGCGGAGGTAGCGCGTTCCATCCATCCGCTCCACGCAGATGACCTCCGCCGGCACCCGCGGCGTCGCCCGCCGGTCCGCTGACCGCTGCCGCCGCGCCGCCGCCTGCCGGCGGAACAGCGCCTTCAGCGAATCCGTCAGCGAGGAGTCCGAACGGTCCTGGTTCATCAGTGACCGCGAGTACGCCGGCTTTGGCGCAATGATGGTGAACTCGTCAGAGGTGGCGAGGGGAGA
>DATBSS010000368.1:0-7450 GCA_036559665.1 Myxococcaceae bacterium
CGATGTAGAGGTGGCAGAACCCGGCGATCTTCCCCTGCGTGTACTGCTGGCCCGTCCTCTCCTCGAAGCGCCGGATCAGGACCATCTTCCGGTACATCGAGAGGAGCTTCTCTTTCGGAAGCGCGCTCGCCACAAACGTCCCTTTCGCCCCACCGCTCTAGAGTGCGGCTCTTACCACAGCTCCCGCGGCTGCTACGCCACGGAGCGTACCTGGTTGGGGCCGCCTGCCGGGCGGCCGCCCTCGAACTGCACCATCCGCTTGATGCCGTTCCGGTCCATCACCAGGCGGACGAGCTGGGTGGAGACCTTCCGCTCGTCCCCGTCGTCCACCGTGAAGCGGAACGCCATGTCCACCTGGTAGCTCTTCACGCCCTTCACCCGGCCCACCGAGAAGTCCTCCAGGTCCACGTACTCGATGGCGTACTCCGGGTCGTCCATGTCGTGCAGCAGGTGCCCCACGTTGAAGCGGACGATGTCCGTCACCCCCGACACCTGCCCCATCACCCGCGGGAGCTGGTCCGCGTGGAGCAACATCTGCTTCTGGTAGCGCAGCACCGTCTCCGACAGCTCTCCCTGGGAGACGGTGAGGAAGTCGTCCACCTGGCGGAGCTTCTTGATCTCCTCCGGCACGGTGGTGGCGTTGGTGTAGTCCACCTTCTCCCGGCACAGGCCGACCTCCTGGCCGGTCACCGGGTTCTCCACCACGGTGGTGCGGTCGTAGAGGCGCTCGCGGGCGGCGGAGGCGAGGATCTTCCGCAGCCCCTCCTTGATCCGGTCCTTGAACATGTAGCCCACGACCAGGATCAGGAAGAAGTTGAAGGACGCCTGGGAGAACCGCTGCGAGGCGAGGAACGCCACCACGGTGGCGAAGGCCATGGCGCCGCCCGCGGCGGCCGCGAACAACACCTCCTCCAGCCCCTGCGCGCCGCGCCGCCGCCGCGCCATCAGGAAGAGGATGTTCATGCAGAACTTCTTCAAGAACCCAAGCCGCTGCATGTACTCCTCGTTGTCGCCGGTGGGCGACAGCACGGAGCGGAGCCGGTTCTCGCGCCGGTAGGTCTCCTCCTCGATGACCTTGGCCATCAGCCCCTTGCGCAGGTCGATGTACGCGGCGGAGCGCGGCAGCCGCTCCATGTCCGCCACCGCCTTGCGGAAGAACTGCTCCACCGAGAGGGACATGTACTCGTCCACCAGGCGCAGGGAGGCGCGGGTGCGTTCGGTGAGCGCGGGCGCGGTGGCGGAGAGCCGCTGGGTCCAGGCGCGGAACCGCTCCAGCACCCTGGCCACGCAGAAGTGGCAGTCGTTCACCTCGGAGGTCAGGCCGGTCTCGCCGCGCCCCGCCTCGGCGGTGGGCGTCCCCGTGCGCTGGGCGTACTCGCGCACCGACCCGTCGAAGCGGCGGAGCGCCGCGCGGAAGATGCAGGAGAGCATCTTCGCCTCGTGGATCAGCTCCGACTGCGGCTCCAGGCGGCCGGACTCCAGCCGCCGCTCCAGCTTCACCAGGGGCGAGTTCGCGTCGGAGAGCATCTCCGGGAAGCTCATCACCGGGGTCTTGAGCCGGATGTAGTTGTGGATGTCCGTGTAGAAGGACGCCCGCGGGTAGGTGTCCTGGTCGATGTTGAGGCTGGCGGGCAGGAAGAAGAAGGTCTCGATCAGGTACCGCGACGAGGCGTCCTTGGGGGCAGGCTGGTACTCCAGCTTCATCTCGAACTGCTTGCGATCGTGTACGTCCAGCCGGCTCGACAGCGGCTGGGCCGGAGCATTGCCCACGACAGGGACTCTAATCCCCGTGAGTGGGGAGCGCACCTTGCGGGCCGGTCACGTTCCCGTGCCGGTCTGACGCGGTGCTTCCGCGCCGGAGACCGGGAGCGCCGGGGGCGCGGGCGCCGCCTGGTGGGCCTTGGGCCGGGCGTTCCAGAGGGTGAGCATGAGCACCCCACCCACCGCAGAGAAGGCGATCATGGACGGTCCCCAGGCGCCCCAGCCGAAGGCGTCCAGCAGCTTCCCCATGCCGTAGCCCACGGCGGCGCCGCCGACGTACTGCATCCCGTCGAAGAGCCCGGCGGCGGTGGCGGCGGCCTTCTTGCCGCCGAAGTCCATGGAGGCGGTGCCGGAGAGCATGGAGTGCACCATGCTGATCGCGAAGGAGTTGACGACGAAGGCGCCGATGATGGCGTACAGCCCGGGCGCCCGCCAGACGACGGCCAGGCAGGCGACCTGCAGGGCGTAGCCGACGAAGGCCACCGGCGGCCGCCGCGACTTGAACAGGAAGTCGGAGATGGTGCCGGCCGTGAAGGCGCCCGCGATGCCGGCGAGCACCACGGCCATGGCGCCGCTCTTGAAGACCGGCGAGTCCAGCGACAGCTTCTGCGCCTCGAGCATGTAGCGCGGGAACCACTGCTCGAAGCCCTGGCGCACGATGCCGGTGCAGAACTCCGCCGCGGCGATGGTGAGGGTCACCGGGTTGGTGAACACCACCTTCACCACGTAGGCGAGGTCCACCTTGCCGGTGTACCCGGAGGAGGCGTCCGCGGTGTCCAGCGCCGGCAGGCCCGCCTGCTCCGGCGCGTCGCGCACCACCATGAAGGTGGCCACCCCCATGGTGGCCACGATCACCGCCGGCACGAAGAACACGAACTGCCAGGGCAGCAGCAGGACCACCGCCGGGCCGATGGCGTAGATCAGCGCCCGCCCGGACTGGATCATGGAGCCGAAGATGGCGGAGAAGACGCCGCGCTCGGAGACGTGGAACCAGCCCGAGTTCACCTTGATCAGCGACAGCGCCGAGTACGACTGGAAGTACATGTTCAGCGACCACACGGTCGCGAAGTAGCCCAGCAGCAGCGGCCCGGTGCCCAGGAAGCCCAGGTAGGCACCCAGCCCGAAGGCGGTGTTGAAGATGGTGGCGCCGATGGCGCCGGTGAGCATGGCGCGCCGCCCGCCGATCCGGTCCGCCAGCGGCCCGTTGAAGAGCGCGGAGACGCCGTAGAGCAGGGTGGCGAAGGAGATGATCACCCCCACCTGCGCCTTGCTCCACCCGTAGGTCTCGGAGAGCTTGGCGTTGGCGAAGGAGAAGTTGTACCGGGCCATGTACATGGCCGCGTAGGTGAGGCCGAGCGTGAACCAGTTGGCGGCCCGGCGCTGTCGGAACGCCGGAGAGTGCTTCGGTCGGGGCGGCAGCGTTCCGGAAGGGCCGAGGTCCATGGGCGCGGCAGGGTACCTCAGCTCCCCCGCGCCAGCAGCCGGCACAGGAGCAACTCCGTCTTCGCGTCCGGCACCGCGCCCTCGCGGCAGGCGTCCAGCAGCGCGCCCGCCCGCCACCACCGCGTCCACCCGCCCTCCTCCAGCGGCGACCCGTCGCCCGAAGGCGGCTGCTGATCCAGCCCGGTGACGTCCACCGCCGCGGGGTAGATGCGCTCGGAGAGGATGCCCGGCACCACGAAGAAGCCGGCGCCCAGCAGCTCGATCCGCTCCGGCGAGACGGTGAAGCCCGCCTCCTCCCGCACCTCGGCGGCGGCCCGCGCCCGCAAGCCCACCTCCCCCTTGTCCTCCGGCTCCAGCAGCCCGGCGACGATCTCGTCGATGAACAGCAGCTCCCGGCCGTCGGGGATGGCGGGCGACTTGTCCTTCCGGAACCAGGCCGCCGGGCGGAGGTTCTTCCGGGTGAGCACCTCCCGCTCGCCGCCTTCGCCTCGCCGGTGGACCAGCACCGCCACCGCGTCCAGGCGTGGCCGGTCCATCACGTCCACCCGGTACTCGGCGGAGGCGCTGCCGTCGGAGCGGCGGTTGCGGCAGCGCATCCGCCGCACGTGGAGGAAGCCCTCGTCGCACTTCGCGCGCGGGGTGAAGTCTTCGATCACCTCGATCGCGGTGATCTCCGGTTGTTGCGGGAAGGGAGCGGGCATCCGCCGCATCCTTCACCAACATCGCTTGTTGCGGGAGGGTCGATCCCGTACCGTCGCCGCCGCGACCCGAAACGCCTTTCCCTCCGCCACCCGTCCGCTCAAGAGCCAGCCACGTGAATCGCCACACCGCTGCCGGCCTGCGCCGCGCCTTCATCCTGGGCGCGTTCGCGTTCTGCTCCAGCTCGTGCATCCCGCTGCTCGACGGGTCGGACTACGACCTCTCCGGGCAGCAGGTCCGGCTGACCGTCCTCCACACTTCGGACATCCACTCCCGGCTCCTGCCCTACGACTTCTCGCCGATCAAGACGGACACCGACCTGGGGATCATCCCGGACGCGGGCCCGTTCGGCGGCGCCACCCGCATGGCCGCGGTGCTCAAGCGGGAGCGCGCCAAGGCGGACCGGGTGATCCACCTGGACTCCGGGGACTCCTTCCAGGGCGCGCCCATCTTCAACGTCAACTTCGGCGAGGCGGAGTTCAAGTTCCTCTCGCTGGCGGGCCTGGACGCGGCGGCGCTGGGCAACCACGAGTTCGACGCCGGCGCGTTCAACTTCGTCCAGAAGACGCGCGACTTCGCCACCTTCCCCGTCCTGGCCTCCAACCTCATCTGGTACGACCGCAACAACGTCGGCAACAACCAGGCCTCCCAGGTCACCTCGCCCTACGTGATCCGGAACGTGAAGGGCCTGAAGGTCGGCATCATCGGGATGGGGAACGTCTCCACGCTGACCTCGCTCACCGAGGGCGGCAACTCCATCCAGGCCACGCCCTTCGAGCAGAACGAGGCCGCGCGCGCCTACGTGGAGCTGCTCCGGCCGCTGGTGGACCTGGTGGTGATCACCAGCCACCTCGGCCTCACCGAGGACCAGGACATCGTCCAGGGCTACGAGGCCTTCTACCAGCTGAAGAACGCGCGGCCCTTCCTCGAGCGCGAGCAGCAACCCTGGGAGGTGCTGGAGACGTTCGGGGAAGCGGGCGCCGACGAGTCGGTGGTGCGGGTGAAGATCCCCGGCGTCTCCGGCATCGACGCCATCTTCGGCGGCCACCTCCACGTGGTGCTCAACCCGCCGCAGACGCTGACCGACCCGTCCGGGCGCAGCGTGCTGCTGACCCATTCCGGCGCCTTCGCCAAGTACGTGGGCCGGCTGGACATGGTGGTGCAGGTGCCGCAGGACCAGGACCGGACCCTGGACGGGGCGGAGATCGCCTCCCACGACTACCAGCTCTTCAAGATGGACTCGCTGTGGTGCGACGACGCGATGCGGGACTACTACAAGGCCAACTTCTTCGACCCCGGCCAGTTCCGCGCCCTGCAGACCGCGCGCGACGCCATGGCGGCGTGCACCGAGAAGGAGGACGTGCCGACCGAAGGCCTGCTCCAGAAGTACGTCACCGGCCTGGACTTCGCGCTCTCGCTCACCCAGATCTACGCCTACGCGCCGCGGGACATCGTGCGGCGCAACAGCTCCACCGGCGGGGATTCGCCCCTGGGGAACCTCACCGCGGACTCCATGCGGGTGCGCCAGCGCGTGCAGGCGGAGATGTCGCTCACCAACACCCTGGGCATCCGCGACAACCTCTACGCCGGGCCGATCAACCAGGAGTCGATGTTCAACGTGTTCCCGTTCGAGAACACGATCAACGTGATGTACCTCTCCGGCAAGGAGATGCAGGAGCTGTTCGACTTCGTGACCGAACGCTCCTCCTCCCGCGGCTGCCAGGCCCAGGCCCAGATCTCCGGCGCGCGGTTCCAGATGGACTGCGCCCAGGCGCAGCTCAACTTCCTCCGCATCCCGTGCTCCTGCACCCCGGGCGCCGGCGACCAGGACCCCACCTGCCCCGGCCAGAACGACTGCCCCACCGAGAACCGCGAGGGCCGCGCGCCCTGGCAATGCCTGGAGGAGCCGGACACCCACGAGCGCCGCTGCTGGGCGCACTCGGGGACCAACATCGAGATCAACGGCGCGCCGCTGTACGAGTTCGCCACCTACAAGATCGCGGTCAACGACTACATCGCCAAGGGCGGGTCCGGCTTCCAGGTCCTGAAGCGGAACACCAGCCGGCAGGAGACGTACATCTCCCTGCGTGACTCGCTGATCGGCTTCATGCAGAACTTCTGCACCTGCGCGGACTTCACCAACCCGCAGGGCATCCCCGAGCGCTGCGAGCGGCAGCTCGGCGGCGACGCGCAGCTGCAGAACCAGCTGAACACCTACTGCCGGGAGACGCAGGCGTACTCCGACACGCTGGTGAAGAACGTCCCCGGCACCGACTGCGCCTGCGTGGACGCCCTGCAGAAGAAGACGGGCTGCGACGCGCTGGCGCAGGACGCGGTGGCGTCGACCTGTAACTACGGCGGGCACCATGGCCCCTACCTGGGCCGCTGCAGTTGCTACGACGCGCTGTCCGGCAACCCGGTCTGCGGCTTCGTCACCACCCAGGCCCGCAACTTCTGCCTCAACGCCACCGCGATGCCGATCGCGGTGGCCGTGGAGGACGCCCGGATCACCCGGAGGGTCAAGTGATGAGCGCCACCTCCCCCGCCCGCGCCGGCCTGGCCGGCCTGCTCGCCGCCGCGCTCCTGGGCGGCTGCTACAAGGTCCCGTCGCCCCCGCCCACCGGCGTGTCGTCGTTCGAGGTCCTGGTGACCCACGTCACCAAGGCCGGCACGCAGACGCCGGTGGACGTGGTGAAGGCCTGCGTGGACCGCCACGGCGGGATCCAGGGCAACGTCCCGGAGGCGGAGCGCGGCACCCTGGCGTGCCCCTACGTCATCTCCAACACCGCGGTGGACTTCGAGGTGTTCGTGACGGCGCGCACCGCCCAGCGGGACGAGGCGGGCACGCTGAAGCAGGCGACGGACTTCAACAGCCCGGTGGCGCTGAGGTCCGTGCCGGGGGACCTGGCGCTGTCCTACCCGTACCGCTGGCTGCAGATCACCGAGGGCTCCGGGCACGGGGTGATGCGGTCCTCGCACCTGTACGCGGAGATGCGGGTGTGGGCGGAGGACGCGCCGGTGGAGTTGCTCTACGACGGCGGCACGGTGATCGCCGGCGCCCCGGCCGAGCCCGAGCCGCCGGCGAAGCGCAGCTACGCCACCGGCTCCAGCCGGGTGATCTACTTCGCGGACCCCACGCTCCAGTCCCTGCAGAACGTGGCCGGCACCACCTTCAGCACGCTCAACTCTCCGCTGGAGCAGCAGTTCGTCAAGGTGGGCCGGGCCGGGGTGATGGACGCGGGCATCGGCACGCCGCAGGACACCCTCCGCCAGAACTGCCCCGGCGACCCGGCGCACGACGGGAAGCCCGTGCAGATGGTGGTGACCGGGCTGGACTGCTGCGGCTTCTTCGCCACCGACATCACGGCCTGCGCGCTGCCCGAGGACAACAGCGACGCCAACGCCCAGTTCCGCGTCGCCGAGCCGAACGGCTACTACCCGGGCCGGTTCGCCTCGCTCTACGTCTACAACTACTCCCACCCGGACGACCTCAACGAGGGCGACCTGCTCTGGTCCATCGCCGGTTCGGTGCAGGAGTTCACCGGGA
>DATBSS010000369.1:0-6671 GCA_036559665.1 Myxococcaceae bacterium
GAGGATGGCCACGTCCACGCCCTGGGGCATCGCCGACTTGAGCTGCGGCAGCAGCGCCTTCACCTGGTCTGCCACCTCGATGACGTTGGCCCCCGGCTGCCGCTGCACGTTGATGATCACCGCGCGGCGGTCCCCGGCCCAGCCCGCCAGCTGCGTGTTCTCCACGCCGTCCACCACGTGCGCCACGTCCTGCAGCCGGATGGGCGCGCCGTTCCGGTAGGCGACGATCAGCGGCCGGAACGCCTCCGCCCGGTCGAGCTGGTCGTTGGTGGCCAGGGTGTAGTCCTGGCGCGGGCCGTCGATGTTGCCCTTGGGCTGGTTGACGTTGGCGGCCACCAGCACCGCCCGCACGTCCTCCAGGGTGAGGTTGGCCCCCGCCAGCGCCACCGGGTCCACCTGCACGCGCACGGCGGGCTTCTGCCCGCCGTTGATGGTCACCAGGCCCACGCCGGACACCTGGGAGATCTTCTGCGCCAGGATGGAGTCCGCCGCGTCGTTCACCTGCGCCAGCGGCAGGCTGGGCGAGGTCACCGCCAGCGTGAGCACCGGCTGGTCGGCCGGGTTGCTCTTGGCGTAGGTGGGCGGCGCCGGGAGCTGGCGCGGCAGCAGGTTGGAGGCGGCGTTGATCGCCGCCTGCACGTCCTGCTCGGCGGAGTCGATGCTCTCGTCCAGCGTGAACTGCAGGGTGATCAGCGACGAGCCGAAGCTGGAGATGGACGTCATCTGCGTCAGCCCGGGGACCTGGCCGAACTGGCGCTCCAGCGGCGTGGTCACCGCCGAGGCCATGGTCTCCGCGCTGCCGCCGGGGAAGCCGGTGGAGACCACGATGGTGGGGTAGTCCACCTGCGGCAGCGCGGAGACCGCCAGCTCGCGATAGCCGGCCAGCCCCGCCAGCAGCAGCCCCACCGTGAGCAGCGAGGTGGCCACCGGGCGGCGGATGAACGGTTCGGACACGCTCATGGCGGCTCGGTCCGGGGCGCCCGCCCACTGGCCTCGGGGCGCTCTCCCGCGGGCCGTTCGCCGGTCTGCCGCGGCTCCACCTTCGCCCCGGGCCGGAGCTGGTTCTGCCCGTCCACCACCACCGTCTCACCGGCGGAGAGCCCGCGGGTGATGATGGAGAGGACGTCCGCGGCGGCGCCCACCTCCACCGGGCGCACGGCGGCGCTCCGGTCCTGGCCCACGACGTAGACGAAGGCGCCCTGGGGGCCTCGCTGGACGGCCGTGGACGGCACCACCAGCGCGCCCTTCCGGGTCTCCAGCAGCACCTTCGCCTTCACGAACTGGTTGGGCCACAGGAGGCGCTGCGCGTTCTCCATGACCGCCTTCAGCCGGACGGTGGAGGTGGTGGTGTTGATCTGGTTGTCCACCAGGGCCACCTCGCCTTGGCCCAGCTTCGTCTTCCCGTCCCGGTGGTACGCCTCCACCGGCACCGGGCCGCGGGCCAGCGCCTGCACCACGCGCGGCAGCTCGTCCGCGGGGACGGTGATCAGCAGCGCGATGGGGTTCATCTGCGTCACCAGCACGATGCCCAGCGCGTCCGAGGCGTGGACCAGGTTCCCCGGATCCACCTGGCGGATGCCGGTGACGCCGTCCAGGGGCGAGGCGATCCTGCTGTAGCTCACGTTGAGCTGCGCGGTCTCCACCGCCGCCTCGTCGATCTGCACCTGGCCCTCCGCCTGCCCTACCGCCGCCCGCTGGTCGTCCACCTGCTGGACGGCGACCAGCTTCTCCTTCACCAGCGCCTCGTTGCGCTCCAGGTTGCGCCGGGCCGCCTCCAGCTGCGCCCGGTCCCGCGCCAGCGCGCCCTGGGCCTGGTGGAGCTGGGCCAGGAAGGGGCGCGCGTCGATCTGCGCCAGCACCTGCCCCTTCTTGACCTCCTGGCCCTCCTTGAAGAGCACCTGCTCCAGCCGCCCGTCCACCTGGGCCTTCACCTGGACCGACAAGGCCGCCGCCACCGTCCCCAGCCCGTCCAGGTACACCGGCACGTCCTTCACCTGCGCCTGGGCCACCGCCACCGGCGTAGGCCTCCCGCCACCGGGCCCGCCGTCGGGCCCGCCGGGACCTCCGGAGGAACAGGCGAACGCGAGCGCCAGCGCGGCCGCCGCCGCGCCTCTGGTTGAAAAGCACCGCATGGGCGTGGCGGGAACGGACTCCACTATCCCTTGCGAGTCAAATGTTGCCCCGGCGGAGGTGCAGGCGGTGCGCGCGCGCGCTGCGCAAGGCCATCGCCCACCTCGACTGCCAGATCTCCCACACCCGGTGAAGGGCCCCACGGCGGCGGTTGCAGGCGAGCCACGAACCGGCCCATGGTGCCGGCGCATGCCCCCTTCCATCGCCTTCCCGAACCCGGACGATCCCGACTTCCTCGTCGAGCTGGGCGGCCTCTTCATCGGCTGCCAGATGCTCTTCACCGCCTCCTCGGTGGGCCTGTTCGAAAAGCTGAAGGACGGGCCGCTGGCGGCGGAAGAGCTGGCGGAGGCCGCCAAGCTCCCGCAGCGGTCGGTGCACGTGTTGGCCAGCGCCATGGTGGCGCTGGGAGTACTGGAGCTGAAGGACGGAAAGTATTCCAACGGGCGCTCGGCGCAGCGCCGGCTCACGACCAACGGTCCGGACGACATCCGGCCCGGGCTGCGCCTGTACGAGTTGGTGGACATCCCGCTGCTCTCGCAGTTCGAGCAGGCCATCCGCACCGGGAACCCGATCCAGACGCAGAAGCCGATCGCCGACTTCGGCCGCATCTTCTCCGAGGGCGTGGAGGCCTTCACCCGCCCGACCGTGGAGGCGCTCCTGGGGGCCTACGACTTCTCCGGCCACCGGCGGGTGCTGGACATGGCGGGCGGGACCGGTTCCTACCTGTTGCCGCTGCTCCGCCGGCACCCGTCGCTTTCGGCCACCCTCTACGAGTTGCCGCACGTGGCGGACATGGCGCGGCGCCGGCTGGGCGCCGACCCGCACGGCAGCCGGGTCGAGATCGTGGATGGCGACGCGTTGTTCGACCCCATCCCCTCGGGCCACGACGTCGTCATCCTGGCCAATACCATCCACCTGCTGGGCCAGGAGAAGGTGCAGCGGCTCTTTCAGCGCCTGCGGGAATCCGTCCAGCCCGGCGCCCGGTTGGTGATACCGGACCAGTGGATGAATTCCACGCACACCAGCCCAATGTTCGGATCCTTGCTCGCCGGGCTGTACCTCTGCCTGTCGGGCGAGGCCCGCGCCTACAGTCTGGACGAGGGCCGGACCTGGCTCCAGGCCAGCGGGTGGAGGATGCTGGAGCACCGGCCGCTGTACGGATGCTGGAGCCTGGTCGTGGCGGAGGCGGAATGAGCCCGGAAGCTTCGACGACGAACGACGCCGCCCTCTTCGAGGAGGTGGTGCGCCGTTCCGGGCTGGCCTCCTGGGTGGGGCCGGGCCTGCTCCGGCGCGCGCTCCAGGCGGTGGGCGTGGACGAGGTGGGCGCCGCCCGGTCCGAGCACTTCAAGCGCGCGCTCCCGCAGATGGAAGCCCGGATGGCGGTGTACCTCAAGCCCGAGGAGCTGGCGCAGCGGGTGGCCGCCATCCGCCGGCTGCTGGAGACCTGAGGGCCGCAAGCTGTCGCCGGGGCGCGGTTCGGCTATCTTCGGTCCCGCGTTGGGCGAGATCTTCGGCCGGTACGAGCTGCTCAGGAAGATTGCCACCGGGGGCATGGGCCAGGTGTACCTGGCGCGCCAGAAGGGGCCGGTCGGCTTCGAGAAGCTGATGGTGGTCAAGCGCATCCTCCCCCACCTCGCCGAGGAGGAGGAGTTCATCGAGATGTTCTTCGACGAGGCGCGCATCGCGGCGCACCTCAACCACCCCAACATCGCGCAGATCTTCGACCTGGGTGAGGTGGACGGCACCTTCTACATCGCCATGGAGTACGTCAATGGCGAGTCGCTCCGGCAGGTGGTGAACCGGGGCCGCGCCCAGAAGATGCCGCTCCCGCTGGGGCTGAAGTGCCGCATCGTGGCGGACTCCGCCGCCGGGCTGCACTCGGCGCACCAGGCGCGCAGCCCCTCCGGGAAGTTCCTCGGCTTCATCCACCGCGACGTGTCGCCGCAGAACATCCTCATCGGCTTCAACGGGTGCGTGAAGCTGATCGACTTCGGGGTGGCCAAGGCGGCCAACAAGGTCTCCAACACGGTCACCGGCGCCATCAAGGGGAAGTACGCGTACATGTCCCCGGAGCAGGCGCGCGGGCACGACCTGGACCACCGCAGCGACGTGTTCGGGCTGGGCACCATCCTCTACGAGCTGCTCACCGAGCAGCGGCTGTTCAAGCGCGAGAACGAGAACGCCACGCTGAAGGCGGTGATCAGCAACAAGCCGCCGCCGCCCTCCTCGCTGGTGGCGCAGCTCCCGCCCGCCATCGACGGCATCGTGCTCAAGGCGCTGGAGAAGAAGGCGGAGGACCGCTACCAGTCCGCCGAGGACCTGCAGGAGCAGTTGGAGGAGTTCCTCCGTGCCGAACGGCTCCAGTCCACGTCCACCTACCTGGCCGGGTTCATGCGCAAGCTGTACTCGCAGGACGACGAAGAGGACGAGTCCACGCTGGTGGAGTCGGACCCGTCCAAGGACCCGAACGGGCCCAAGAAGACCAAGGTGAAGGCGTAGGCCAGGCGGCCCGGGTCAGAGCGTCGCCAGCGCCACCCGGTAGAGGGAGCGGTAGCCCAGGCGCGGCGCGGGCTCGAACTTCTCGGCGTGGAAGACGTCCTTGAGCAATTCGGCGCCGTCCGGGCTGGCGTGCATCTCCAGGGTGGCCTTCTCCAGCTCCCGCATCAGCTCCGGGGCCATGGTCATGGAGCAGACCAGGCCGTCGTTGGGCGCCTCGTCGGTGAAGGCGATGACCTTCAGCTCCGCGCTCTTGCCGGGGAGGATCTCCTCCAGCCCGGTGGCGGACGGCTCCTCGGCGACCCCGGCCGAGACGGGCGCGGCGTAGACGGACGCCACGTCCGCCTTCTCCGCCAGCACCGCCTCCACCCCGGCGCGGAAGGAGCCGAGGAACTCCTGGGAGAAGAACACCTTGTTCGGGTCCAGCCCGTGGGTCCGCAGCAAGGCCAGGGGGAGCAGGTACCCGGAGACGGAGTCCCGGTCCACCCACGCCGCCCGGGCGCCCTCCAGCCGCTCCATCGTGAGCGGGCGGGAGGCGCGGCACACCAGCGCGCCCCGGTAGACGGCGCTCCCCCGGCGCACGCCGCGCGCCGCCACCTTGGTGCCCATGGCCTCCAGCCGGGCGCAGACGAATGGCGGGGCCCAGGCGGCGTCCAGCTTCCCGGAGAGCACGTCCTTCCCCAGGGCGTCGTAGCTCTGGGCCACGCTCACCTCCACCATCTTGCCCAGCACCCGCGCGAAGAAGCGCTCCACCAGCGGCGCGCGGCCGGCGGCCTCCGGGCCCATGGACGGGGAGAGCCCGAAGCGGATGGTGTGCTGGGTGGTCCTGGCCAGTGGTGGCGCCATGTGCCGCGAGCCTACGGCTGCTGCTTCAGCCGCTCCACCTCGTCGTCCGCCAGCCCGAAGGTCGCCTGCAACAGGTCCAGCATCCGCTCTTCTCCCCGGCCGCCGCCGGACGCCGCGGCGATCTTGCACGCCAGGCGGAAGGCCTTCACCCGCTGCCCGTGGGTGGTGAGCCCGCGCGCCAGCGCCTGGAGCCGGTCCGGCAGGCCCTGGAGCGCCAGCGAGGCGAAGGCCTCCGCCACGTAGCGCTGCGCCTCTCCGCGGCTGACGCCCTGGAAGAGCGGGTCCCCGGCCAGGTTCTCCACCAGCGCCTGCGCCTCGGCCTCCTTGGCCTTCCCGTCGGCGCACATCACCAGCACCATCACCTCGGCGTACAGGCGCTCCAGCGGGTCGCCCAGCGCCTCGGCCAGCGAACCACCCGACTCGACGGTGCTGACGATCTCCGCCACCTCGTCCTCGCTGATGCCCAGCGCCGCCTGGAGGTTCTTGAGCAGCCCCACCTCCTCGCGCGGGACGCGCTGGTCGCCGAAGGCCACCGCGGCGGCGAGGCCGAAGGCGAGCATGCGGGTGCGGTGGTCCGGCAGCCGCTCGCGCAACGAGCGCATCACCGAGTCCAGGTCCTGGGAGCCGGCCAGCTTCTTCGCCGACCGCTCCACCAGCGCGTTGAGCTCCTCGGCGCGGGTGCCCTCGAACTCCGGGCGCTCGATGACGCGCCGGATGAGCACCTGCAGCTCCACCGCGGAGATCCGCCCGTCCGCAGAGGCGGCCAGCAGCATGGTTTCGATCAGCGCGGCGTTCCGCTCGTCCCGCGCCCGGATGGCCAGCTCCTTCGCCATATGGTCAGGTCCTCACCACAGCTTCGGGTCAATCAGGTGGCTGGCCCGGATGTTCCCCATCGCCGCCAGCACGCTGGAGCTGGCTTGCGGGATCTCCGCAGACAGCTCTTCCATCAATTGCTTCATCCGCTTGCGGCGGAGGTTCTCCTGCGAACCGCACAGGTCGCAGGGGATGATTGGAAACTTCTTCAGCTCCGCGAAGGCGGCGATCTCCTTCTCCGGGGCGTAGCACAGGGGGCGGATGACGGTGTTGCGCCCATCGTCGGACTGTAGCTTGGGCGGCATGGAGCCCAGGGACCCGGCGAAGAAGAGGTTCAGCAGGAGCGTCTCGATCAGGTCCTCGCGGTGGTGCCCGAGGGCTATTTT
>DATBSS010000370.1:0-7492 GCA_036559665.1 Myxococcaceae bacterium
ACCGCCAAGCCCGTGCTCATCGGCACCGCCGTCGTCGGCGCCACCACCATGATCTTCGCAATCATCGTGATGCTGACCGAGTCGCTCACGACCAACCTCGACAAACTGTCGCTGCTGCACGCACCGTTCCTGCTGGGCATCATCACCGGCGGCGCGGTCATCTACTGGTTCACCGGCGCCTCGATGCAGGCGGTGTCCACCGGCGCCTACCGCGCGGTGGAGTTCATCAAGGCCAACATCAAGCTGGAGGGCGTGGAGAAGGCCTCCACCGAGGACAGCAAGAAGGTGGTGGAGATCTGCACCCAGTACGCGCAGAAGGGGATGTTCAACATCTTCCTGGCGGTGTTCTTCAGCACCCTGGCCTTCGCCTGCGTGGAGCCGTTCTTCTTCATCGGCTACCTCATCTCCATCGCGATCTTCGGCCTCTACCAGGCCATCTTCATGGCCAACGCGGGCGGCGCCTGGGACAACGCCAAGAAGCTGGTGGAGGTGGAGCTGAAGGCCAAGGGCACCGAGCTGCACGCGGCCATCGTCACCGGCGACACCGTGGGCGACCCGTTCAAGGACACCTCGTCGGTGGCGATGAACCCGATCATCAAGTTCACCACCCTCTTCGGCCTGCTGGCGGTGGAGCTGGCGGTGGAGTTGGACAAGTCGAGCCGGGCCACCAGCACCGTGCTGGCGGTCGTGTTCTTCGCGGCCTCGCTGGTGTTCATCTACCGGTCGTTCTACGGCATGCGCATCGAGTCCGCGGGGATGGCGTCGAAGCCCGAGGGCGTGAAGGCCAAGGCGGCGTAGCAGCCGGCTTTTCCGGCGGCGCTGGAGGAACCGCGATGGGCGGCAGCGGCATGTCCATCCTCCGGGTGACGTTCCTGGGCACCAGCGCCGCCCAGCCGACCATCCACCGCAACCTCTCCGGGATTGCGGTCAAGGCGGACACGGACCTCTTGCTGTTCGACTGCGGCGAGGGGTCGCAGCGGCAGATGATCCGCTACGGCACCGGGTTCTCGGTGGACGCGGTGTTCTTCACCCACTTCCACGCGGACCACTACCTGGGGATCATCGGCTTCTTGCGCACGCTGGGGATGAGCGGGCGCGAGCACCCCCTGGTCCTCCACGGCCCCGCACCGGCCAAGCGGCTCCTTCACCAGGCGGTGCACCTGGGTGTGGACGAGCTGGCGTTCCCGGTGGAGATCGTGGAGCTGCGCGGCGGGGACTCGGTGAAGCGCGGCGCGTACCAGGTGCGGGCGGTGCAGGTGGAGCACCGGGTGAACGCGCTCGCGTACGTGCTGGAGGAGGGCGCGCGGGCGGGGAAGTTCAACCTGGAGCGGGCCCGCGAGCTGGGCGTCCCGCCGGGACCGAGCTTCGGGAAGCTCCAGCGCGGGGAGGCGGTGACGCTCCCGGACGGCCGGACGGTGAAGCCGGAGGACGTGCTGGGGGAGCCGCGCGCCGGGCGGAGGCTGGTGGTCTCCGGGGACACCCGGCCCTGCGGCGCGCTGGCGGAGGCGGCGAAGCAGGCGGACGTCCTCATCCACGAAGCCACCTTCTCCGACGACGAGCAGGCCCGCGCGCTGGAGACGCGCCACTCCACGGCGCGGGAGGCGGGGCGGGTGGCGCGCGAGGCACAGGCGCAGCGGCTGATCCTCACCCACCTCTCCACCCGCCACGACACCGACCCGTCCAAGCTCCTCCAGCAGGCGAAGGAGGAGTTCTCCGGGGCGGTGGAGGTGGCGTACGACGGGCTCAGCTTCGAGATCCCGCTGCGGGAGTGAGCCAGCCTCTGGAGTGCTACGGCGACTGGTTGCGGTCGCGCGGCGCACCCGTGCGGCCGTAATCGTCCGAGCGGCTGCTGGGGGCCATGGCGGAGGAGCACTGGCAGACGCGGCAACCCCGCGCATCGTCCATGGTGCAGTCGAGGGTGGTGAGGCAGACCATCTCTCGCGACTCGGAGCAGAGGGTGCGGTCGCTGGTCGACTGGAAGTGGGAGCAGGACAGCGCCGCGGCGGCCGCGGCCGCGGCGAGGAGGAGGGGGCGCACGAAGGTCACGGCTTCCGCGAGCTGACCATCTCCAGCTTGGTGATGTTGTGGCCGTCGGTGCGGAAGCGCACGGTTTCGACGCGGGCCTCCTGGCCGGGGGTCTCGGTGAGGATGTCCGCGTAGTTGTCGTCGCCCTCGCGGGGGAGGTGCGCGGTGACGCGGTGGGCGGCCTTGCCGGCCTTGGACAGGTGCTCGTGGATCTGCCCCTTGCCCTTGAGCTTCACGCCCTCCTTGCTTGCGTGGAGCTCGGCGGCTTCCGTGAAGAGCTCCGACGCGCCCTTCGGGTCGTCGGTCATCTTGTGGGCGTAGCGCTCGATCAGGGTTCGGTCGTTCTGGTGGGGTCCGGCAATCATGGTCGACACCTCCTTGCGGTCACCGCATTCTTACCCCGATGCCGGGGCTCGTGCGGAATTGGATGCAACGCCTGGGCCTGCTGGCGCTGGCCGGGCTCTCCGGCGCGTGCGGGCTCACCTTCGAGCTGATCTGGGTGAGGCAGGCGTCCCTGCTGCTCGGCCATACCGCGGTGGCGATGAGCGCCGTGGTGGCCGCCTTCCTCGGGGGCCTGGGACTGGGCGCCTTCGCGCTAGCGCGGCGGATCGATGCGGTGCGGAGGCCCCTGGCGATCTACGGGGCGCTGGAATGCGTGACAGCGGTCTCGGCGGCAGCGCTGACGGTGGGGTTGCCGCGCGCGGCCGGATGGGCAGCCGGGATCGGCCCGTGGCCGGCGAGAGCGGTGATCGCCGCCGCGCTGGTGGTCGTCCCTGCTGCGGCGATGGGAGGGACGCTGCCGGCGTTGGTGCGGGCGGCGGTGGAGATGGGTGGGGGAGGGACTGGGCAGAAGTTCGGGGCCATCTACGCGGTCAACACGCTGGGGGCGGCGGTGGGGTGCCTGCTCGCGGGGTTCGTGGCACTCGGGGCCTTCGGCATCACCAACACGGGGCTGCTGGCGGCGGTTGGGAACCTGGTCGCCGGCGGTATTGCGATCGCCTGGTCCCGGCGAACGGTCCTTCGCGAAATCGCTGCGCCCAGCGCGCAATTCGTGCGCACCCCCGCCCGGGATGCCCTTGATCGGCGACTGCTCGCGCTCGCTGCGGCTTCCGGCTTCGCGGCGTTGTCCCTCGAGATCCTCTGGTTCCGGGCCCTGGCGAGCGCCCTGGACTCCACCAGCTACGCGCTCTCGCTCCTCCTCACTGTGTACCTGACCGGGCTGGTCGCCGGCGCCTGGCTCTTCGCCCGCCGCCCACTGCCCACCTCACCGCTGCGCCGCTTCGGCGAGGTGGCGCTCCTGTTCGCCTTCGCCGCCCTCGGCTCCCTCGCGCTTCTCGGCCAGCTCCGGGGGCTGGAGCACCTGGTCCCCTTGGGCCGGGCCCCCTTCCTCGCCATGGCCCTCCGGGCCGCCACCGTGCTCCTCATCCCCTGCGCGCTCTCCGGCTATGCCCTCCCGCTCCTGGTCGAAGCCTCCAGCCACGCCTCTGGGGTCGCCACCCGCTCGGGGCGCATCTACGGCGCCAACACCGCGGGCGGCATCGCCGGCACGCTCCTCACCGGCCTCTGGCTCATCCCGCGCTTCGGCACCCAGCCCGCCTTCGCCGTCGCCTGCGCCGTCTCCGCCGCCGCGGCCCTCCGCGCGACCTGGCCGGGCGAGGCGCGCTCCACCCGCGCCATCCTCGCTGGGACCGCGGCCCTGGCACTCTGCCTCGCGCTCCTCCCGCGCGGGTACCTCGTCCGCGGCCTCACCCACTTCTCCGACTCCACCACCCTCGACGTGCGCGAGGGCGTGGACGGGACGCTCGCCGTCCTGGAATACGACCGCGCCTCGACGTGTGGCTCCGGCCTCTACGCGTGCGAGCCCGGCTGCCCCGACTTCCACCACCGCCAGCTCCTCTTCGGCGCCACCTCCTACGCGAGCACCGTGCTCCCCGCGCGCCGCTACATGCGAGCGCTCGGGCACCTGCCGATGCTGCTCCACCCATCCCCGGCCGACGCGCTCGTCATCTGCTTCGGCACCGGCATCACCGCCGCCGCCGTGGCCTCCGACGACCGCCTCCAGTCCCTCACCCTGGTCGACCTCAACGCCGACGTCTTCGACGTGGCGGGGGACTTCCGCGAGGTGAACGGCGGCGTCCTCTCGGACCCGCGCGTCCGCGTCTCCGTCGACGACGCGCGGCACTTCCTCGCCTCCACCGACCAGGCCTTCGACGTCATCGCCTTCGAGCCGCCGCCGCCCAGATCCGCCGGCGCGGTGGACCTCTACACCGCCGACTTCTACGCCCAGGTGAAGCGCCGGCTGCGCCCAGGTGGCGTGGTGGCGCAGTGGATCCCCCTCGGCCAGCAGAGCGACGCGCTCAGCCGCTCCCTCGTCGGCGCGCTCACCACCTCCTTCGCCCACGCCACCCTCTGGCTCCCCGCCCGCCTGGACGCCATCGTGATCGCGTCCGACGCACCCCTGGAGCCCGAAGCCATCGCCTCCCGCTGGCCCTCCCGCACCCAGGTGTCGCTCGACGAGGTCGGGCTCGGCCGTCCCGAGGCGATGCTGGGCACCTTCGTCGCGGGCACCGCCGCGCTCCAGCGCTACGCCTCCGGCGCGCCCGCGCTCACCGACGACCGCCCCCTGGTAGAGCTGTTCCTCTCCGCGGACCCGGCGCCCTTCGACGGCGAGGCCCTCGCGGCGCTCACGCCAGACACCTCCCTGAAGCGACTCATCCGGGCCCATCTCCTGGCGCGCCAGGGGAATGACGCCGCCGCCCGCGAACAGGTCGAGCCCCTCGGACCCGACCCGTACACGGACTTCCTGCGCTCGATGGAATACGGCTGCCTGCGCCCGGCCCGCTGACCCCGGTTACAGCGTCCGCGCGTCCGCGTCGTCGCGCATCCGGGCCCGGCGCTCGGGGTGGACCGCGGCCTCCACCCGGAAGAACGCGTCCATCAGGAGGATGGCCGGCCACTCCGCCGCGTGCAGCTCCGCCCACCGCTGGAGCGCCTCGAACCGCTCCGCCACGTCCCCCGGCGCCACCCTCAGCTCCCGCTCGCCGACCGACATCGCCGGGCTGAGCCGCCGCGCCGCCGCCTCCGCCCTCCGCTCCAGCGCCCCGCACGTCTCGAAGAACGACGGCGACGACCGCCACCGCTTGAGCCGCCGCCACGCCGGGACCAGGAAGTCCATCCACTTCGCCATCACCCGCGCGTCCAGCGGCACCGACGGGAGGTTGAGCGTCTCGCTCACGTCCTCGAACAGGGCCCGGATCCCCCGGTACGCCGCCGCCTGGTCCACCGCCTCCAGCACCCGGCGCCGGTACGCGCTCCTCGGCCGGGAGCTCCCCGCCGGCCCGGCCCGCCCCACCGCCTCCTCCTTCATCCCCAGCCGCAGCACCGTGTGCAGGAGGTGGAGCTGGGCGCCCCCGTACAGCAGCGCGTCCAGCTCGAGCAGGATGCCGCGCCGGTCCGCCTCCACCAGCATCACGCCCTCGCCCGACCCGTACGCGTCTGACAGGTCCGCGAACGCGTGGCTGAGCAGCGCCAGCGACTCGCGCAGGAACGCCCCGGTCGACACCACCGGCTGCAGGCGCGTCCAGAGCACGCTCGCCGCTTCCGACTGCGACGACACCAGCTCTTCCCACGCCTCCGGCACCCACGGGATGCCGAGCGCGTCCTGCATCTCCCGCACCACCGTGCGCGGGCGCTGGGTCCCCGAACCGGGAGGGATGACCTCGCTCCGTCCTTCAGGCATCGGGCTCCTCCTTCCGGAGGAACCTGGGGGGTCGTCCACCGCCGCACAACCGGGGCGGCGGGAGCGCCCGCTCTGACGCCTACTCGCCTTCCGGCTCGCCCTTCGCTTCCGCCTGGATGCGCTCCCAGGCCTCGGTGATCTGTCGGGATTTGCGCTCCGCCAGCTCGCGGAACTCCGGCGCCAGGTGGGCGACCTTGTCCGGATGGTACTGGGTCATCAATGCCCGGAACGCCTTGCGCGCCTCCGGGACCGGCGTCCCCTGCGCCACCCCCAGCATCGCCCAGGGGTCCGGCTCCACCACCGGGACGGGCGTGAGCTCCTCCGGTTCCGGCTGCGCCACCCAGTCGCCGGTGGCGCGCTGGCCCCAGGGCGGAGTGGGTTCGTTCGCCTCCGGGTCCTCGATGCGCGGGCGCCGGTCGGTCGCCCGTTCGCTCACGCTGCCCAGCGGCGTCCCCGCTCCCGAAGACCTGGGGCCGCTGGAGCGCTTGGCGGCCTGCCCCGGCCGCGGAATCTCCCGGTGGGCGGCGGCCAGCGCCTCCTGGATGCTCCAGGCGTCCTTCTCCGGCGAGCCCTGCTTCTTCACCACGTCCTCGGCGGCGCCGTCCTTGACCAGCAGGTACCCGGAGGACGCGGCGTAGGCCTGCGTCTTGTCCTGGGGGAAGAAGTGCGCGGCGAGGTCTCCCAGCGGGTCGCGCCAGGCCACCTGGTTGGACTCCTCCTCCACCACCACCAGCTGCGTGACCCAGGCCCCGAAGCTGCGCTCGAGAGAGGCGAACGGCTCCCGCTCCTCCACCGGGCGCGAGTGCTTGTTCTGCCGCGTGCCGGTCACCAGCACCAGGCCGGGCGTCGTGGTGGCCCGCTCCTGGAGCTTTCGCGAGACGTCGCGATCCTGGATGGAGAACAGCTCGATCACGCCCCTGGTTGATTATCACTGTTAAGGTCGCCCGCGCATGACAGAGCACTGCGCGCACGCCGGCCTCCTCGCCGCGGCCCCACCCTTCGCCTTCCCGGGCGCCACCGACCACTACGCCGCCGACCGCCCCATCCGCGCCGAGCACGTCCGCATCCAGGTGGACCTGGACTTCGACGCGAAGTCCCTGGAGGGGGTGTGCACCACCCGCGTGGAGGCGGTGCGCGAGGTGAAGTCCTTCACCTTCGACGCGGTGGAGCTGGAGGTGAGCCGGGTCCTGGTGAACGGCACCCGCGCCGCCTTCGACCAGTCCGGGGACCAGCTCCACGTCCGCCCCCGCCGGCCGCTGGCCAAGGGCACCAAGGCGGAGATCGCCATCTCCTACCGGTGCACGCCATCCAAGGGCCTGTACTTCTGGGGGCCGGACGAGGGCTACCCGGACCGCCCGCTCCAGGCGTGGACCCAGGGCCAGGACGAGGACTCGCGCGCCTGGTTTCCGTGCCTGGACACGCCCGCGCAGAAAGCCACCACCGAGGTCATCGCCACCTTCCCGGCCCGGATGACCGCGCTCTCCAACGGGGCGCTGGTGTCCGACGGGCGGAAGGGCGGGCGGCGGACCATGCACTACCGGTTCGACTACCCGCACTCGCCCTACCTGGTGACGCTGGTGGTGGGCGAATTCCAGGAGGCCTCCGCGAAAGCGGGAGCGACGCCGCTGCGGTACCTGTTCCCGAAGGGCAAACGGGCGGAGGCGCTGCGGGTGCTGGGCCGGACGCCGGAGATGATCGCCCTCTTCGAGCGGCTCACCGGGCGCGCCT
>DATBSS010000371.1:0-3231 GCA_036559665.1 Myxococcaceae bacterium
GTACCTGGACCTGATTGGCAACCCGGAGGTGAAGGAGATCTTCCTCAAGCGCTCCGCGCTGGTGAAGTTCATCCGCGAGTTCCTCGACCGGAGGGACTTCGTGGAGGTCGAGACGCCGATGATGCACTCGCTGGTGTCGGGCGCGGCCGCGCGGCCGTTCGTCACCCACCACAACGCGCTCGACATGGACCTCTACATGCGGATCGCGCCCGAGCTGCACCTCAAGCGCCTGGTGGTGGGCGGGATGGAGCGCGTCTACGAGATCAACCGCAACTTCCGGAACGAGGGGATCAGCACCCGCCACAACCCCGAGTTCACCATGCTCGAGTTCTACATGGCCTACGCCACCTACGAGGACATGATGGACCTCACCGAGGAGATGCTCTCCGGGGCGGCGGAGCGGGTCTGCGGGTCCACCCGGATCAAGTACCAGGGCAAGGAGCTGGACTTCGGCAAGGGCTGGAAGCGCATCTCCATGGCGGACGCCATCTGCGACGCGGTGCCGGGCCTGAAGCAGGGCGACATGGCGGACGCGGACCGGCTCCGCTTCGAGCTGCTGCGCTCGCCGCACGGGGACGCGGAGCGGAAGCTCATCGACCAGATGTCGCACGGCGAGCTGGTGGGCGCGCTCTTCGAGCTGCACGTGGAGCACACGCTGGAGCACCCCACCTTCATCACCCACTACCCCACCGCGGTCAGCCCGCTGGCGCGGAAGAACGAGAAGGACCCGGAGATCACCGATCGCTTCGAGCTCTTCGTGGCCGGCCGCGAGATCGCCAACGCGTTCTCCGAGCTGAACGACCCGCTGGACCAGAAGGAGCGGTTCCTGGCCCAGGTGAAGGCCAAGGAGCGCGGCGCGCAGGAGACGATGGACTACGACGAGGACTACATCCGCGCCCTCGAGCATGGCATGCCGCCCACCGGTGGCGAGGGGATTGGAATCGACCGGGTCTGCATGCTGTTCACGGACGCCGCTTCCATCCGCGACGTGATCCTCTTCCCGCTGCTCAAGCCCGCCGGAAAGTGAACGCCGAGCGCCAGACCCGGTACCACCCCTTCTGGCTGAGCGCTGGAGGCCTGGTCGCCGCCGCCGGGGCGTGCTGGATGGCCGTGGAGGTCTTGCGCACCGGCGCCGGCCCGTTCCTGTTCTCGGACCTGGCGGTGGCCTCGCTGGGCTGGGGGACGCCGCTGCTCATCCTCCAGAACGCCGGCGCCGCGCTGCAGCTGGCCGCCTCCAACCGGGGCGCCGCCTCCGGACTCGGGGCGCCCGGCCCGTGGCTGTGGGCCGGCGTCGCGGTGTTCGTGGCCGGCTGGGCGATGGTGGCCGCCGGCATCCGGCGCGAGCCCGCGGACGACACCCCGCCCAGCGAGGCGGTGGGCGCGCCGCTGCACCCCCGGCTGGCCCGCTACCGCGACTTCTACTGGTCGACGCTCTTCGCCTACGGCGGCGGCCTCCTGGCGGCGGAGCTGGTGCTGGTGGTGCTGCACACCGCGCTGGTGGTGGGCGTGCGGCCCGGCGCCTCGCTGGACCCGGCCCGCGGCCTCCAGCTCGCGCCGCCCTGGGCGTTCGCGGTCGCCGCGCTGGCCGCCTCGGTGGTGGCCTTCGCCGCCGGCTTCCTGGGGGCTTCGCGCGCAGGAAGGCTGGCGGCACCCGAGGCCACCTTGGCCATCCTCTATTTCGGGACGCCGCTGCCGGCGCTGCTCACCGCGATCTCCTCCTCCCCGCAGCTGGAGCTGGGCCTGGGCTACCGCCTGCGCGAGGTGATCTACCTGGCCGGGCTGCTCGGCCGGCCGGAGCTGGGGTACTGGCTGGTCTTCGGCACCCTGGTGCTGGTGATGAACCTGGGCATCACCTCCGGCTTCGTGGCCACCGGCTCCGGCCGGGTGGACCTGCGCGCCGGCTTCGAGCTGTTCGTGGCCCGGCGCCACGCGGCCGTGTTCCGCCCGGGGCTGCTGTTCAGTGCGCTGGGCGTGCTGGTGCTGGGCATCATCCCGCCCATCCTCATCCTCGGCATGGTCCGGGCGGCGGAGGCGGCGGTGGAGCGCACCCGCATCCGCCTCATGGGCCAGGCCGACCCGCTGAAGGCCACCCGCGCCCTCTTCCGGCAGCGGGCCCGCGAGCCCAGCCCCACCGACACCATGACCGCCCTCTCGGTGGGCGGGGTGGGCGTGGGCGTGATGTCGCTGATCATCGTCCTGTCGGTGATGAGCGGCTTCGAGGCCGACCTCCAGGAGAAGATCCTGGGCACCAACGCGCATGCCGTGGTGCAGAAGTACGACACCGAGTTCCCCGAGTGGAAGGACGTGATGAAGACCATCTCGGCGGTGCCCGGCATCAAGGGGATGACGCCCTTCATCTACAACGAGGTCATGCTCACCTCGGAGGGCAACATCGCCGGGACCATCATCAAGGGCGTGGACCCGGCGACGGTGGGGACGGTGAGCGACCTGACCCGCAACGTCACTCCGCCCGAGGCGGTCGACTTCCTCTCCCACCCGGAGAAGATCCTCTCCGTGGTCGAGCCGCCGCCCGGCGTCCGCGAGGAGGAGGAGGAGGACGGAGCCGGGAAAGAGGACCCGATGATCCGCATCGGCGGCGGAGGCCCGTCCAGGGGCGTGCCCCCGCTGCCAGGCATCATCATCGGCCGGGAGCTGGCCCAGCAGCTCAAGGTGATGGTGGGGGACCGGGTGAACGTGGTCTCCCCGCTGGGCGGCGAGCTGGGCCCGCAGGGCCCCATGCCCAAGAGCCGCCCCTTCCGGGTGGCCGGCGTCTTCTACTCGGGGATGTACGAGTACGACTCGAAGTTCGTCTACATCCTCTTGGACGAAGCGCAGCGCTTCTTCAACGTGAAGGGGGTCACGGGCATTGAGCTGAAGGTGGAGAACGTGGACGACGCCCGGCGGATCTCCCGCGAGGTGCTCTCGCGGCTGCGCGGGTACCCCTATCGCACCCGCGACTGGGGGGAGATGAACAAGAACCTCTTCTCCGCCCTGCGGCTGGAGAAGCTGGTGATGGGGATCATCCTGTCGGTGATCGTGATCATCGCCGCCGGGCTGATCGTCGCCACCGTCATCATGCTGGTGCTGGAGAAGCGCAAGGAGATCTCCGTCCTCAAGGCGCTGGGGGTGCCGGACGGCGGCATCGTGAAGATCTTCCTCGCCGAGGGCCTGCAGATCGGCGTGGCCGGCGGGCTATTGGGCCTGGTCTCCGGCCTGGCGTGGTGCAAGCTC
>DATBSS010000372.1:0-4846 GCA_036559665.1 Myxococcaceae bacterium
CACCTCGCTGGGGGTGGATCGAGAAGGCCAGCGCGGTGCTCCACGGCCCTCCCGGCGGCTCACTGCCGGACGTCACCGTCCGCGGTGGTCGAGCTGGAGCCTTGCGCTCCGCCCGCTCAGGCCTCGGCGGCCCGGCGGCGGATCAGCTCCACCAGCGTGCGCACCCCGACGCCGGTGGCGCCCTTGCCCAGGTAGCCGCGCTCCTTGGGCGAGGTGGAGGGCCCGGCGATGTCCAGGTGAACCCAGGGCGTCTCGCCCACGAACTCGCGGAGGAAGATGGCGGCGTTGATCGCCGCGCCCCAGCGCTCGCCGGAGTTCTTCATGTCCGCCACGTCCGACTTGAGCGCGTCCTTCTGCAGGTCGTGGATGGGCATCCGCCACAGCTCCTCGCCCGCGGCGCGCGCCGCCTCCAGCACCGAGTACATCAGCTGGTCGTCGTCCCCGAAGGCGCCGGTGACGTAGTGCCCCAGCGCGATCATGCAGGCGCCGGTGAGCGTGGCGAGGTCGATGATCGCCTGGGGCTTCAGCTCGTTGGCCAGGGTGAGCATGTCCCCCAGCACCAGGCGCCCCTCGGCGTCCGTGTTGGTGATCTCCACCGTCTTGCCCAGGCGGGAGATCAGCACGTCGCCGGGCCGGTAGGCGGTGCCGGAGGGCATGTTCTCGCAGGCGCCCAGGAGGGCGTGCACCGGGAAGGGCGGCTTGAGGTGCGCCACCACGCGCATCGCGCCCAGCACGGCGGCGGAGCCGGCCATGTCCGTCTTCATGTCCACCATGCCCTCGGCCGGCTTGAGGGACAGGCCGCCGGAGTCGAAGGTGATGGCCTTGCCCACCAGCGCCACCGGCGGCTTCTTCGCGTCCTTGGCGCTCCTGGGCACGTAGGAGACCCGGACGAGCTGCGGCGGCTCCGCGCTCCCCTGGGTGACCCCCATGAACATCCCCAGCTTCAGCCGCTTGATCTCCGGGCGCCCGGTGACGCTGATCCTCAAGCCCGAGCCTTTGGCCAGCTTGCGCGCCTCGGCGGCCAGCCGGGAGGGCGTCATCACCCCGGCGGGCTCGTTCACCAGGTCGCGCGCCCAGTTGGTGGCCTCCGCCACGCGCTTGCCCAGCTCCACCATCTCCTCGTGGGCGGGCGTCTTCTCGGTGCCGCCAGGCAGCGCCAGCGCCACCTGCCGCGGCCCCGCGTCGGCCGCGCCGTCGTCCTTCCGGGTGCGGTAGCGGTCGAAGCGGTAGGCGCCCAGCACGAAGCCCTCCACCACCGCCTTGATGCATTGTTCGAGGTCGCGCAGGTCGCCCAGCACGTAGGCCGCCGACTTCGCCTTGAGCCGCTGCGCGGTGCGCGCCGCGCGCCCGGCCGCCAGCCGCATCACCTCCGGGGTGAAGCGCGCCCGCTGGCCCAGGCCCAGCAGCAGCACCCGCGCCGCGCCAATCTTCCCGTGGGTGTGGAAGACCAGCGACTGTTCGGTCTTGCCGGAGAAGCCCTCCTGCTGCGACGCCTCGAGGAGGTGGCCGCCCAGCGCCGAGTCCGCCTCCTTGAGCGCGGGCGGGGCCGCGCGCGGGGCGAAGTCGTTCTCGAACAGCGGCAGGACGAGCAGGTCAGCGGCGGACTTCTGGGCGGCGCTGGCGGCGATGAAGCTGAAGTTCATAGGTCTCTAGGTCCCGGATGCGCGGGAGGGGGGCGGCGCATGCTAACGATTCGCGGTCGGCTCGCAAGCCGGCGGCGGCCCGCGGGCTGACACGCCGCGCCGGGGCCGGCGCCGCCGGCTCAAACGTTGCGCCGGGGGCCGCCAGGGGATAGCTCCTCCACGGCACCCGTGCCCGCGCTCCTCCTCCACCTCGGCGCCGTCGAAGAGCTGGCCGGCGCCCCGGACCTGCTCTCGCCGCCTCTGGCCCGGGCCCTCACCGAGGACCTGGAGTACGCGCGGCTGGGCACCGCGCTGCTGGACCTGCCGCGCTACGAGGGCGTGCGGGGCGGCCTCCAGCTGCTCTGGCCGCCGCCTTCGCCCTCGCCGTACGCGGCGCTCTTCCACCAGCGGGCGCCGGTGGCCATGGGGCTCAAGTTCGCGGAGCTGGTGGCCAACGGCGCGCTGGTGGGGAACGAGGCCGGGCTCGCCTTCGCCTCCGGCTACTTCTGCCACCTCGCGCTGGACCGCGTGCTGGGGCCGGTCGCCACCCGGCTCGCGCAGCGGCACCGGCTGGCGCGCGAGTCGCTGGAGGAGGCGCGCCGCCGCGTGGAGTGGACGCAGGTGCTCTTCTACCAGGAGCACCGCCACGGCCGCCCGCTGCTGGGCGATTCGCAGATCCGCCGGAGCTTCAGGTTGGGGAAGCGGCCACTGCCCACCGCCGGTGTGGGCCGCGGGCTGTACGAGCTGATCCGGCTGGGCGCGGAGGAGGCGCTGCAGCAGGCACCGGAGAAGCGCCAGGTGGACCGCTGGGTGCGCGGCGCCTTCCTTCATGGCCTGGTGCTCTCCACGCCGCTGGCGGCCCCGTCGCGGAACGTCATGACCAAGCTGTCGCGGCGGGAGCTGTTCCAGGGCGAGGACGTGGACGTGCCGGCGCGGATGCAGGAGGCGCTGGCCTCGGCGCGGAAGGTGCTGGAGCGGCTGCACGCCTTCATCTCGCGTGGGCTGTTCTCGCGCCGCGCCCGCGAGCGTTTCCTGTCCGACTTCCCCGAAGGGCCACTGGACCCGTGCGCCGCGTGAGCGCCCCCGTTCCGGAGCGGCCCGCCGGCCGAGCGCACGGACTGGCTCGCGGGCTCACTATCCGGGGTCCTGGCGTCTTCCTAATCTACGGTGCGGCATGACCGAGCTCCTCCTGATCGCCGTGGGCCTCTTTGCCGGAGGACTGGGGGCGATGTTGGGCGTGGGCGGCGGCATCCTGCTGGTCCCCATCCTGGTGCTGGGGATGCACGCGCCGGTGGAGAGCGCCGTCCCGGCCAGCCTTCTGTGCGTGGTCGCCACCTCGTGTGGCGCGGCGGCCAATTACGTCGAGCACCGGCTGGCGGACGTCCGGCTCGCGCTCACGCTGGAGGTGGCCACGGTGTCCGGGGCGCTCGCCGGCGGGTTCCTGGCCGCGCTGGTCGAGCCTTCGCTGATCGCCTTCGGGCTGGGGCTGTTCCTCCTCTACGTCGCGGTGCAGCTGTACCTGGGCCGCGCGGTGCGGGACGTGGAGGTGCCCGCGGGCGGCGAGGCGGTGGCGGTGAACGTCCCGCTGGGGATGGTGGGGTCCGTGGTGGCCGGCGGGCTCTCCGCGCTGCTGGGGGTGGGCGGCGGGCCGCTCAAGATCCCGCTGATGAACATGGGGATGAAGGTGCCGTTCAAGATCGCCACCGCCACCTCCAACCTCATGATCGGCGTCACCGCGGCGGCCAGCGTGGCCACCTACGCCCTCCGCGGCCGGCTGGACCTGCACGCCGCGGCGCCGCTGGTGGTCGGGGTGCTGGCCGGCTCCGTCGCCGGGTCGAAGCTGATGCCGCGCGTGCCCACCCCGTGGCTCAAGCGCGTCTTCTCCGCGTTCGTGGTGGTGCTGGGGGCGCAGATGTTGTGGAAGGGGGGGACCGCGCTGTGGCCGAGGAGATGAACCCCCCGCCGCCGCCGGCGCCCGCCGCGATGGCCGCCGCTCCCCAGGTTCCGTCCCTGCCCACCACCCGTCCCATGGACGGGGAGCGCGCCATCGCCCTGGTGCTGCGCGCGGGCGCGTTCCTGGCCGGGCTGTGCTTCCTGGTCTCCATCCTGCTCGAGGCCGTCCCCGCCGCGCCGCTGGCGCAGGACGCGGACTACCTCCGCGCCGCCGGGGCCACGCTCCTGGTGGTGACGCCCGTGGCCCGGCTCCTGGTGGCGGGCGTGGCCCTGGGGCTCCGCGGCGAGTACCGGTACTCCACCTACGCCGCGGTCATCCTCGCGCTCCTGATGGCCGCCGCCGGCCTCGGCTTCACGCGCTGAACCAGGCTCCGCCGCACCTCGGGAACAGCCCTGAGGCGAGGGAAACGAGGCATTCCAGTCTTTCCATGATCAGGAAACGTTTACAGGGACATGTGAACCGGCCGTCAAGCGCGAACGGCATGCCAACTGGCCAGCATTGTGCGCGCTGATCGGGGGTTGGGACCCCTTCCGCGCGGGATCGTGGTTACAATGGTGGCCTCGAATGCTCAGTGTGGCCGGAGAAATGACTACATCTCCCGACATGCCGCTCGTCCTCTACGTCGAGGACGAGGATGACAACTACGTCATCGCCAAGCTGCGCCTTCGCGGTCGCTTCCGGGTGCTCCGGGCGGCCACGGACGAGGAAGCCTGTGACATGGTGCGGCGTCACGCTGGCGAGCTGTGCGCGGTGCTGATGGACCTGCAGCTGCGGGGGGCGGAGCTGGACGGGAACCAGCTCATGCGCCTCTTCCTGGGTCAGCCCATCAACCGGCCGTTGCCGCCTTTTGCCCAGGGGCTGCCCCGGCTGAATGCCCCGGTGTTCGTGGTGACCGCCTACGGCGCCACCCTGCCCTCGGACGTGGACGTCCCCCGGGCGATCTCCATGTTCTCCAAGCCCATCGACTACACGCACCTCATCAAGGTGCTCCAGTCCATCCCGCGCTTCAGCGCGTCCCCGGCGGCGTACTAGGCGGGGGGCTGTTGGCGGTGCGGATCTCCGCCTCGATCCGGCGGAGCGCCTCGTAGAGCGGGAGCTTGCGCTGGTCCCGGTAGAAGAAGAGGTCCTCCAGCCGCGCCTTGTAGAGCTCCGGTGTGAAGATGAAGCGGAGTTGTCCCTCCTGACGCAGTGCCTCCAGCGCCTCCGGGCCCACGGCCTTGCCGCGCCCCTTCTCCGCATAGGCGGCGCCGATCAGGAAGCCGCGCAGGAG
>DATBSS010000373.1:0-22926 GCA_036559665.1 Myxococcaceae bacterium
CGTCGCCCCGGTCAAGGTCGGCGAGGGCAGCTACGTGGGCGCCGGGACCACGGTCACCGAGGACGTCCCGCCGCGGTCGCTGGCGATCTCCCGCGCCCCGCAGCTCAACAAGGTGGGCTGGGTGGACAAACAGAAGGACAAGCAGAAGTCCAAGGGCTGACGGGGTTCCCCCCCAGGCTGGCGGACAGCTTGCAAGGCCGCCCGGCCGTGCCCACCGATTTGCGTCGCGGCGCGCCGGTGTGCAGAAGTCTGTCCCTGAGAGGATCGCCCAACATGTGCGGAATCGTCGGTTACGTCGGTGACAAGGACTCGGCCCCCATCCTGGTGTCGGGGCTGCGGAAGCTGGAGTACCGGGGCTACGACTCCGCGGGCGTGGCGGTGGTCCAGAACAACCGGCAGCTCAACGTCGTCCGTGCCACCGGCAAGCTGAAGAACCTCGAGGCGCGCCTCTTCGCCGAACCGCCCCAGGGCACCACCGGCATCGGCCACACCCGCTGGGCCACCCACGGCCGCCCCTCCGACGAGAACGCCCACCCCCACACCTACGAGGGCGTGGCGGTGGTGCACAACGGCATCATCGAGAACCACCTCGCGCTCAAGGAGGGCCTCAAGGCGCAGGGCCACGTCTTCTCCTCGGAGACCGACTCCGAGGTGTTCGCCCACCTGGTCTCCTCCGAGCTGAAGGCCGGCAAGGACCTGGTGGAGGCGGTCCGCTGCGCCGTCCTCAAGGTGAAGGGCACCTACGCGCTGGCGGTGGTCTCCACCCACGACCCGTCCCGCATCGTCTGCACCAAGAACGCCTCGCCCATGGTGCTGGGCCTGGCGCAGGGCCAGAACTTCGTCGCTTCCGACGTCCCGGCGCTGCTCGATCACACCCGCGACTTCATCTACATGGAGGAGGGCGACCTCGCCGTCCTCAGCGCCGAGAAGGTGGAGTTGTTCGACCTCTCCGGCAAGACGGTCAACCGCCCCGCCCGCCGCATCGACTGGACGCCAATGATGGCGGAGAAGGGCGGCCACAAGCACTTCATGCACAAGGAGATCTGGGAGCAGCCGCGCGCGGTGGCGGACACCATGCGCGGGCGGCTCCTGCTCTCCGAGGGCGACGTCCACTTCGAGGGCTGGTCGCTCACCCCGGAGGAGGTCAAGTCCATCCGGCGCATCACCATCCTGGCCTGCGGGACGTCCTGGCACTCCGGCCTGGCCGGGAAGCTGATGATCGAGACCCTGGCCCGCATCCCGGTGGACGTGGAGCTGGCCTCCGAGTACCGCTACCGCGACCCCATCGTCGAGCCGGGCCAATTGGCCATCGCCGTCTCCCAGTCGGGCGAGACGCTGGACACCCTGTGCGCGCTCAAGGAGGCCAAGTCGCGCGGCGCCCGGACCCTCACCATCTGCAACGTGATGGGGTCCGCGATGACGCGCGAGGCCGGCTTCACCATCCTCACCAACGCCGGCCCGGAGATCGGCGTCGCCTCCACCAAGGCCTTCACCACCCAGCTGGTCGTCCTCTACCTGCTGGCGGTGAAGCTGGGCCGGATGCGCGAGCACCTCTCCGCCCGCACGGCCCAGGAGCACCTGACCCACCTCACCGAGGTCCCCAAGCTCCTGGAGGAAGCGCTGCAGGGCGAGAAGGAGGTGAAGAAGCTGGCCAAGCACTTCGCGACCGCCCGCGACTTCCTCTTCCTCGGCCGCGGGACGATGCACGCGGTGGCGCTGGAGGGCGCGCTCAAGCTCAAGGAGATCAGCTACGTCCACGCCGAGGGCTACGCTGGCGGCGAGATGAAGCACGGGCCCATCGCCCTCATCGACGAGTCCATGCCGGTGCTGGTCATCGCCCCGCGCGAGCCGGAGATCGCCTACGAGAAGATCCTCGGCAACATCGAGGAGGTGCGCGCCCGCGGCGGCAAGGTGATCGCCGTGGTGGACCAGGGCGACGTCCGCGCCGCCTCGCTGGCCGACCACGTCCTACGCATCCCGCCCACCTCCGCGCTGCTGGCGCCGCTGGTGGCCACCGTCCCGCTCCAGCAGCTCGCCTATCACGTGGCCGACATCCGCGGGACCGACGTGGACCAGCCGCGCAACCTGGCCAAGAGCGTCACCGTGGAGTGACGGTTCAGGCCCTGGTGGGCCCGGCGGCCTCCGCTCCGGGTGAAACGTCCAGGGCCCAACGAACGGGCCGGAGGCCGGCCCGACCCGGACTCCCCGTCCCGTGCGGCGCTCCCTATTCTCCCGGCCGGGCCTCGCTCCTTGCCAGGGGGACCATGTCCGACGTCGAGCCGCCACGCCCGGAAGCGACCGCGCCCACGTACCCGCTGGCGGACCACGCCGAGTCGCTCTGGGACCCGATCATCGCCTTGATGGCTTCGCTGATGCGCATCTCCAATGAGGCGCTCACCCCCGGCCAGCGCACGCTGGTGGCCGGCATGATGGCGGACGCCGAGGGGATGGCGCGGCGCGCGGAGGTGCTGGTGCTCTCCACGCCCATGTCGCCCCCGCCCCCGGCGCAGCTCCCGGAGCCGGCGGACCCGCCGGCCGGCCCCGCCCGCGCCACCGTGCTGGTGGTGGATGACGACCCGCTCTGGCTGGAGTCCGTGCGCGAGCTGCTCGATCCCTCCCACGACGTCCTCACCGCCTCCAGCGTCCAGGCGGCGATGGAGCTGATGCACCAGCGCCCCCCGGACGCGGTGGTGACCGACCTCAGCATGCCGGACGGGGGCGGGATGGCCCTCCTGGAGCAGGCGCGCGGCACCCCGCAGACGGCGCAGGTCCCGTTCCTGGTGGTCTCCGCCACCTCGGACCCGGACACCAAGGTGCAGGCCTTCCAGGCCGGCGCCTGCGACTACCTCACCAAGCCCGCCTCCCCCGCCGAGTTGGTGATGCGGCTGGACAAGGCGCTGGAGAACGCGCGGGCGCTGCGGCGCGAGCGCCAACTCCAGGAGACGGACGACCTCACCGGGCTGCCCAACCGGCGCGCGATGCGGACCGTGCTCGGCGCCGCGCTGGGCGAGGCGGCCCGGACCGGCCAGCCGCTGGCGGTGGCGATGGTGGACCAGGACGGCCTCAAGCAGATCAACGATCGCTACGGGCACCCGGCCGGAGACCTGGCCATCCGCACCGTGGCGGCCGCGCTCCAGCGCTGCAAGCGCGGCTCCGACTTCGCGGCGCGCCTGGGCGGGGACGAGTTCGTGGTGGTGATGCCCGGCGCGGACCGGGCGGGCGCGGAGAAGCTCGCCGCGCGCGTGCAGGCGGACCTGGCCGAACAGCCGTTGGACCTGCCTGGAGGCAAGGTCGCGGTCAACGCCTCCTTCGGGGTGGCGGTGAGCGGCGAGGTGCTGTGGGCCGAGTCGTGGGAGCAGCTGCTGGAGCGGGCCGACGAGGGGCTGTACCGGCAGAAGGCGGAGCGCAAGGCGCGCGCGGGGCTGGACACCATCCCGGCGGCGCGGCGGCGGGCCGGTTCCGTGTAGCCGGCTACTCCTCCAGCTCCTCCGGTGTGAGGAGGGTGGCGGGTCGCTCCGGGTGATGGCGCCGGAGCTCCTCCGTCAGCGTCCGGTCCAGCCAGGCCAGCAGCGGGTCGAAGGCGCCCTTGCCGCCCACCGGGAAGCCCAGGGTGGCGGAGGTCACCGTGGGCCCGGCCTCGAGGGTGAGGCGCATCTGGTACGAGTCGGGGATGACGCGGGCCGCGCCAGGCTCCCCTGGGGCCGGGTGGGCCTTGAGCTGGTCGTACCAGGCGCGGAGCTGGGCGGATTCGGCGGTGGTGAGGATGCGGGGCGGGCAGGCCTGGCCGCGCTCGGAGGCGGTGACCGTCTTCAGCTCCGGGTCGAAGGTCAGCTTGTCCTGCTTGCCGACGAAGCCGCCGATCCGCTCGTAGGTGATGGCCATTGCTCGTAGGTCTCCCTTTCCTTCAACACAGCAAGCCCAGCTCCGCCCCCAGCCACGCCTGAACTTGTTCGCGGCCCACCCACTGCCCGTGGTCCAGCGCGTAGTGGAGCAGGTCGCCGGCCAGCTCGCCCGCCGTGGGGTAGCGCGAGGAGAGGTCCGGGTGGAGCACCCGCCTGAGGATCTGCGCCAGCGGCTTGCCGACGTAGTCCGGGATGGTCACCCTCGCGGCGCGGATGGCCGCCAGCACCTCGTGCGCGGCCGCGCCCGGCCCGGCGAAGGGGTGGTAGCCCACCGTCAGCTCGTGGAGCATCACCCCCACCGCGAACAGGTCGGAGGCGGCGGTGAGCGGATCCCCCCGCGACTGTTCCGGGGAGAGGTACGGAATCTTGCCGGCGGTGAGCCCGTCCTGCGGTCCCAGGCCCTTCCTCACGCTCTTGGCCACGCCGAAGTCGCCCAGCTTCACGTCGCCCGTGGCGGAGAAGAAGACGTTGGCCGGGTTCACGTCCCCGTGCACCAGGTGCAGCGCGTCCCCGGAGCGCGTCTTGGCCTGGTGGAAGTAGGAGAGGCCCTTGAGCACCTCCAGGCAGACGTGGACGCCCATCCAGGTGGGGAAGTCCTTCATGTGCTTGCGCAGCACGTTCATCAGCCCCTGGAGGTCGCCGCCCATGCAGTACTCCATGGCGATGAAGAGGCGGCCGCCCGCCTCGCCCAGCTCCAGGCGGCGGACGAGGTTGGGGTGCGAGAGCATCCCCATCAGGTCCGCTTCGTTGACGAACGCCTCCGTGCTCTGCCCGTCGCGCATGATCTTCAGGGCGACCTGCTGCTCGTCGCCCAGCTCGTTCACCACGTCCGCGAGGAAGACCTCGGCCATCCCGCCCACGCCCAGGCGGGAGCGCACCTGGTACTTGCCGTACCGGCGCGAGGGAATCTCGATGGGTTCGGCGACGGGCTCCACGGTAGAAAGGCGACCTGCCACCACAACGGGAGGGAACATCATGACACGGCGCTCGCGGCTCGTTGCAGGCGGGATCGTTTCGATCATCCTGGCTTGCACCGGCTCCAACTCGAACCTCAACTCCGGGGAGAGCAGCGGGAATAGCTCGGGGAACAGCGCCAACAGCTCCGGCGACTCGGCGAACAGCTCGGGCAACAGTTCGGGCGCGTCCGGGAACAGCAGCGCCAACGCGGTGAACGGGCTGAACGCCAGCGTGGACAGCACCGCCGACAGTGTGCCCGCGTCCATCGCCTCCACCAGCCAGGGCCTGGCGGATTCGTCCGCGCAGAGCACGCGCGCCTCCGGGCCGGTCCTCTCCACGGTGGGGGTGGGGGTCACGGTGGTGGGCGTCGGGTACCTCATCTGGGGCCAGGCGACCCGCGCCTCTATCGGGCTGCCGCCGCCTGCGCCTGTCTCACCGCCCGCGGCCCCGGCGGCGGCCGCACAGTTCCTCCGCGCCAGCGAGCGCCAGCTCCGGATGGACCTGGCGGTGGGCGCCGGGCCCGCCATCCAGGATCTGGCTGCGATGGCGGAGATTCGCCCGGAGAACCTGCCCCGCTTCGGGGCGTTGCTCCGCGAGCACCGGAGCGAGCTGATTACCTGGACCGACGCGCGGGCGCTCACGCCATCCGTCGCCGTGGAGGTGCTCCGGCGCATCGGCGAGATCGCCTCCCGGGACGGCGCGCTGGCCGAGGACGGGCGCACCTTCCGGGAGCGGCACCCGAGGACGTGATCTCCGCGCTCGGCGCGGTACTCCTGGCCGTCGCGGCCGGAGGTGTCTCCGCTCTGGCGGTCGGAGCGGAAGCCGGTTCCTGTTGCCGGCGTGGTGCGAGAGGTGCGGCTGCGGGGGAGAGCGACGAACCGGCAGATCGACTCCGCCGGCACGGCATCCTCCTCCTGGCTCGGGACCCTGCTCTGGCGGCGGAGCTCGCCGCCGGACTGGATGCGCTGCCCCCCACCATGCGTGCGCCGCCCGGAGGCCCGCTGGAGGTGGCGGTGCACGCGGAGCCGTCCGCGTTCGGGATGGGAGACGGCTCTTCGGCGCGGCCGGAATGGACGGACGGGCTCCGGCGCTTCCACCTCTACGCGTTCGGGTCGGTGGCCGGTGAGGAACGCGCACTGGCGCCGCTGCGGTCGCTGGCTCCGGAGGCCGCGCAGAGGCTTTGGCGGGCGCGGGCGCTGGTGCACGCGGTGGTGCGCCGCTGGGACCAGGCCCGTCGCTGGAGCGAGGGCGCCGACTTCCGCCAGCTCTCCGGCTGGAGCTGGATGGGTGCCGGGAACACCTACGCCTGGGCCTACAGCCGGCGGCGTGGTCAAGCGTCCCCGGCGCTCGACCTGGCCACGCTCGCCGAGGAGGCGCTGGTCCCCGGGCCGGCGCCCCAGGTGGATGACGCCGCCCCCGCGTGTGTGCAGCCCTCCCGCTGGCACTGGCTCTCTGACCAGCTGAGGCACGACGGGCTCCTCGACCAGCCGCTCCTGCGCGACTGCCCGGCCTTCGAGGCGTGGGCGGACGAGCCTTCCCTGGAGACCTTGGAGATTCTGTACGTCGCCGCCTCCGGGCGCGCGGTGGAGTCGCTCTTCGGCCACGTGCTGCTCCGGCTGGTCCGGCGCGACGACCCATCGCGCGTGCGCGGGCCGTCCTTCGACACCCAGGTGCAGCTGGTCGCGCTCACCGGCGCCGAGCGTCCCGGCCCGGAGTACGCCTGGCGCGGGCTCACCGGCGGCTACCAACTCGCGCTGATCACCACCACCTTCGGCGATCTGCGCCGTGAGCTCCTGGAAGGCGAGCAGCGCGGCATCCGCCGTTTCCGCCTCAACCTCACCGCCTCCGAGCGGCGGCGCGCCCTGGAGCGCATCTGGGAGTTGGAGCGGGTGGGCTACTCCCGCTACTTCTTCTTCGGCCACAACTGCGCCGACGCCCTGGTCGACCTGGTGGACGCGGCGCTGGAGGGCGGCCGGCGGGCGCCACGCGCGGGACCCTGGCCGCTCTCGCCCGCAGGCGCGCTGGACGCCCTCCGGACGGTGCGCGCCGGCGATCGCCCGCTGCTGGAGCCCATGCCCGGCGAGCTTCAGTCCACCCAACTCCAGGCACTGGACGCCGAGCGCCGCCGCGCCTCGGCCGCCCTGGCCCTGCTCGACGGCGCTGGGCCCCAGGACCGGGACGCGCTACTCCGGGTGGACCGGGCGCTCCGTTCCAGCGACGCCGCCGCCCGTGCCCGCGCCTACGCGGCGCTGGAGCGCTGGCTGGACCGGACGATGCCGGAGGGGAGCGAAGCGCTGCGCGAGGCCGCCTACCGGTACCTGGACGATTCGGTGCGCATCGAGCGCTACGCGGTAGACGCATCCACCGCCCGGCGGCGCAAGGTGCAGCTGAGCGCGCTGGCCCTGGGCGATCTCCACCTACCCACCGGTGCGGAAGAGGCGGCCGCCCGGCAGCGCCTGTTCCAGGACGAAGCCGCGCTCCAGGGGCGGTGGGCGGTGCTGGACCGCGCCGCCTCGCTCGACGACGCGTTGGAGGCGGCGCCGAAGCGGCCCTACTTCCCTGAGGAGTTGGAGGACCTCCAGCGCGCCGCCGCGGCCGAGCGGGCGTTCCTGCGCGCCACCGAGGCACAGGCCCGTGCAGTGGCCCGCCACTTCGCTCGGGTGGACGCCTGGGCGCTCCGGCGGCGTCAGGAGACAGAGCGGGTGGCTCGCGAGGCTGCCGGGCTCCTCGGGGCGACCACCGGCTCCGGGCTGTTGCGCAGCAGCGCCGGCGTGGCGGCGGGCTGGCCGGGAGGCGATCCGCGGCTGGTGCTCCGCAGCGCGCTCCTCTCGGAGCCCCTGGGCGAGCGCCGCCTCCACGGCTTCCGCTCCACCAGCGAGGTGGAGTTGATGTCGGGCGAGCTGGAGCTTTCGACCGGGCCGCCGCGCATCCGCGCCTCGCGCCTCACCGCACTCGCCTTCCGCACCGTCCTGCGAGACGCCCAGGTCGAGTGGCGGTCGCCGGCGGACGCGCTGGGCTGGGGGTTCCAGCTGAGCGCGGACTCGCTGGAGGACGTGAGCCGCGCCCGCGCCTCCGCCGAGCTGATCGCCGCGCTCCAGCCCGAGCCAGGCGGCGCCTTCCTTGCCCTGGGACTGGGCCCCTCCCTGCGCGTGCAGATGTCTCCAGTCCTGGAACCGAGGGCCGGGCTCCGCGCCTCGATCTCGGAACGAAGCCAGCTGGGTCCGGTGGCGCTGGTCGCCTCCGCCACGCTCGACTCCGCCATGGGGCTGGACCGTCTCTTCGAGCACCTCGCCGACATCAACATCGCCGCGGAGGTGACCGCTGGTCAGGCCGGCGCGGGGAAGACCATCGTGTTGCGCCCAGAGGTCTCCTGGCGGTGGGCCTCCGACGCCGCCGTGGTTGACCTGCGCGCCGCTTTCGTCGCCGAGCTGCGGTGAGGCGAGCCCTACTTGCCGCCGTCCTTGCCGCGCTTCGCCTGGTACTCCTCGACGATCGGATCCGGCTTCGCGTCCGCGGTGGCCTTCTCGTCGTAGGCGAGGTGTATGGAGTCGCGCCCTTCGCCCGGATACAGATCGCGTTCGCCGCGGCGCAGGGTGATCAGCGCGTAGCGCGTCCCGCCCAGCTCGTAGGTGAACCAGTCCTCGTTCTCTCCCCACCGGGAGATCTCGACCTTGAAGATCCGCCCGTCGAGCCGGGTGTCGGTCCCCTCCACCTTCACCAGCGCCTCGGCGCCGCCGCCCGACTTGCGCACCACGGTGACCTTCGCCCCCTCCCCGCCCTTGTAGACCTTCACGCTCTGCGCCTCGCCGGCCACGGCGATCGCTGACGCCGCGCACCACGCCAGCACCACTGCCCGGAACGTCTCGCCTCGCATCGGTGTCTCCCCTACAGTCCTCGCCTTCACCCCTGGAGGCTCAATCACATGAAGACCGTTCGTCGCCTCAGCGTCCTGCTGCTCGCCGCCGCGTCCGCCGCCGCCTTCGCCCAGGAGTCGGAGTTCAAGGCGAAGATGCAGGAGGACCTGGACGGCTACAAGGGTCAGATCGAGTCCAGCTGCGGCATCAAGCCTTCCATCACCTGGACGGGCGGCAAGTTCGGCCACAACCCCCGCGAGTCCGAGAAGCCGGAGTGGAACGCGCTCACCACCCTGGCTACCTCCGCGCTCGACGCGGTGGCCCAGGCCTGCAGCAACGCGGTGGTGAAGGAGCAGCTGGCCAAGGTGAAGAAGATCGAGGTCAAGAAGGGGAAGGGGACGCTCGGGTACGCGCTCAAGGGCGACACGCTCACCCTCACCGTGGACGCCTCCTTCGTAGACAACAACCCCTCGGGCCAGACCTCCGACCTGGTGCAGAAACTGAAGAAGGAGCTCGACACCTAGGCAGGTAGGGGATTTCCCTCAGCGCCGCCTGTGCGCGGCGGGACGACACGCTCGTCAGGGCGAGCAGGCCGGCGCGCCGACGCGGGGGGAAGGCGGTATCCTGCGCGCGCCTGGATCCAGCCCCATGAACTGCACCAAGTGCGGACAAGCCCTGACGGGCGGGAGCGCCTTCTGCAGCCGGTGCGGCACGCCTACTGGCCTGGGCGCCGAGCTGGGAGTGGAAGTGGCGGAGCCCACGCTCGTCCCGGTGAAGGGCTCCGAGGTCCTCGACGGGAAGTGGAAGCTGGAGAAGAAGATCGGCGAGGGTGGGATGGGCTCGGTCTACCTGGCGCATGACCTCCAGCTCGACCGCAAGGTGGCGATCAAGATCCTCGCCTCCTCGCTGGCGCACGACGCGGAGCTGGTGGCGCGCTTCGAGCGCGAGGCGCGCTTCACCGCCAGCCTCGAGCACCCCAACATCGTCCCCATCTACGCGGTCGGCCGCTTCAAGAACCGGCCGTTCATGGTGATGAAGTGCCTGGAGGGGCAGCCGCTCTCCGCCCTCCTCCGCGCCTCGAACGTGCTCCAGCTGGACCAGGTGCTGGCGCTCACCCGCCAGGTCTGCGGCGGGCTGGAGTTCATCCACGCCAAGGGCTACGTCCACCGGGACATCAAGGCGGGCAACATCTTCGTCAGCCCGGCGGGCCTGGCCACCATCCTCGACTTCGGCATCCTCCGGCCGAAGCGGAACGCGGAGTCGCTCACCCGCACCGGCATGGTGATGGGCACGCCGCAGTACATGTCGCCGGAGCAGGCGCTGGGCGAGAAGGAGATCGACCACCGCTCCGACCTCTACGCGCTGGCGGTCGTCATCTACGAGTGCCTGGCGGGGGCGCTGCCGTTCGACTCGGACAGCGACCTCTCCATCATCCAGATGCAGGCGCATGCCCCGGCGCCCGACATCTGCCAGCGCGCGTCGTGGATCAGCCGGCCGGTGGGCGACCTCGTGATGCGGGCGCTGGCCAAGCGCGCCCAGGACCGCTACCAGTCCGCCGGCGAGTTGGCCTCGGCGTTCGAGGCGGCGGTGGCGCTCCAGGACATGTTCCAGGACAGCAGCGCCTCCATCAACCTGCCGTCGGCGCCAGAGCCGCTGCAGATGCTGCCGGAGGCGGTGTCCATGCCGGCGCTCGGGCTGGGGCCCAAACCGGACGGCTCACCGAGGACTACGCCGTCAGCGCGGATGAGCGGGCCGAAGGTCTCCCCCACCCCCACCGTGCCGGTGCGGCTGACGCCCGTCTCCGCGCCCGGCATGAACGTCGTGGTAGCGCCCGACCTGGCGGCTCGCCGCGCCTCGAAGCCCCACCCCGCGCCCCTGCCCGTACCCGCGGCGCCGCCCGAGCCCGAGCCGGAGCCAATCCTCCTCCTGGACGCGCCGGAGCCGGCGCTGGGCCAGGGCGGTCCGAGCACCAACGAATTTGCCCAGGCCGTGCGCCGCCGCCGCAGACCGATGGTGGCGGTGGCCGCGGTGCTGGCGGTGCTGGGCACCGGCGTGGCCTACCTGGCGGTCCGCCCCAGGGTCGCCCCGGCCGCCGGGCCTCCGCCCGAGGTCGAGACGCCGGTGGCCGCGGCGCCGCTGCCGCCGCCGTCGCCCATCACGCTCGAGCCCACGCCCACGGCCCCGGAGACCGCGGCCGCGCCGTCCGAGACCCCGGTCGCCTCCGCCAACCCGTCGCCCGGGGAATCCGGCGCCGAGGAGTCCGACGTAGAGCCCACCGAGGAGCCGGAGACGGCCACCACTCCCGGGACGCCGCCGGAGCCCGCCACCACGGCCACCACCAGCCCCAGGGCCCTCCGCCACACCCCCACCGGCCCGGCCATCCCGGCCGGCACGGGGAAGGTCAACGTGGTCACCACGTTCAAGGGCGGCCCGTACTGGGCCAGCATCCAGGTGAACGGGGAGGCCCGTGGGACCACGCCGGTGCTGCTGGAGCTCCCGGTCGGGAAGCATCAGATCAAGGTGCAGCGTCCAGGTTTCAGGACGATCGAAAAGCAGATAAAGGTTGCGTCGGGCCGGTCGGCTGTGGTGCGAATCGAACTGGTTCCATGACGCAGGCGCTCTTCCTCTCGGCCCTTCTCGCCCTTTCCGCTACGCCCAAGAAGCCCGGCTCCAGCCGGCTCGCCTCCGCGCAGGCGGAGTTCAACCGGGGGGACTTCGCGGCGGCGTTGCGAGACCTCGACGCCGCCGTCTCCGAGACGGGCGATGAAGGGACCCTCTCCAGGGTCCATCTCCTCCGGGGCCAGTGCTACGGCGCGCAGCGCGACCTGGTGAAGGCGGAGGAGGCCTTCGAGAAGGCCCTGGAGAACGACCCGGAGGCGAAGCTGGACCCGGCGCGGGTCGACCCCACGCTGGTGTCGATGCTGGAGAGCCTGCGAGACCGGATGCAGGGCGACCTGGAGGTCCGCACCGACCGGCCGGCGAAGGTGCACTTCGACGGCAAGCCCATCGGCCTGTCGCCGGTGAAGGCGACCGTCTCCATCGGCCGGCACAAGCTGGAGGTGCACACCGGCGACGGGAAGTACGCCGCCTCCAGCTCGGTCATCATCGCGGCGCGCAAGACCACCACCGTGGACATGGAGTTGGCGGAGGTCCGGCGCGAGGAGGACACGTCTCCAGGCCCCGGCGGCCCTCGCGATGGACCCGGCGAGCCCCGCGGCGGCGCGTCCTCCTTCCAGCTCTACGGCGGGCGGCCGCTGGCCGACCTGCGCCTGGGCATCGACCCGTTCGCCTTCTTCACCACTCCCCAGGCCGAGGTCGGCTTCGGGGTGGAGTGGCCGTACGCCCGCGCCAGCGTCCACCTGCGCTTCTTGCCCGGCTTCGGCATCACCCCGCGCGGCGGCCTCTGGGTGCCGGTGACCGACCAGGTGCGGGCCTACGTGGAGTTGGAGCTGCCCATCTGGTTCCCGTACGACACCACGCCGCTCTTCGTCGGCCTGGGCGGCTGCGGCGGCGCCGAGTTCTTCTTCATCAAGTGGCTCTCCGGCTTCGCGGAGGTCGGCGCCCGGAACTTCTTCCTCCCGGACCCTCGGGTGCAGGTCACCATCCAGGCCGGGGTGCGGATGCGGCTGCCGTAGCAGGCCGGAGTCGGCCTACTCGCCGTTCGCGTCCGCCTGGTTCAGCTCCAGGAGCAGGTCCAGGTCCCTGGCCCCATCCATGGCCTGGAGCAGGTCCAGGTTCTCGATGACCTCGCGGTCCTCGTCCGAGGTGGGCGTCGAGGACTGGGAGGAGGCGGCCTGCCCGGCGTCCCCGGACGGCTTCTCCGTCGCGCCCGCGCGCGCGGAGTCGGGCCACAGCACGGCAAGGAGCGCCCCGGCGAGCAGGGCGCGGCTCACCGGCGCAGCCTCTCGCGGAGGCGCTCGCGCAGCTCCTGGCGGCGCTCTGGGGAGAGCTCGCGCCAGCGGCGCATGTTCTCCAGCATCTGGCGCCGCCGCTCCGGATTGGCGCGGAGGAAGCGGCGCATCGCCCGGCGCAGCTCCGACCGGCGGCCGTCGTCCATGGCCCGGAACTCCGCGAAGCGCTGCCGCAGCATCGCCCGCTCCTCGGGGGAGAGGCTCTGGAAGAGGCGCAGGTTCTCCCGCACCCGCGACCGCTCCTCCGGCGGCAGGGCCCGCCAGCGCTGGAGGTTGGCGCGGACCTGCTCCCGCTGCTCGGGCGGCATCTGCTTCAGCTGGCGCAGCTTCTCTCGCAGCGCCTGCTTCTCCGCCTCCGGCAGGCGGTTGAACCGCTCCGCCGCCGACTCCTGGGGCTCCTGCGCCCGCGCGGCCGGCGCGAGGAGCGCGGATGCCACCAGCGCGGCCACCACCATCCTGCGGGTCATGGCTGGCCCTCCAGCTCGTCCAGGTGCTCGACCACTTCCAGGTCCTCCGGGGACTCCAGTCCCACCACGTCCAGGTCCTCCACCAGGTCCAGGTTCTGGGCGAGCTCCAGCTCGGTGGCGTCCGCCACCATCAGCGGCGCGTCCAGGGAGGTCTCGTGCCGGCGGGCGAGCTGCGTCGCCGCCACCCCCACCGCCAGCAGCGCCGCGGCGGAGAGCGCCGGGACCAGGACCTGGGGGCGCAGCAGGCCGCGGAGCCGGTCCATCAGCGAAGCCGGCTCCTGGGAGATGCGGGTGAGCACCGCGCGCCGGAGCTGGGGGGAGGGCGCGAAGGCCGGCATCGCCTCCAGCGCGCTCATGGTGCGGCGGAGCAGCGCCAGCGTCCCGGCGCAGGACCCGCAGTCCGGCAGGTGCTCCTCCAGCTGGCGGACCCGGAGCGGCGGCAGCTCCCGGTCCATGTAGGCGGTCAGGTCTTCCTCGAACGTGCAGCTCATGCCCGACTCCTGGCGGGAACGGCTCCCGCCTGCAACTCAGAAAGCTTCCGGGCCACCGCCATGGTGGCCCTGTGGATGAGGCTCTTCACCGCGGCCTCGCTGGCGGCCAGCGCGTCGGCGATCTCCCGGTACGCCATCCCCTCGAAGCGGCACATGGTGAAGGCGGCGCGCTCGCGCTCGGACATCTGGGACATCGCCTCGCCCACCGCCAGCTCCATCTCCTTGCCGTGGAGGGCTTCGTCCGGCGAGCTCCCCTGCGGCTCCGGGAGCTCCCTGCCCGTGGCCTCCGCTTCGGCCTCGTGCGTCGTGTGCTTCACCCGGTACTCCCCGCGGCGGACCTCGTTCAGGCAGTGGTTCGCCGCGACCTTGAAGAGGAAGGTCTTGAACTTCGCGTTCGGCCGGTAGCTGCGGGCGTTCCGGTACACCTTCACGAAGATGTCCTGGGCCAACTCCTCCGCCCGCCCCTGGTCCCCCACGAAGCGGTAGGCAAACCGGGCCACACTCTGGGCGTGCCGGTCGAACAGGGCGGCGAAGGCCGCCTGGTCGCCGGAAGCCACCTGGAGCATGAGCTCGGCGTCCGGATCCGCTTCCACGACTGGGAAAAACCCCTTCCGCGACGGAAAGTTGCGGGCGAAAACAGACCGGCGGGCGGCCGTGCAAGCGCAGCCGTTCCGGGCGGTTACAATGGATCGTGCCCGAATCCGCCATGTCCGTCACCACCTCCACACCGGACCGGGTGGCCTCCCCGGAGCCCGAACGGTCCTTCGTCCCGCCCATCGAGCGGCTGTCTGCCCTCCTTCAAAAGGCGGACGCGGCGAACGGGGACGCGCGGCGGGCGGCCACCGCGGAGCTGAACGCGGCCCTGGGGCAGATGTCCCGGTTCGCGTCCCGCCCAATGGCCGACCTGCTCTTGCGGTGGCTGGACCAGGGGGCGCTGTCGGACCTGCAGGACGCGGAGGGGCTGACGGCCCGCGCGGCGGCGACGGCGGCGTTGCTGTCCATGGGGTACCCCTACGCGCTGGAGATCTCCCCGGACGACCTGGACCACCTGCGCTCGCGCAGCGCGGCGGTGCGCGGGCCGGGCGGAGCGGTGGGCGCGCTCCTGATGGTCGTGGTGACGGCGGCCATCTCCGCCGTACAGCTCTTCGCCGACCGGGAGCCGGCCCAGACGGTCAGCGCCGCGGTCACACTGCTGCTGGCGATGCTGGTGTCGGTCGGCGTGACGGCCGCCAGCCCGCCCAGCGCGAGGCGGCGCTGGGCGTCCGTCGCGTTGCTCGTCTCCGGGCTGATCGCCATGTCCATGGCGCTGGGTGGGACGATGGGGCTGTTTGCGCCGGCCCTGGGCGCGCTCGTCGCGTTCGCCATGGCGTGGCCCCGGCGCGGGAGCTGAATGTCAGACCCCTGGACTACCTTCCGCAACCGTTATACTAAACGGCGGTTCAGTGCTGCGGACGAGGGGAATGACGATGGCGAACGAGGAGAAAGAGAAGGCGATCGAGTTGGCGATGGGTGCAGTGGAGCGCCAGTTCGGCAAGGGCTCCATCATGCGGCTCGGCAACGAGGAGCCGCTGATCCGGGACATACAGGTCATCCCCACCGGCTCCATCTCCCTGGACATCGCACTGGGCGTGGGCGGGGTCCCGCGGGGCCGCATCGTCGAGGTCTACGGCCCGGAGTCCTCCGGCAAGACCACCCTGTGCCTCCACATCGTGGCGGAGGCCCAGAAGAAGGGCGGCATCTGCGGCTACATCGACGCGGAGCACGCCATGGACGTGGGGTACGCGCGGAAGCTGGGCGTGCGCACGGATGACCTGCTCCTCTCGCAGCCGGACACCGGCGAACAGGGCCTGGAGATCGCCGAGATGCTGGTCCGCTCCGGCGCCATCGACGTGCTGGTGATCGACTCGGTGGCCGCGCTGGTCCCCAAGGCGGAGCTGGAAGGCGAGATGGGGGATGCGCACATGGGCGTGCAGGCCCGGCTGATGAGCCAGGCGCTCCGCAAGCTGACCGGCACCATCTCCAAGAGCCAGACCTGCGTCATCTTCATCAACCAGATCCGCATGAAGATCGGCGTGATGTTCGGCAACCCGGAGACCACCACCGGCGGTAACGCGCTCAAGTTCTACGCCTCGCAGCGCCTGGACATCCGGCGCATCGGCGCCATCAAGAACGGCGAGCAGGTGGTGGGCAGCCGGACCCGCGTGAAGGTGGTGAAGAACAAGGTCGCCCCTCCCTTCAAGGAGGTGGAGTTCGACATCATGTACGGCACGGGCATCTCCAAGGAGGGCGACCTGGTCGACCTCGCCTCCACGGAGGGCATCATCGAGAAGAGCGGCGCCTGGTACTCGTTCAAGGGAGAGCGCATCGGCCAGGGGCGGGAGAACGCCAAGGACTACCTGAAGGACCACCAGGAGGTCTGTGCCGAGGTGGAGACCAAGGTGATGGAGAAGTTCGGCGTGGCGAAGACGCCCGCGCCGGTGCCAGCGCCGGCCGAGGAGGCCCCCGAGGAGAAGCGGGCCCGAGTCAAGGCGGTGAAGTAGCCGGCGCGCCGGATGCTCCCAGGAGGAGGTGCGCCGGGTGGCGGTGGAGGAAAGCCCATGACGGGCGACTGGTGTCCACGCGCGTTCGTCTCCACGTGGAGACGATGCGCCAGCCGGTCGCTCCATCACCTCCACCGGTGAGGTGAGGCGACAATCCATGCGGGACTAAGCTCCCACATCGATGGGTGGGACCGGTGACCGTGAGCCGATCTCCGCCGTGCGTTCGGCGCGCGGGCGGAGGCGCTCGGGACCGTCTAACGGTCAGACGGCCGGAAAGTCGATTGCCGCCGTGCGCTCGACGCGCGCGGAGGCGGGCGCGAAGGGCGAGGCGAAGCCGGCTACGCTTCCACGCGTGGCGGACCCTTGGTGGGCGAGCGAGCTGCTCCGGCGCCGCGCGGAGTTGGCCGGGTTCCTGGAGGCGCGGGCCGGGCTGAGCCTGGGCACCGCGCGGGAGGTCGTGGACGCCATGGCCGCCGAGCTGGCGGAGCGCTTCCAGGCGAACCGGCGCCACTACCCGGCTGTCTGGTTCCGGGAGGTTGCGCCCGAGCCGAAGCTCACCGCTGCCTACCTGGAGTTGCTCCGGACCATCGCGCTACGGCGGAGCTACGACTACCTCCGCGCCGAATACCGCCGCCGGCGGCTTCTGCCGGCGCTGGAGGAACATCTCAGGGATGAGGGTCGTCATCCGTCTTTGGAAAGAACCGTCGACGCGCGGAAGTTCCTGGGTGCGCTGGCGGCAGAGCTGGAGAAGCTGACCGTGGCCGAGCGCGAGCTGCTCATGAAGGGAGACCGTCTCCAGCCGGCGTCCGGCAGCGAACGGATCCGCCTGCACCGGCTGCGGCGCCGGCTGGCCGCGGCGGTGAAGAAGGAGCTGCTCAAGTGACCGCGCCGCTCCTCCAACTCGTCCACATGTCGGACCTGCACTTCCGCCAGCGCCACGGGCCGTCGTCCGTCACCGCGCGGGTGAGGGGCCGCATGGCCCCCGCGCGGATGTCCGTGTTCCAGGGGATGGAGGGGCACGACCCACAGGTGTTGGGGCCCCTGGTGCAGTCCATCCGCCGCCGGGTGGGCCCGTCGAAGGACGCGTTCCGGCACGGCACGTACCTGGTGGTGACCGGGGACCTCGCGACCCTGGGCGACGCGGCCTCCGCCGAGCGCGCGGAGCGCCTGGTGCGGGACATCGCCGCGCAGGCCGGGCTCCCCGCGCCGTTCGTGGTGTACGGGAACCACGACGTCTGGCCGGGCTCGCTGCCGCTCTTCGCCCAGGACGCCGACTGCGACGCCCAGCGTGCCGCGCTGCGCGCCCGGCCGCTCCACGCCGCGGACCGCCCGGCGCGCGCGCTGGACGCCGGCCCGTTCTCGCTCTGGTACCTGGACTCCGTCCGCCACGGGCGCTTCGAGAACACCCTGGCGCTGGGCCGCATCGACGCGGACCGCTACTGGGAGAAGGAGCGCAAGCTCCGGCCGCAGCTGGAGCTCCTGGCGGAGGCGGCCACCCGGTCCGAGCTGCGCATCGCGCTCACGCACCACCCCGTCCTCCAGGCGTCGAAGTGGCGGCCCTGGAAGGGGCTGCGCAACTGGGCGGAGATCGAGCAGGGCCTGGCGGCGCCGGACCCGGCGGGCGGGCGGCACCGCCTGGTGCGGGTGGTCATCTCCGGCCACACGCACGCCATCTACCCGGCGCTGGGGCGGCTGGCCTCGGACATCGCCACGCGCAACGCGCGCCAGGTCCACGCGCAACTGGTCATCGGCACCGCGACCCAGCTCCGGCACGGCGCCCCGCCTGACCGGGTGGAGGCGGACCTGGAGCAGCACCACTGCTGGCAGCTCCTGCGCTTCTACGAGGAGCCGGACGGCCGGCTCCTGCTGGAGCGCGTGGTGTTCGTGCGCTCGGGGAGCGTGGTGCCGGACTACGCGCCGGTGTCCTTCAGCGGCAACCCGCGGAACGTGGCGGAGCGCGCCTACCTGCTGTGAGGCGTGGCGACCAGGAGGTCGCCCTGGCGGACGAGCTCCACGTGGCCCGGCAGCTCCAGCGGCCCGCTCCTCGCGACGGCGTCCGAGACCCGGCCGTGGAAGGACCTCATCAGCGCGTCCAGGCTCTCCGGGCCGACGGCGACGGACGCGAGCAGCGCCTCCTCCACCTCCTCCGGAGAAGCCGACCAGTCGTCACCTGTCCCGCCCGCCTGCCGTCCGGCCGGTGGGCTGGGGCACAGGTCGGCACCCAGCGGGACGGAACCATGACCCTGCACGGAGGAGAGGACGAGGGCGATCCAGTGGCGCGTCAGCTCCCAGCGGGCGTGCTCCGCTTCGCGTTCCACCCAGGTGCTCTCGCTGGAGTCATCCAGCGGGCCCCCCAGCTCGTGCTCCAACTCACTGTGGAGGAGCGCGCTCTCCTCGCGGCTCAAGGAGCTGCCGAGCTCCCCCAGGATCTCCGACACCAGCTCCCGGCCCCCGAGCGCCTGGGTGAGCGCCTCCGACTGGTGGGCGAACGCCTGGACGGCCGCGCGCACCTCGTCCATGGGAAGGAGATTCACCACGCGCCGGACGAGATCCTGGTCGCGTTGGAGCTGCTGCAGGGAGGTGACGTCCCCTTCGCCGATGCCGACCAGCGGCTCCTCGAAGCTCGGAATGTGAAGCTTGAGCCCCGGAATGGGCGTCTTGGGATACCTGTCCCGGACGCCGTCCAGCGCATACCTGGGTCCGCGCGGACCATGAGCCATGTCCCTGTCCTCCTCCTTCGCCCTCTCCCCCATCTTCGAAGAAAGGTGGGGCCGCGGCTGCAGCGCGGCCAGAACTAAGATTCGCGCGACTGGCCCCACCGTTACTGCCCGCGCATTTCGCAGCAATCGCCGGGGGTTAGGGCACCGGAATTTCTGATCCTGGTCCGCCGGCGTCGCCTTTTTCCGCGCCTTTCTCCACGACTTCCCCCGAAACGACAGGGGCCCCCGCCGCAACGTCGCGGCGAGGGCCCCCAAGTCTACGTCGTTCTACCGGTTACCGCCGCTGGCGGCGGCGCCGCAGCACGGCTCCGAGCAGGCCGAACAGACCGATCAGGCTCTCGGCCCCTCCGCCGGTGGTGCAGCCGCAGCCACCCGGAGGACCAGCAGGGCCTTCGGGGCCAGCCGGACCCGCCGGACCGGCAGGGCCCTGAGGACCAGCCGGGCCCTGGGCACCGGCGTCGCCGTCAGCGCCCGGAGCGCCCGGAGGGCCCTGGGTACCGGCGTCGCCGTCAGCGCCCGGAGGACCAGGAGGACCCGGTGGGCCCTGAGTACCGGCGTCGCCATCAGCGCCCGGAGGACCAGGAGGCCCAGGCGGGCCCTGGGTACCGGCGTCGCCGTCAGCGCCCGGAGGACCAGGAGGACCCGGTGGGCCTTGGACACCCGCGTCACCCCCAGGACCCGGAGGGCCAGGAGGACCCTGGACACCGGCGTCGCCGTCAGCACCCGGAGGGCCAGGAGGACCCTGGACGCCGGCGTCGCCGTTCAGCCCGTTGCAGACCGCGGTGGTCTGCGTGACCTCGGACGGGTCCAGCACGCCGTTGTTGTTGTCGTCGAAGCCAGTGTTGATCTGCTGTCCGCCCGCGGGGCAGGTGGCGCCCGGGGCCAGCGGCGTGATGGTGACCAGCTGCTGGGCCTCCACCACCTGCAACACCTCGCCGCGCTTTCCGGCCGCGTTGTTGTGGTGGAGGAGGAGGACCCCGCTCTCCGGGTTCTGCTGGTTCCCGAGGTTGTAGGTCACCGGGATGGCCTGCCCCGGCAGGTCGGTCCAGTACGGCGGGTACCCGGCGCCCAGGTTGGCCAGCGTGGGATCGCGTTGGCTGGAGATGTGCGGGTTGGCGATGTCGTAGTGGAGGATCGGACTCTGGTCGTACGGCCCCGTCTGGGTGCCGCCGAACGTGAACACCTGGAAGTCGATCCCCGTCGACCCGGCCGTCAGGCCGATGTCGGCCGCGAGGACCCCCATCATGACCCCGTCGCTCATGAAGGACGGGACGTGGTACTGCGAGGCGAAGACGCCGTTGGTGAGGTCCTCGGCGAAGCGCTGTCCCGTCGCCAGGTTCAACAGCACGGTCCCCGGCACGTTCGTCGCGGTGTTGGTGCCGCCGGTCTGGCTCGTCCCGAAGTCGACGGTGTAGATCGCCCACTCCCAGTCGGGCTCGCCGGAGCGCTTGATGTAGATGTCGATCTCGCCCTCGGTCGGCGTAGCCCACAGGCCGTAGGTGGTGAGCCCGAAGAAGAGCTCGGAGTTACCGATCGCCAACTCGTCCGCGAGGTTGCTCGTCACGCCCACGTGCTCCAGCTCGAGGTAGTTGGTCTCGCCGATGCCGCTGCGCGCGTCGGAGTAGGCCAGCTCGAAGGGCGTCACCAGGGAGAGCACGCCCCTCGGGGCCGGAGCCAGGCCGGTGGTGTCGACGCCGGTCCCCTGGAGGAAGATCGACGACGTGCCGGTCTGCGCGCCGTGCGTCGACACCTGCCCGCTGCTGCGCATGTCGGACGCCGGGGTGACGGCCGCGAAGAACGGGACCCGGAGCGTCTGCCCTCCACCCTGGGGCGTGAGCACGACGTAGCCGGAGGTCTCTGACAGCCAGAGGCGCGGGACGGCGTTGGTGCCGAAGGGCGGCCCCGGCACGATGAGCTCCGAGACCGTCACGTCGTGGTCGCGGGTCATCTGGGCGGGGTTCGCGTTGAGCACGACGTTCACGTCCGCGGTCGTGTTCGCGCCCACCGTGATGGTGGGGGCCCCGGCCGTCACGGTGACGCCCGGCAGCGCCGTGGCCGTGCTGATGGTGACGTCATAGGTGACGGCGGCGGCGCCCCGGTTGGACACCGTCACCGGCCGCGTCTCGGTGGTGGTCTGGCTCACGTCCAGCGTGGCGAAGGTCACGCTGACGCGGCTTGGGAAGCCCTTGTCGAACGCGATGACGTTGGAGGTGGCTCCCGTCGCGTCGATGCGCCCCGCGCCCGCTCGCACCGGGTCGATCGCCGGCCGCGGCGTCGTGGTCACGGTGAACGTGTCGTGGGTGGCGGTGTTCATGGCCAGCGCCTTGAGCTGCGCCGGGGTCCAGGTGGGGTGGAGCTGGCGGAAGAGGGCCATCATGCCCGCGGTCAGCGGGGAGGCCATCGACGTGCCGCTGATGGTCAGCGTCCCGGAGCCCGTCCCCATGCCGGTGGAGACGATATTGACGCCCGGGGCCGCGATGTCCGGCTTGAGGTTGATCCGGCTCCGCTGGCGGCTGGGGCCGCGCGAGCTGAAGGTCGCCATCAGGTCCTGCTCCGCGGGGACGACGAGGATCAGCGAGTCGTCGAGGGTGGCGTTCACCGTGTTGCCCGCGGTCAGCTCGGCGCGGACGGCGTTCCCGTCCGCCAGGGTGATGCTCCGCGTGGTGATGGTGATGGGCGTGACGATCACCGGGTCGTCAGCCATGCCCGGCGGCGCCCGGGGGCCGGCGTTGTCGGTGATGATCACCCCGGTGGCGCCGGCGTTCTGTGCGTTCAGGGCCTTGGTCTTGAAGGTGCAGGTCCCGCGGGCGACCAGGGCGAACTTCCCGGCGATCGCCGGGCCGTTGGTGAACGCCGTGCACCCGTCGAGCGGCGCCGAGGCCGCCACGTTCCCGGTCACCGGTGCGATGGCCGGCGGGCCGAAGGAGGCGGAGCCGGCCGCCTTGGCGCCGGCGATGGTGGCCGGGGCGTTGATCCGGAGTGCCCCGTAGTCGCCGAGCGAGGTCGCCGCCACGCTGATCACCTCGGGCGTGGAGCCGGGCGAACCGGTGATGAAGTAGAGGTCCCCCGAGTTACCCGCCGAGCACACCACCACCACGCCCGCGTTGACGGCGTTGGTGTAGACCGGCTGGTCCGCGTCGTCCGATGTCCCGCCCGGAGAGCCCAGCGACAGGTTGACCACGTCCAGGTGGTCGTTGAAATTGCCGTCGCCGTTCGGGTCGACCGCCCATTCCATCGCCAGCGCGGCCAGGTTCGTCGACCCGCTGTTGTCGCCGAACACCTTCAGCGCGTAGAGGTTGGCCTGCGGCGCAGCCCCGGGGCCGATCCGGAGGGTCGTAGGGTCGAGGCTCAAGTTGTACGACCCGGTGTACGTGCTCCCGTCGGTGTTCACGCCGTACCCGGCGACGGTACCGGAGACGTGCGAGCCGTGGCCGCTCCCGTCCAGCGGGTCCGGGTCAGGCGTCGGGACGGCGGTGGCGGGGTTGGCTGCGTTGTAGGTCGCGCCGGCGAAGTCGACCCCGCCCACCACCTTGGCCGTCGGGAAGGTGCCGGGCTCGATGATGTTCCTGTTGTTGGAGGTGTACGCCGCGACGGTGCCCGGCCCGCCGAAGTTCGAGTGCGTGTAGTCGATGCCGGTGTCGATGACGCCGACCTTGATGCTCTCGCCGTGGACCGGGAGCGCCCCGTTCGCCCAAAGCTGCTGGATGCCGGTGAAGGGAATGGAGTGCCCGTTGTCCAGCTCCTTCGGCTTGACGAGGCGAACGCTCTTCACGCCGGTCATCGCCTGCAGCCTGGCGACGTTCTCCGGAGGGGTCAGGTAGAGAATGCCGTTGTAGACGCGCTGCACCCGGTAGATCTCCTTGAGGCCCTGCAGGCCCGAGGTGGAGACCTGCTGCGCGAACGCCGCCTGGTCGGCGCGGACCGCGCTCAGCTGCTGGACCGCGAGGGTCGTCGCGGCGGATTGACCCTTGAGCGAAAGCGCCTCGTGGTACTGCGCCGCGGTCGCCGTGCGCTGGAGCTCGACCAGCGCGTAGACCGGAGCCCGCGGTCCCTGGGGCGAAGGCGCCGCCGCCTGGGTGGGCGC
>DATBSS010000374.1:0-12340 GCA_036559665.1 Myxococcaceae bacterium
GGAGTCCCCGCCTGTGCCTCGTCGCTCCGGGGGGACGCCCGCCTGGCTGCCCCGTGGGGCGTTCCTGGGCACCTACGTGCGGGGTGGAGCCCTCACCCCCCAGGCCCGGCTGCAGTGGGAGCTGACGTTCTTCGAGAAGAAGAAGGACGCGCTCGTCCTCTTGCTGGACGGCGGGGTGGGCTGGGCCGCGGGGCTGCCGAGCACGGCGGTGGAGGGGTTCGATGCACCCATCGCCTCCTTCTATGAGCACACCCTCATGGCGGGGGTGGGCTACCGCAACCAGTCCCCGGAAGGGTTCCACTGGGGGTTTCAGGTGACGGGAGGACCTGTCTGGTATGGTGCGCACTTCCGGGACCTGCCCCACGAGACGGAGAGTGCGGGGCTGATAGAGGGGCGCATCCAGCTGGGCTACCGGTTTGGCCCGGTCGTCCTGGGGGTGAGCGGTGGGTATGGCGAGCCGTTCAGCTACCGGCGTCGCAGCCTATCCCGTCAGTTCGTGGGCGGAGCGCTGTTCGGCTTCTTCGCGGACTGGAGATAACCTAGGGTGAGGGGAACCTTGCCAGTCCTTCGCCGGGCTGCGTAACGTGCGGAGAAATCCCTTGGAGTGATGGAGTGTCGCGGTGGCATTGACGACAGAAGCGTTCGGTTTGACCGACGTCGGCCGGAAGCGCCAGCACAACGAAGACTCGATGCTGGTCGAGTCGCAGCTGGGCCTCTACATCGTCGCTGACGGCATGGGCGGCCATGCCGCGGGTGAAGTGGCCAGTGCGCGAGCGACCGAGGTGGTCAAGCAGCACATTGGCTCGAACAAGCACCTGCTGAAGGATCTGGCCACCAACCCTACGCAAGACAGCCGGGCGGCGGCCGCGGCGCTGGTCGAGGTGGCCATCCAGCGCGCGTGCTCGGACATCTACAAGATGGCCCTGGCGGACGCGGCCAAGCGCGGTATGGGCACTACGTTCGTGTGCCTGGCGATCAGCGGGAACAAGGGCGTGATCGGCCACGTGGGAGACTCGCGCGTGTACCTGGTGCGCCACGGGCAGTGCCACCGGCTCACCGAGGACCACACGCTGGTGGCCGCGCAGCTCAAGGCTGGCACCATCACCAAGGAGCAGGCGGCCACCTCGCAGTACCGCAACGTGATCACCCGCGCGGTGGGCATCCAGGAGTCGGTGCAGGTGGACACGCTGATCGTCGAGGCGGTGCCCGGCGACACGTTCCTGCTCTGCTCGGACGGCCTGCACGGCTACCTCAACGACGACGAGGTGGCGCCGCTGGTGGCGGCGGTGCCCGGCAAGGACCTGCCCAAGAAGTTCATCGCGCTGGCCAACGAGCGCGGCGGCAAGGACAACATCACCGCGGTCGTCGTGCAGATGGGCGGCGAGGGGGCGGTGGTCTCCGAGGAGACCGCGGAAGCGCAGTCCCGCATGGAGGCGCTGCGGAAGATCCCGCTCTTCCGGCACCTCACCTACAAGGAGCAGACCGCCGTCCTCTCCATCGCCACCACCCGGACGTTCCCGGGCGGGCGGGAGATCGTGGTGGAAGGCCAGCCCGGCGAGGAGCTGTTCGTGGTCATCCGCGGGCGCGTCTCCATCGAGAAGAACGGGGTGGAGATCGCCGAGCTGCGCGCCGGCGGCCACTTCGGCGAGATGGGGCTGATCGACAACGCGCCCCGGTCCGCCACCGTCCGCGCCAGCGAGCCCACCCGGGTGATGGTCATCGCCCGGTCGGACCTGATGAACCTCATGAAGCGCGAGTCCATCCTCGCGGTGAAGATGCTCTGGAGCTTCGTGCAGGTCCTCTCGGACCGGCTGCGCGCCACCAACTCCGAGCTGTCCGAGGCCCGCCAGGAGCTGGCGGTGGCCCAGGCCATCCAGCCCTTCGCGGAGGAGTAGCGACCGGGACCGGCCCGGGCGCTACTCGTCCATCACCAGCGCGTCAGGGACCGCGTAGTCGATCAGGGTGAGCACCGGCACCAGGTCGGGCTCCTCGTCGTCCGCACTGGACGAGCTGGGGCGCACCCCGTCGAAGCGGGCCAGCAGCACCAGGTCCCGCCCGTTCTCGAGGTACGGGTCCGCGGCGCCGAAGCGGATCACCGCGTCCCGCCCGGTCTCCACCAGCACGTTGTCGAAGCGGCGCGCGACGTCCATCTCGTAGTCGTCGTTGCCCACGTCCAGCTGCCCGCCGATGGTGCCGTTGCCCAGCGAGGCGAGGTTGCCGGAGGCCGTGCCGCCGTAGCGGGTGGTGGCCACCTTGCGGCGGATCCGGCCGACGGGGACCTCCCACTCCTCGGCCTGGAGCGCGTGCTCGGTGAGGCGCGCCGCCACCGCGTCGCCGGAGGTGCGTACCTCCTCCAGGGTGCCCCGGATCATCACGTAGCGCCCCTCGTAGAGCTGGGGCTGGGTGATGCAGTCGCGCAGCGAGAACACGGGGATCTTCGCGTCGCGCATCACCCGCACGTCCTGCTTCACGTTCCCGCCGCGCGCGGCCACCACCTCGGCCAGGAGCTCCAGCGCGTCCGGGCGCTCGCGGAGGTCGTCGCCCCAAGCGGCCACGATCGCGCGGAGCTGGGTGAAGTGCCCGCGGGCCGCGCACCCCCGGAGCGCCGCCCAGGCCGCGTTCCGGTCCTGCGAGCGCAGCGCCCGCGCCTTCCGCTCGCAGTCCAGCGGCGGGATGTACTCCGCCGCGGCCAGCTTGGGCCCCTTGGCGCCGGGAGCCGCGGGCGCGGCGGCCTTCTGGCCGTGCCACACGGAGTCCCAGCTCTCCTTCTCGTGCGCCGGCGTGGCGCACCCCGCGGCGCCCATGGCGCCCATCACCAGCACGGCAGCGGCGGTCATCTCACAGCGCATGGGCGGGCAGCCTCCTCTCGATCTTCCTGGTGGGCACGGACGCTTCCACCGGCTTGCCGCCGGAGGCGGGCGCGTCCCCGCACTCGTCCGAGCACGTGTTCGCCATGCAGGCGCGCTCGGCCGCGCCGGGCGTCCCCCGGCTCACGTTGGCGTAACAGGCGGCGGGGTTCACCTTGCAACCGTGGCTGGCCATGCACCGGCAGCAGCCGGAGGCCAGCGAGCTCATCAGGGCCGCCTTCTGCAGCACGTCCGCCAGCGCGCGGTAGCAGAGCTGGGCGCCGGAGGAGAACCGCCCCTGGCCGTCCACCAGCACCGCCTTGCCGTCCAGCGTGCACGTCTCGGCGGCGGCGTTGAACTCCTTCTCGCACAGGTCCAGCAGGGCCCGATCCGGGGTGCTGCCCGGGCCCGGCCGGGCCGCCTTGCCGCACGCGGTCTGGGCCAGCTGCCGCGCGAAGCGGACGTTCTGGGCGCGCTGGGCGGCGTGGTCGGTCACCGCGTCGGACGACGCCTCGAACAGGCAGTCCTTGCCGGACATCAGGGTGTCCACCGTGCACGCCCACGCCGTCGGCGTGCGGTCCGGCTTCACGGCGGCGTTGAGCGGCGGAGGTGGCGGTGCGGCGGCCTGTGGGGCCTGCGCCAGGACCTGCGAGGCAAGGAGAAGGGTGGCGGCGGCGAGCATGGATGATCCCCGGGACGGTGCCGGATGTACGCCTCACCAAATCCAATATTCCCTGGTCCTGCCAGGGCGACCTTGCCCTACCTCCCTTCGGCGCGCGTACAATCGGACAGCGGTTTCCCCAAGTGCCCCAGGTCCAGGCGAAGAACGGGCTCGCCTCGCTGCTGGCGGAGGTGTGCCTGCCGGAGTCGATCTCCGCGGCGCCGACGCGCCTGGGGGAGCTCTGGGCTGAACGGCCGGTGATGCTGGTGCACCTGCGCCACTTCGGATGCCTCTTCTGCCGCGCGCACCTGATCCGGCTCCGCGATCACCACCTGCAGTTCACCGACCACGGGGTGCGGGTGGTGGCCATCGGCACCGGGGACATCGACTACGGGCGGAGCCTCCAGGAGCAGATCCAGTTCCACTTCCCGCTCCTCCTCGACGAGGAGCTGAAGACCTACAGCGCGGTGGAGGCGGGGCGCGGGCACCTGACGGACTGGGCGCTGCGGGAGGTGATGCGGGCCGCGGAGAAAGCGGCCCGCGAGACCGGCGCGCGCCACGGCCTGCCGGGGCCGCACCTGGGCGCGCTGGGGGCGACGCACGTCATCTACCCGGACGGGTCGGTGCCGTTCGCGTGGCTGAACGGCGACTTCAGCGAGGACGTGCCGCCGGAGGTGGTGCTGAACAGGGTCTTCGCCAGGTTCAGACCAGCAGGATGACGCCGCTGGCCGGCGCCCCGGTCGCCTGCGAGACCGCCTCCACGTAGAGGGCGAGCTGGCGGTGGTAGGCGGACGGGAGGTCCTGGGGCAGATCGGTCTTCAGCTCCACCACCGTCCATCCCCCGGCATCGCGGAAGGCCAGGTCCAGCGCGCCCTCGGCCAGCTCACCCGGGGAGACCCGGAGCGCGACGGGCGCTTCGCGGCGGAGCTCGGCCGCGGCGCGGGCGCGCGCCATCACCGGATGCTCGAGCGCGGCCAGCACCGCCACCGCGGCGGCGCGCCGTTCCGGCTCCGGGCAGCCGAACAGCCGCGCGTACCAGCCGATCAGCGGCTCCAGGGCCGCGGTGCCCGCGTCCAGCGGGGCGCGCGAGAGGACGCCGTGGACGAGCGCGCCGAAGCGCCGGCCGCCCGGGCGGTTCGCCCGCGGCGCGGTGCTGATCTCCACCGGGAAGAGCCGCTCGGGGGCCTCGGAGGCGGGGACGGCGCGGACGGGGAAGACCTGGAGGAGGGGACGGGAGGCGGCCGCCAGTCGCTCCGACCGCGCGCGTTCCCAGGTGGCGTGGCCTTCTGCGCTGGCGCGGGAGACGGCGCCGCCCGGGTCCTCGCTGAGGATCTCCTGCCGCCGCAGCGTGGCGTCGGTCTCCTTGAGGAGGGCGAGCGCGGCCGGGTCCCACCAGGTCACCTGGTGCTCGCCCACCTCCGGGACGTGGAGCCCGGGCGAGACGGCCGTCTCGAAGTTGATCCGGGCGTCGTCCGGCCGGTCCAGCACGCTCTCCTTGCCGAACGGCGGGCACCCCGGCGCGGGCGACGGCGAGCGGTGGGTCCACGGCCGCGGGGTGATCACCGGGTTCAGCACCTCCAGCCACCCGGAGCGCGGCCCGTCGCCCACGCCCGGCACCACCAGGAGATCGCGAGCGCGCGTGGCAGCGACGTAGGCCAGCCGGTGCGCCTCCTCGCGGTCGCGCTCGGTGGCCTCGGCCTTGTGGTCCAGCAGGTCCCACGGCACGCAGCCCGCCAGCGGCTCCGCCCAGAGGCGCCGGGCGATGTCCACGTGCCGCGACGGCTGGGCGTTGATCGCCCGGGCGGTGGGGTCAGCCAGCAGCACCACCGGGAACTCCAGCCCCTTGGCCCGATGCACCGTCATCAGGCGGACGCCCTCGGTGCCCTCCTCCACCACCCGCGCCTCCTCGGCCTCGCCGTCCTCCGCTTCGTCCCACAGCCGCTCCACGAAGCCGCGGAAGGAGGTGGCGCCGCGGGCCTCGAAGCGGCGCGCCAGCTCGGAGAGGTGGAGCACGTTGGCCAGGGCCTGCTCCCCGCCGGACCAGAACGCCAGGCCCGCGTGCGCGCGCGTGGCGGCCAGCAGCCGCGACAGCGTCTCCGGGATGGGCCGCCGGTTGCGGCGGTAGTGGAGCTCGCGGAGGACGTCCAGCGCGCGCCGCACCTCGGCCACCACCGGCGGGAGCTCCTGGCCGGGCGCCGGCCGCAGCGGGTGCATCCGGCCCACCAGGCCGCGGTAGCCGAGGAGCTGGTCGTCGCCGAGGGCGAACAGCGGGCCGCGCAGGGTGGCGAAGACGGAGAGCTCGTCGTCCGGCCACTCGACCGCGGTGAGCGCGTTGCGCAGCGCCAGCACCTCCTCGCGAGCGTGGAAGGAGCGGCCGCCCACCAGCACGTGCGGGATGCGGCGCACCTCCAGGGCGGTGGCGTAGCCCTTGGTGAGGTCGTCCCCGAAGGACTGGAAGCGGCGGAAGAGGAGGCAGATGTGGCGCGGCTGGATGGGCACGCGCGCGCCGCCGCGCTCCGACTCCACCACCGTCCACCCGCTCTTCAGCCAGAGCCACTCCACGAAGGCGGCGGCGGCGTCCGGAAAGGACTCCTCGATCTTGAAGTCCACCACGCTCCCGAAGTCGCCGTAGGGCCGGGGGACGGGGAGCACGACGATCGCCGGTTGCCGGGCGGCGGTCTCCGGGTCCTCACGGCCCGACTCCAGCGGCACGTAGCGCGCCTGGGTGGCGGAGCCCTCGCCCATGGCGGGCGCGAAGGCGGCGTTCACCGCCTCCTGGATCGGCCGGAGCGCGCGGAAGCTCCTGGAGAGGTAGAGCAGCTCCGCCCCGTTGCGCTGGAGCTGCACCTTGATGCGCTGGTACAGCGCCACGTCCGCGCGCCGGAAGCTGTAGATGGACTGCTTGGGGTCGCCGACGATGAACAGCTTCCCGCGCACCGGGCGGACCTGCTCCATGGCCGACACCGCCGGGTCGTCCGCGGAGAGGAGGACCAGGATCTCCGCCTGGAGCGGGTCCGTGTCCTGGAACTCGTCCACGAAGAGGTGGGTGAAGCGCTGCTGGAGCGCCTCGCGCACCGGGCGCTGGTCGCGCACCATGTCGCGCGTCTTGATGAGCAGGTCCGTGAAGTCCAGCCGGCCGGCGGCGGACTTCTGCGCCTCGTAGCGCTCCACCACCGGCCACAGCTCCGCGCGCAGGAGGGAGGCGACGTCGGCGTCGCAGCGCTCCACCAGGCGGTCCAGCATGGCCTTCGCCTCGTCACGCCGCTCCAGCACCTTGGCGCGGGGGAGCCCGTCGGCGAAGTCGTCGCCGAAGCCGTTCCAGCGCCACCAGCGGGCGCGGGAGAGGTCGCGCAGGGCGGCCTCCAGCCCATCGTGGTCGCGGTCGGCGACCTTCTCGCGGTGGTCCAGGTCCTCGATGAAGCGCTGCAGCTCGGCGAGCGCCTCCTTCAGCTTCCCGGGCCGCTTCGACTTCGCCGCCAGCCCGCCCAGGTCGCGAAGTTGCTCCACCGCGGCGTCGATCTCCTCCGCCCGGGAGAAGGCGGCGTCGCGGCGCCAGGGCGCGTCGAAGTCGCGGCGCTCCACCAGCCGCAGCGAGGCGTCGCGCAGCAGCTTCCGCGGGGTGGGCCCGTCGCGGCGCATGGGCCTTCGCCGCAGCAGGCGGCGGGTGCCCTCCGGCGGATCGCGGAGCGCGTCCTCGAACCAGGCGGTGAAGGCCTGGTCCAGAAGCCGCTCCGCCTCGTCCTGGGCCGACACCTGGAAGAGGGGGTCCACGCCCGCCTCCACCGGCCGCTCGCGGAGCAGGTCCGCGCAGAGGGAGTGGATGGTGCCGATGCGCGCCGCCTCCAGTTCCTCCAGCGACGCGTCCAGGTGCGCGCGCTCCTGCGGCGTGGTGGCGGCGTGGAGCCGGGCGTCCTCCAGCGCGGCGCGCAGCCTCAGCTTCATCTCGCCGGCGGCCTTCTCGGTGAAGGTGACGGCGATGATCTGCGCCAGGCGCCCCCGGCCGGAACGGACCAGCGCCACCACCCGGTCCACCAGCACGGTGGTCTTCCCGGTGCCGGCGGCGGCCTCCACCACGAAGGTGGCGTCCAGGTCCTCGCGGATGCGGCGGCGGGCGACGTCGTCCGTCACTCGAGATCCCTCAGCGCCAGCAGGTCCTTCACCTCAGGCTTCGGCTTGCGCTTCCAGCGCTGCTCCTCGCCCGGGCCGCACACCGGGAGGAAGTCGCAGTAGTCGCAGGCGCCGCGGGTGGGCGCGGCGGGGAAGAATCCCTCCGTGATGGCGCCGCCGATCACCCGGCTCACCTCGCGCGCCAGCTCGCGCGAGCGCCCGTCGAGCGGGATGGTGACCTCGCTGAAGCCGCCGGCCTGGGTGCAGTAGTAGAGCCGGCCGCCCTCCACCTTCGCGTCCGGGAACATCCGCTCCAGGGTGAGGGCGTAGAGGACCGGCTGGAGCGTCTCCCCGCCGCCCACCACCGTGCCCTGGACGGCGCGCGGGCGGCCGGTCTTGTAGTCGGTGGCGCGGAGCGTCCCGCGGGCGCTGCGCTCCACCAGGTCGATGGAGCCGCGCAGCTTCAGGCCCGCCTCCAGCTCCACCGGCTCCGGGCGGCTGTCGGGGTCCGCCGCGTCGCGGCCGCGCAGCCCGAAGGCCAGCTCGAACTTCCACGGTGTCCAGTCGGCGGAGGCGCGCTGCATCTGGCGCAGCCACTCGCGCACGTCGGCCTTGATGGCGTCCAGCCCGTCCTTCCAGATCCGCTCGATGGAGGGGGCCAGCACCTCGCGGTGCTCCTCCGCCACCTCGGCCAGCACCGCGTCCAGGCGGCTCAGCGCGCGCGGGAGGTCCGCGGCGGAGAGCGGGAGGTGCCCCTGGTCGCGCAGCTCGGAGAGCATCCGGTACTGCACCTCGTGCACCAGCCCGCCGCGCTGGAGTGGGTCCAGCTGCTCGATGGGTTCTGGCTCCTTGCGCGGAAAGAGGCGGTGCATCTCCTTGAGGAAGAAGCGGTAGGGGCAGGCGGCGAAGTGCTGGAGCGCGGTGGGGGAGAAGGAGCGCTGGCTGAGGGCGTGCGGCTGGAGCGCGGCCATCGCCTCCGGGCCGGGCTTCACCAGGCCGTCCGCCGGGGTCCAGCGCTTGAGGCGGCGGCGGCCGTGGCGGCGGAGCGCGCGCGCCAGGGATTCGTTCACCTCCAGCAGGTAGCGGGCGGAGCCGGCCGGCGGCGGGATCTCGCTCTGGAAGAAGGCGTCGAGGACGGAGAGGTCGCGTTCGGCGGCGTCGATGGCGAGGGAGGGATCCTCCGGCGCCGGCCAGCCGATGCGGGCGGGCGAGGCGCGCTCCGCCTTGCGCTGGAGCGCGGTGAAGTCCGGGAGGGTGCCTTCGGACGCGCGGAGCACCTCCAGCCCGTAGAAGGACGGCACCCGCGGGCGCGCCTGCTCCGCGTCCACGCGCGGGTAGCTGAAGTGGATCCGCCGGCCGGCGGCGCCGGCGGCGAGGCGGAGCTGGAGGCGCTCGGCGGCGGCGCGCTCGCGGCTGGTCTCCAGCTCCGGGGAGACGGCGGCGCGGGCGGCGTCGAGGAGGATGGGGTCTTCGGTGAGGCGCTGGGGGAAAATGCGCTCCGCCAGGCCGGGGACGAACACCACGTCGAGGTCGAGGCCGCGCGCGTCGTCGATGGAGCCGACGAAGACGCGCCCCGGGCGCCGGTCCTTCTGCGGGTGCGTCATCTCCGAGAGGCGGGCGGCCAGGACGAGGCGCACCTCGCCCAGCGCCACCGGGCCCACGCCCGCCATCGGCTGCAATTCGGAGAGCAGGCGCTGCACCCGGTCCGGGTAGCGGAGGGCGCGGTCCGAGAGCGCACGCAGGTGGAGCAGCCACTCGCCCCAGGGCGCCTTCGCCGGCAGGTGGGCCAGGTCCTCGATCAGCGGGAGCGCGAAGCGGGAGAGCGTCTCCAGTTGCTCGCGGTCGCGCTGGAGGCGCTCGGCGCGGGCCTCGTCCAGGTCCGGCGCGGCGGCCTGGTGCTGGAGCTGGGCGGAGAGGCGATCCAGCCGGCGCTTCCAGCGGTCGTGGCCGCCGATCACCGCGGCGTCGATGATCAGCTGCTCCCACTTGCGTGGAGCGATCACCGGCGCGCGCTCCGGCTCCGGTTCGGGTGGGGTCTCGGTGGGGGGCTCCTCGGACTCCACGTCCGCAGGGGCCAGCTCCTCGGCATCGGCGAGGCGGAAGGAGAGCTCGGGAGCGGGCGCGGGTGGGGGCGCGCCGGCCGCGGTGGGGGAGGGGACCTCGCCCAGGGAGAGGTATTCGGCGAAGCGGCGGGCGGAGAGGCGCTCGTCGGCGCAGGCGAGCAGCGCCAGGAGCGCGCGCCCGGACGGGTCCGGCCCGCGGGTGCCGCGCGCGAAGTAGGCGGGGATGTCCGCGCGGGCCAGGGCCTCCGCGACCGCCGAGCGGTACTGCGACGGCGCGCGGAGGAGGATGCCCATCCGTTCGAAGGGGACGCCGCGGGCGGCCTCGGCGTGGAGGCGCCGGGCGATCTCCACCGCCTCGCGGCCCTCGCCCGGGGCGGAGAGGACGTCCACGGTGGGTGGGTCCTCGCGGGCGGGAGCGGCCTCGTCCACGGCGGCGAAGAGGCCGCGCTGCAAGCGGGCGAGGGAGCCGGCGCCGGAGGCGGGGAGGCGCTCGGGGGTGATGCCTGGGAGCGCCTCGGTGAGCCGGTGGAGGGTACGCTCGTCGCCCTCGGGGGTGGTGGCGAGGAGATCGGCGCCGGTGCGGGCCAGCGCTTCCACCAGGCGCTGCTCCGCCCGGTAGCGCATGGGGACGTCGAGGAGCACCACCATCGCCGGTGGATCGATGGGCGCGGCAGCGGCGAGGCGGAAGAGGGCGGCACGGTCCGCCAGGCCGGCCTCGGTGAGCGCGTGGTCGAAGGCCTCGGCGGCGCGGCGGAGGTCGGGGTCGATCCGGTCGAGCGGGGTCTCCGAGAGGCGGAGCTCGTTCACGGTGCGGGCGAGCGCGCGGGGGAGGCCGGGGCGATCGCCCACCGGCGCGAAGCGGCCCAACTCGCCGCGGCTGGCGAGGCCGTGGACGGCGCGGGCCCAGACGGCCTCCAGGGCGAGCGGCGTGGCGGGAGCGAGCCCCAGCCGGATCAGCTCCGGTTCGGCGAGGGTGGCGGCGAGGGTGACGAAGGGGAGGCGCTTCCAGCCGAAGGCGGCCGGGCGGTCTCCGAGGGCGGCGCGGGCCAGCTCCGAGGCGCCCTCGAGGGAGCCGCCGGCGATCAGGGCCGGCTGGTCCGCCCGCAGGCCGGCGAGCCAGGCGCGCGCCCGCTCGAAGCGGGCGGAGGCGACGACGCTGGAGACGATGGCGCGGCGCACGCGGTGGCCATACCACGCATGCGCCCGCCTGGGGTCAGTACCCGGGGGAGTTGAGGACGACCGTGCCGGACGCGACGGCACGGTCGGCGCTGGACCGGGGGAACTTCCAGGACTTCAGCTTGTTCAGCACGCAGGTGATGACCTCGTTGCTGTTCAAGCTCGTTCGAGCCAGTTTGGCGAAGCCGACGGAGCCGCTGGCATCGATGGTCCACCGGAGCTCGAGCTTGCCCCGGAGGTCTGATTTCCGCTGGAGCGCCTTGAGGTAGCAGGTGTGAAACTGGGGCCGGAGCTGTTCGAGGGAAGCTGCCACCTCCTCGCGCGACCGTCCGTCTGAGACCCCGACGTCCGAGACGGTCACCGATCCAACGAGATGCCTGGGCGTGCGGCCGGCGTTGCGATCCAGCTTCGAGGTGTCGAACCCCGTCGACCGGGACCGCGGGCGGTCTTCCAGAATGTCGTCGGGCAGGAGATTCTGGACGGGCGGCGGAGTGCCGGCATCGGCGCCCGCGTCCGGTCGGGTCCTCCGCGCCTCGATGGGCTGAGCATCAGCGACACCGATGGTCGATGCGAGCGCCACGAGCGCAAAGGCACCAGGTTGGCGAGCGGCCATGCCGAGAGCTTGCCAGGGTCAGAGGCGATCGAGCACGCCGGCCAACTCGTCGCTCATGCCGCCACGAGGGGCGGCGGCCTCGATGGCGCGGCGCTCGTAGTCGAGGGCGTTCTTGCGAAGAACGAGGTGGACGGAAGAGCCCAGCGCGTCCGGGAGGGCGAGGTCCAACTCGTAGATGTCGCCGCAGACCAGCGTCCGCTCGGGGGTGGTGCCGGAGTCGGTCCACAGCTTGCGGAGCGCTTCGTAGTAGCGGCCGCGGCGGAGGAGGATGGAGCGGGGGAGGCCGTCGACGCGCCGCTCCACCGGGATCTGGAGGAAGCGTTCGTCGACCGGGGTGGGGTCCACGATCATGTACTTGCGCGCGTCGCCCACGACGTGGAGGTTGTCCGAACCCTTGGCGCCCAGTCCGCGGATCTTCCGGCGGACGATTTCGGTGTCGGAGTTGGTGACGACGAAGACGTTCCGGCCCGATTCAATGATGTGCTCCAGCACGCGGCGCGCGTCCGGGCGGAACACGTCGACGGTGTGCTGGTAGGCCTCGCGGTAGAGGACCTGGGTGATCTCCGTGCGCAGCTCCTGGTGCTTGAGCACGCCCAACTGGTCGAACACGCGGATGGCGGTGGCGGTGGCCAGCAGGTACGGGTCGGCGGTGGCGGGGGCGACCTTCTGGCCGGCGAACTCCCAGCCGAAGTCGGCGGGGCGGGCGAGGATGAACGCTTGCTCCGAACGCCAGAGGTCGCTCACGTCGCGGCCGAGGAGGTCGTTCAGGTTCTGGAGGTACACGCGCTCGAACGGCGCGGCTTCCTTCTGGACGTCGGTGAAGGTTCCGTCGAAGTCCAGGATGACGCAGTCGATGGGGCGGTCAGGCATCAGG
>DATBSS010000375.1:0-7627 GCA_036559665.1 Myxococcaceae bacterium
AGCTTCGGAGCCAGCACCGACATCTGGAGGATCTCGTTCCGCTTCTTCTCCCCGCCGGAGAAGCCCTCGTTGACGGACCGGTTCATGAACGCCTGGTCCATCTCCACCAGCTTCATCTTCTCCTTGATGAGGCTGAGGAAGTCCATGGCGTCCAGCTCCTCTGCGCCGTGCTTGCGCCGGACGGCGTTCAGCGCGGTGCGGAGGAAGTGCATGTTCCCCACGCCGGGGATCTCCACCGGGTGCTGGAAGGCGAGGAAGAGCCCGTCCGAGGCGCGGTCCTCCGGGGAGAGCGCCAGGAGGTCCTTCCCCTGGTACAGCACCTGCCCCTTCGTCACCTCGAACGTGTCCCGCCCGGCCAGTACCTGGGAGAGCGTGCTCTTGCCGGAGCCGTTGGGGCCCATGATGGCGTGTACCTCGCCCGGCCGGACGGTGAGCTCGATCCCCTTGAGGATCTCCTTCTCACCCACCCGCGCGTGCAGCCCGCGGATCTCCAGCATGGCCGGCTTCGTGTCGTTCGCCTCGCTCACCCGACGCTCCCCTCCAGGCTCACGGTGAGGAGCTTCTGCGCCTCCACCGCGAACTCCATCGGCAGCTCCTTGAACACCTTCCGGCAGAACCCGTTCACGATCATCGAGACCGCGTCCTCCTCGCTGATGCCGCGCGACCGCGCGTAGAAGAGCTGGTCCTCGCCGATCTTCGAGGTGGACGCCTCGTGCTCCACCCGGGCGGTGCTGTTCTTCACCTCGATGTACGGGACCGTGTGCGCGCCGCACTCGCTGCCGATCAAGAGCGAGTCGCACTGCGTGAAGTTGCGCGCGTTCTGCGCCGTCTTCTGGACCTTCACCAGGCCGCGGTAGGTGTTCTGGCCGCGCCCGGCCGAGATGCCCTTGGAGATGATGGTGCTCTTCGTGTTCTTCCCCAGGTGGATCATCTTGGTCCCGGTGTCCGCCTGCTGCCGGTTGTTGGTGACGGCCACCGAGTAGAACTCGCCCACCGACTCGTCGCCCTTGAGGATGCAGCTGGGGTACTTCCAGGTGATGGCGGAGCCGGTCTCCACCTGCGTCCAGGAGATCTTGGAGCGGAACCCGGCGCAGATCCCGCGCTTGGTGACGAAGTTGAAGATGCCGCCGCGGCCCTCGCGGTCGCCCGGGTACCAGTTCTGCACCGTGGAGTACTTGATCTGCGCGCGGTCCAGCGCCACCAGCTCCACCACCGCGGCGTGCAGCTGGTTCTTGTCGCGCATCGGGGCGGTGCAGCCCTCCAGGTAGCTCACGTAGCTGTCGTCCTCGGCGATGATCAGCGTGCGCTCGAACTGGCCGGTATCGGCGGCGTTGATCCGGAAGTAGGTGGACAGCTCCATCGGGCAGCGCACGCCCCTGGGCACGAAGCAGAAGGAGCCGTCCGAGAACACCGCCGCGTTGAGCGCGGCGAAGTAGTTGTCCGTGTATGGCACCACCGAGCCCAGGTACTTCTTGATCAGCTCCGGGTGGTTCCTCACCGCCTCGGAGAAGGAGCAGAAGACGACCCCCATGGCGGCCAGCTTGTCCTTGAAGGTGGTGGCCACTGAAACGGAGTCGAACACCGCGTCCACCGCCACGTTGGCGAGCCGCTTCTGCTCCTCCAGCGGGATGCCCAGCTTCTCGTAGGTCTTGAGGATCTCCGGATCGACCTCGTCGAGGCTGTTGAGCGTCACCTTCTTCTTCGGCGCCGAGTAATAGATGATGTCCTGGTAGTCGATCGGCGGGTACTTCACCGACTGCCAGGTTGGCTCCTTCATCGTGAGCCAGTGGCGGTAGGCGCGCAGGCGCCACTCCAGCATGAACTCCGGCTCGTCCTTCTTCCGGGAGATCAGCCGGATCACGTCCTCCGACAGGCCGCGCGGGATCTGCTCCGACTCCACGTCGGTGACGAAGCCAGCCTCGTACTCCTTGCGGGTGAGCTGTTCGAAGGTCTGGGTGGACGCGGGCGTGCTCATGAGCGGGCCCCCACGCCCAGGGCCACCAGCCGCGACCGGGTCTGCGCCAGCGGCCCCAGGAGGTCCGCCAGCGTCAAGCGCCGGAGCGCGTCGTGGATGACGCCGTTGATCACCCGCATGTGCCCGCGCAAGTGGCAGGTGGGCTCCAGCTCGCACGCCATGGGCCCCACCTCCGGGTGGCCGCCGCACTCCGTGAGCGCCACCGGGCCCTCCAGCGCGCCGATCACCTCCGCCACCGAGATCTCACGCGGCGCCCGCGCCAGCGCGTAGCCGCCCGCCACGCCGCGGTGGGAGACCAGGAAGCCCGCCTGCGAGAGCTCCTTGAGCACCTTGCTCACCGAGGGCAGCGGTACGCGCGTGCGCTCCGCCAGCTCCCTCGCGGTGCGGGTCTCGCGCTCGCCGCCGGACGCCAGCCCGGCCAGCAGCACGAACCCGTAATCGGTCATCTTGCTCATCCGGAGCATGGGAGCCCTCGCCTCGCCTCGGCCTGCTGAAATCGGACCAGAACGGTCTTATCTCAAATAGTACCGCTGCGGTACGAATTGCAATCCAGCCTGCTCAGCGGGCCGTCGAGCGCGTCGCCTTCTGCCTCCACGTAGACGTGCTCATCGAGGACGGTGACGGTCCAATCCTGCCGCCTGGCCTCCGACCGCGCGAGCGCGCGCACCAGCGCCGGCTCCAGGCGCCAGAGGGTGAGGGCGGACTCGCCCTTGCGAGGTTCCTTGAACGCGCGGAACTGCTCCACCAATTCGCGCAGGCGGCGGTCGTCGCCGAAGACGGCGTGCACCTGGGCGCCCGAGTGGCGCTGCGCCACCTTGACCAGGTCCTCCGCGTCCGCGGTCCCGCACTCCACCCACCGCGTCAGCCGCCCGGTGAGGTCGCGCGCCCAGAGGTCGGCGGCGTCCGGGGTGGAGAGGCCGGGGCCGAAGGCCAGCGACTCCTCGAAGAGCAGGCAGCGCGCCAGCACGCGCAGCACCACGTGCTCCTCGGACTCGGAGGGGTGCTGCGCCAGGATCACGGAGTCCTCGCGGGTGATCTCGCGCGGCACGTGCGAGAGGGCGATCTTGAATTCGCGGCGGGTCGAGGGAAGCGCCATGGCCGGTCACTCCGCCTCGGAATCCATGACCTGGTCGGACTGCTCGCAGATGAACCGGACGGCGGCGGCCGCGGCGTGGGCGTCGGCGCAGGCGCCCTCGTAGCGCCGGGTGATCACGTGCCCGCCCCACTCCTCGACGGTCTCGGTGGTGGGTTTCAGCCCCAGCGCGCCGAGCGGCCCGCTGATCTTCCGGTCCAGCATCTCCCGGCCCAGCTCCAGCGGCTTGCCGCCGCGCACGCGCACGTCGTAGTCACTGGCCACGTGGGCATCCGAGGCGCGGACGTAGACGCGCATCGGGTTGAAGCGCTCCTTGCCGGTACGGCGGATGATCTGCGCCCCCTCCGGTTTGTCCTCGCCCAGCCGGTACCGCGCCCCCAACTCGTCCAGCAGCTGCTTCAGCCACGGGCTGGCGTCCACCCGCGCGTCGGGCGGGCGCTGGACGGCGGGCGGGCGCGGCGCGCCGCGCAGGCTCAGGCGGAGGCGATGGAACCAGCGGGCGAGGAAGTTGGCCATGGGCGCGCTCAGGGTTTCTTCGGTGCCTTCTGCGGGGCCATCGGCTCGCCCGTGACGGTGGCGTTGGAGCGCCAGCTCCCGCGGATCTTCACCGTGTCGCCCGCGCCGGCCGCAGCGCTGGACTCGTCCGCCATCCGGGCGACCATCCGGGGCTCGGCGCTCGCCACCAGCTCCAGGCGCTGCCGCGGGTCCCGGGCGCCGTCGTTCACCTCTACCCACGCGCGCAGCACCATCACCAGGCCGTTCTGCGCGGTGACGGTGAAGCGGCCGGGGAGGGTGAACTTGAGGCCCGAGTAGGTGAAGAACCCGTCCGGGGCGACCTCCTTGTAGGCGAGCGTGGCGGTGACCACGTGCTCTCCCGGCGAGACGATGTCGAACAGGAGCAGCGACGCCCGCTTCTCGCCCACCCCGCGGGTCGGCTGCTCCTTCAGGGGCGTGCCGTCCAGCGAGAAGGTGGCCTCGACCAGCTCGTAGCGGGAGGAGTCAATCCCCTCGAAGCGGATCTCCAGCGAGGGCGGCGGCATCCGCGTCATCCGCTTGAGCTGCAGCTCTACCTCCGCGCGCGCCTTCGCCTCGCTCTCGGCCGGGCCCCCGGCGAGGGCGGGTGCGGCGGCGGCGAGGAGCAGGGCGGCGAGGGGGGCGCGGAGGGTCACGGGGGCTTCAAAACACGACCTGCACCCAGCTCACCAGCGCGTGATCGCTCCGCGCCTGCGAAGCGTCGAGCTCCAGGTTCACCATCAGGCGAAGGTTGGCCGGCTTGGCGAAGTCCGCGTAGGCGCCCAGCGTGTAGCGGACCATGCGGTCGCCGGGGGCTCCGAGATCCGGGTCGTACATCTCCGCCCGCGCGACGGGACCCAGGTTCCAGGGCGTCTTTCCGGCCGCCAGCGCATAGAAGCCGGACGCGCGCGCCGGACCCGCGCCGCGGTCGTTGGTGCCCACGACCCCCTCGGCCACCGCGAAGAACCAGGGCGTGTCCGCGCGCAGGTCCACGCCGAGCCGGTTGAAGACGACCGTGTACGCGGGGGTCATGGCCTCCGGGTCCGCCTTGAAGCGCCGGTTCCCGTTCGCGCCGGACACGCCCAGCTTCGCGTTCCAATCGTCCCCTTTGTAGCTGGCGCCCACCCGGCCCCAGACGTTCTTCCGCGGGGTGTCGTCGGCGAGGACGTTGAGCCCGGCGCCGTCCACCCCGGTGACCTGGTAGTCCACGCCGAGGTTCGCCGGGAGGTCCCACGTGCCCAGCACGCCGATCCCGAGGTCGCGCAGGTCCGAGCCGCGCGACAGCTCGTCCGAGACGAACGCGCGGTCGATCACGTAGAGCTGGGAGTCGGACTCGGGGTTCTCGTAGCCAAATTGCGTCTTCTGCTGGCCGAGGCGGATCTCGTGATGCGGGACGAGCTTCGTCCAGAGGTACGCGTCGCGGATGAGGGTGTCCAGGGTGGTCAGTTCCGCCGTGAGGACGTAGCCGGCGTCCTGGAGCACCTCTCCCTTGAGCCCGACGCGAACGCGGCGGAGGAAGAGGCTGGTGGTGGAGGCCTTGCCGTCGCCGTCGCCGTCCAGCCCGGCGCTGAGCTGCACCTGGGCGTAGCCGAAGATGGTGGGGACCAGGTTGACCTCGGACGGTTTCTCGGGCGCCGCGGCGAGGGCGGCGAGGACGAGCAGTGGGGCGTGCATCACGTCTTCGGAGGCAGGGCCGGCGAGGCGAGCTCGGCGGCGAAGGGGGAAGCGCGGCGTTCCAGGACGGACCTCAGGTCACCGGAGTCCACCACGCGGCCGCGCTCGAGGATCGCCAGCCGATCGCCAAGTGTTCGCGCGTCATCCAAATCGTGGGTCACGACGATGGAGGGGATTTCCAGTGAACGGAGGCGGTCCGAGAGGAAGGCGCGCACCTGGCGCCGGGACACGACGTCCAGGGCGGCCAGGGGCTCGTCGAGGAGCAGCAGCCGCGGCTCCGGCGCCAGCGCCCGCGCCAGGGCCACTCGCTGGCGTTCGCCGCCCGAGAGCGAGCCGGGCCGCCGCTCCGCCAACTCGCCTACGCCCAGCCGCTCCAGCATCGAGCGGGCGCGGCGCGAGCGGTCCGGGCCGCGGAGGCCGAAGGCGGCGTTGTCCAGCGCGCTGAGGTGCGGGAAGAGGGCGTAGGCCTGCGGGACGTAGCCGATGCCGCGCAGTTCGGTCGGGACGTCCACGTCCTGGGCCGCGTCGAAGACCGGGACGCCGCCGAGGAGGATCCGCCCGCGCGCCGGGCGGAGCGCGCCCAGGATGGCCTTGAGCGCGGTGCTCTTGCCGGCGCCGTTGGGGCCCGCCAGCACCAGCGCGCCCGGGCCGTCCATGCGGAGCTCCACCTCGTACGCGAAGGCGCCGGCCGATCCAGCGATCTGCATCTCCATGGCAGTCATGGCGGAGCGCTCGCCGGCCGAAGCATTTGCAGGGCAGCGAGAAGCCCGAATGCCACGGCCACCAGCACCACCGCCAGCGACTGGGCAGCGCGGAGGTCCGACTCCATCGAGGTGTAGACCGCCAGCGACATGGTCTGGGTGCGGCCGGTGAGGTTGCCGGCGAACATCAAGGTGGCGCCGAACTCGCCGATGGCGCGCGCCCAACTCGTGGCAGCGCCACCCACGAGCGCCGGGACGGAGAGCGGCAACCCCACGCGCGCGAACACCCGCGCGGGCGAGGCGCCCAGGCTGCGCGCGGCCAACAGCAACTCCGGGTCCAACCGGCGGAACGCGGCCACCGCCGCCTGGATGTAGAAGGGCGCACTGACGAAGGATTCGGCCATCACGACGGCGGCGGTGGTGAAGGGGAGGGTGAGGCCGGTGGCGGAGGTCAGCCACCGCCCGAAGACGCCTTGCTGGCCGAACGCGAGCAGGAGCCCCAGGCCCGCCACCGCGGGCGGCATCACGATGGGAATCTGGGAGAGGGTCTCCAGCCAACGCGCCGCGCGGCTCTGCCCGAGCGCGAGTTGCCAGGCCAGCAGCGTGCCGAGGGAGGTGACCACCAGCAGGCTGCACGCGGACGTGAGCAGGGTGAGCTTCAGCGCGGGCACCGCCAGCGGGTGCGAAAGGCCGGCGGTGAGCTCGTCCCAGCGGAGGGAGAGCACCAGGGCCAGCACCGGCGCCACCAGGAACGCGAGGAACGCGGCCGCGGCGGTCCGGCCGAGCACGTTCCAGGCGAGGCGGGAGGCGCGGAACGTCACCGGGCCTGGAACCCCTGGCGGGCGAGGAGGCGCTGGCCTTCGGCGCCGGTGACCAGTGCGATGAATTCCTGGGCGAGGGCGGGTTGTTTCCCCTGGGTGAGGGCGGCGATGGGGTATTCGGCGATCTCGTTGAGCGCGGCGGGGATCTCCACGGTGGCCACCTTGCCGCGGGCGGTGAGCGCGTCCGTGCGGTAGACGATGCCGGCGTCCGCCTCGCCGAGGGAGACCTTGGCCAGCACCTGGCGGGCGTTCAGCTCGCGCGAGGCGACCTGCTTCTGCACGGAGGCGAGGAAGCCGGGGTGGGCCTTGTCGGCGCGCTGGAAGACCTTCACGGTGTAGCCGCCGATCGGGCTCTCCGGCACGCCGATCACCAACTTCTTCGCCTTGGGGAGGTCGTCGAAGGTGGCGATGCCCGACGGGTTGCCCTGTGGGACGACGACCACCAGCACGTTGCGCGCGAAGACGGTGGAGGGCCTGGACAGGCCGGCCGCCTCGAGCGCCTTGAGCGGGGCCGCGTCCGCGGAGGCGAAGACGTCCGCGGCGCCGCCGTGCTCCACCTGGGCGCGCAGGTCCTGGCTGCCGGAGAACGAGAGGATGACGTGCACGCCGGGGTGGGAGGCCTCGAACGATTTCGCGATGGCGGTGAAGGCGTCCCTCAGCGAGGCGGCAGCCAGGACGACCAGCTCACGCTGGGGCGGGGGATCTCCGGCCCGAGCGGTACCAGCCAACGAGAGGCAGAGCAGCGCCAGGACGGTGCGTTTCACGTGACCTCCGCGACGCCACCCTTGTCGCGCAGACACGACACCAGATCAAATCAACTTCGAGTAGATTTCGCCGCCGCCTTCAGGGC
>DATBSS010000376.1:0-4425 GCA_036559665.1 Myxococcaceae bacterium
GGTGAAGGACTTCGGCACCCACTCCGGGGACTCGGTGGACTACCCGGACTTCGCCTCGCAGGTGGCGCGCGCCGTCCAGAAGGGCGAATGCTCCTTGGGCGTGCTGATCTGCGGCACCGGCGTGGGGATGAGCATCGTCGCCAACAAGTACCGCGGGGTGCGGGCCGCCCTCTGCCACACCGAGTTCGAGGCGCGCGCGGCCCGGGGGCACAACGACGCCAACGTGCTCTGCCTGGGCCAGCGCGTCCTGGGCCCCGGCGTGGCGGCGTCCGTGATGGAGGCCTTCCTCGACGGGAAGTTCGAGGGCGGCCGCCACGAGCGGCGGGTGCAGAAGATCCGAGACGCGGAGACCGAGAACCAGCGCTGAAGACGGCGCCCGGGAGGGAACCATGGCCGAGAACGTGAAGCCGCTGTCCGCCGCCGACCCGGAGATCTTCAAGGTCGTCCGCGACGAGACCAGGCGCCAGGAGGAGGGCCTGGAGCTGATCGCCTCCGAGAACTTCGTCAGCCCGGCGGTGCTGGAGGCCATGGGGTCGGTGCTGACCAACAAGTACGCGGAAGGGTACCCGGGCAAGCGCTACTACGGCGGCTGCGAAGTCGTGGACGTGGCGGAGACCCTGGCCATCGAGCGCGCCAAGAAGCTCTTCGGCGCGGAGGCGGTGAACGTCCAGGCGCACTCCGGCAGCCAGGCCAACATGGCCGCGTACATGGCGCTGATGAAGCCGGGCGACATGATGCTGTCCCTGGACCTCAACTCCGGCGGGCACCTCACCCACGGCGCGGCGTTCAACTTCTCCGGCAAGCTGTACAAGGTGGTCCACTACGGGCTCTCCAGGGAGACCGAGACCATCGACTTCGGACAGGTGCAGGCGCTGGCCCAGGAGCACAAGCCGAAGATCATCGTGGTGGGGGCCTCCGCCTACCCGCGCACGCTGGACTTCGGGAAGTTCCGCGAGATCGCCGACGGCGCCGGCGCGGCCATGGTGGTGGACATGGCGCACATCGCCGGGCTGGTGGCCGCCGGGATCCACCCCTCCCCGGTGCCGCTGGCGGAGCTGGTCACCACCACCACCCACAAGACGCTTCGCGGGCCGCGCGGCGGGATGGTGATGAGCAAGGAGCCGTTCGCCAAGGCGCTCAACAGCCAGATCTTCCCCGGCATCCAGGGCGGGCCGCTGATGCACGTCATCGCCGCCAAGGCGGTGGCGTTCAAGGAAGCGCTGCAGCCGGAGTTCAAGGAGTACCAGAAGCAAATCGTCGCCAACGCGCGCGCGCTGGCGGAGGCGCTGCAGAAGGCCGGGCTGCGGCTGTGCTCGGGCGGGACGGACAACCACCTGATGCTGGTGGACCTGAGGCCGAAGAAGGTGACGGGGAAGGTTGCCGAGGACCTGCTGGGCAAGGCGGGGATCACCGTCAACAAGAACATGATCCCCTTCGACCCGGAGAAGCCGGTGAACGCCTCCGGCATCCGGGTGGGCACGCCGGCGGTCACCACCCGCGGGATGAAGGAGCGGGAGATGGCGGAGATCGGCCGGCTGATCGGCGAGGCGCTGGACTCCGGCGGCGACGAGGCCAGGCTGGCCCGGGTGAAGGGCCAGGTGCACGACCTGGCCGTCCAGTTCCCGCTCTACGCTTCCCGGCTGAAGTAGCGCGCCCGCTCCAACGCCTGGATGCGCTGCCCCTTCTGCCAGGACCCGGAGAACAAGGTGATCGACTCGCGCGAGTCGCACGAGGGCGCGGTCATCCGCCGCCGACGCGAGTGCCTCTCGTGCAAGCGCCGCTTCACCACCTACGAGCGGGTGGAGGAGCTGACCCCGCTGATCGTCAAGAAGGACGGGCGGCGGGAGGGCTTCGACCGCGACAAGGTGCTGGCCGGGCTGAAGAAGGCCTGCGAGAAGCGGCCGGTGCCGGCGGCCGAGGTGGAGGCGGTGGTGCTGGACCTGGAGCGGAAGCTGGTGGAGATGGGCGAGAAGGAGGTCCCGTCCAGCTTCATCGGCGAGGAGGCGATGCGGCGGCTGCACGCCCTGGACGAGGTGGCCTACGTCCGCTTCGCCTCCGTGTACCGCGAGTTCAGGGACCTCACCGAGTTCATGAGCGAGCTGAAGGAGATCATCGACCAGCAGGCGCGGGTGAAGGAGAAGAAGGCCCGCGGCGGATCGCGGTGAGATGCGGATCCTGACGCGCGCCAGGAAGCTGTGGCGGCGGGTGCCGCGGGCGCGGCGGGCGGCGGAGTTCGACCGGGCGGTGGCGGAGTTCTTCATGCGCATCGCCTTGGAGGAGGCGGCGCGCGGGGTGGGGCGCACCTCGCCCAACCCGGCGGTGGGCGCCATCCTGGTCAAGGGCGGGCGGATCGTCGCCCGCGGGCACCACGAGAAGGCGGGCACCGCCCACGCCGAGGTGGTGGCGCTGGAGGCGGCCGGCCCGCGCGCCCAGGGCGCGGACCTCTACACGACGCTGGAGCCGTGCGACCACTACGGCCGGACGCCGCCGTGCTCGCGGGCCATCCTGGAGGCGAAGGTGCGGCGGGTCATCTGCGCCTCGTCGGACCCCAACCCGCTGGTGAACGGCAAGGGCGTGGCGCGGCTGCGGCGCGCCGGGGTGGAGGTGATCACCGGGGTGCTGCGCGAGGAGGCGGACGCGCTCAACCGGCCCTTCTTCAAGTGGGTCACCCAGAAGCTGCCCTACGTGACGTTGAAGGCGGCGGTCACCCTGGACGGGAAGATCGCCAGCGGGGCGGGGGATTCGCGGTGGATCACCGGCGAGGAGGCGCGGCTTCTGGTGCACAGGCTGCGGGACCGGGTGGACGCCATCCTGGTGGGCGCCAACACCGTCCGCGAGGACGACCCGAAGCTGACCACCCGGTTGCCGGGCGGCGGGGGGCGCGACGCGGCGCGGGTGGTGGTGGATTCGCGGCTGCGGCTGAGCCCGGATCACGCGGTGTTCTCCCGGCGCTCGCGGGCGCGGACCGTGGTGGCCACCACGCTGCCGGCCTCCTCGGCGCGGGCGCGGCGGTTCGCGGCCCGGGGCGTGGAGGTGTGGACGGTGAAGGCCCGGAAGGGGCAGGTCGACCTCCAGGCGCTGCTCGAGCGGCTGGGCGCGGAGGGGATGCTGCACGTGCTGGTGGAGGGCGGCGCGCGCGTCTTCGGGTCGGCCCTGCAGGGGGACCTCTGGGACGAGCTGTGGGTCTTCGTGGCGCCCAAGCTGGTGGGGGCCAAGGGTTTGACGTGGAGCGGCGAGCTCCCGGTCCGGCGGATGGCGGAGGCGCTGGTGGTGGGGGAGCTGCAGATCGAGAAGGTCGGGCGGGACGTGCTGTTGAAGGCGACCGCGCGCGCGGGCATCCCTGCGTCACTGGGCGGCGGCGCCGATCCCTGGCGCCGCCGCCCGAGACGGTCATGACCGCCGCCCCCGAGCAGGGTCACGACTTGATGTACGACCCGTGAGGTAGGTACTCCGACCCCATTGCGGCGGATTTATGGGGGCAATTGACTTGCCGGGTCGTCTGCCGAACAGTGCGTCCGCCTTCTGCGGAGGTCCTGTTCCCCCATGAAATGGTTGAAGATCCTGGCCGTGGCGTGCCTCGCGCTGGCGACCCTCGGCGCAGCTGCGCCGCGCGCCCTCGAGGCGTACCTGCAATGGCAGGCCGAACAGCGCCAGGCGCGGATCGCCCAGGCCTGGGAGTCGGTGAAGCGGGGGCAGGACTTCCTCAGCTTCAACCCCGAGGACTACGAGAACGAGGAGGACGAGGACGTGGTCCAGCAGGCCGCCCGCCTGCCCCAGCAGGACGACCCCATGCTGCGCGGCCTGGCGGCGGCCGCCGAGTGGGGCTACCCGAACCCGGAGTTCTCCGCGCAGAAGCTGGCCGTCGCCCGCGCCGAGGCGCAGCGCTGGGCCTCCAAGATGCCCGGGGTGAAGCGGTCCAGCATCGGCCAGGATGCGCTCGGCGACCCGAACTGGCAGAGTCTGGGGCCGACGGACACCGCCCGGCCGCAGTACAACGGCGACGAGTACGTGGCCAACGACACCGGCCGCGCCCAGACCATCCGGCCGGACCCTCTGGACGCGAGCGGGAACACCGTCTACTTCGCCGTCTCCGCCGGCGGCCTGTGGCGGACCACCAACTTCAACGCTTCGGCTCCGACCTGGACGCCGCTCACCGACACCGTCGGCAACCTGAGCATCGGCGCCATGGACCTGTTCCCCGGCGCCGACGCCGCGCACCACACCATCTGGCTGGGCCTGGGTGACGCCTTCGACGCGCCGTCTGGCCTGGTGATCGTCTCGCGCGACAGCGGCGCCACCTGGTCGGCCGGCATCCAACTCACCGGCCGCTACAACAATGGGGTGACCTTCGAGCCGCAGCCGGCGTCGCCCGCCACCCGCATCCGCGACCTCCGGGTGGACCCGGCCAACCCGGACATCGTGCTG
>DATBSS010000377.1:0-3146 GCA_036559665.1 Myxococcaceae bacterium
GCCGGGAACTTCCTGGTCTCCTTCGCGGAGTCGCTCCTCTTCCCGGAGCGGGAGCCCGCACCCATTACGCAGCCGGTCTCCGAGCGCTGAGCAGGGTCGACCCCGGCAGGCGGCGGATCCGCGCCCGGCGGATGGCGCGAAACCCCGCCACGCGCAGCCAGCGCTCGGCGTCGGCGGCCGAGAACCGCGCGATGCCCGAGACCAGGTGGTAGTGGAGCGCCACCAGCGGATCGCCCGGTTCGTCGCTGCCTGGCCCCGGAGAGAACGTCTCCAGCACGTTCACGGTTCCGCCCGGCTTCAGCGAGCGGTGGAAGCGCGCGAACAGCGCCGCCACCTGCTCCGGTGCCAGATGCCGCACCAGTTGGCCGCAGTAGATGGCGTCCGCCTCCGGGAGCGCCACCGCCAACGCATCGCCTTCCAGGAATTCCACCGGCGCGCCGGGCGGGAGTAACGCGCGGCCCTCGCGGACGGCGCCCGGGAGATCCACCACCACCGCGTGCAGCCCTCGCCGCCGGGCGCAGATCTCCGCCGCGTAGAGCCCGTGCGCGCCACCCACGTCCAGTAGCACCTGTGCGCCGCGGGGCACCCGCACCGAGCCGGCCACCTCGGGAGCGGCGATCCGCGCCAGCGCCTGCATCGCTCGCGCGTAGAGCGGCCATACCGGGTCCTCGGGTGGGAGCTGGTGGAGATCGAAGGACGCGCGCCGGCCGGCCACCACCTCGTCCAGCTTCGTCCACCAGTCCCACTGCACCCGGTTGAGCCGCAGGAAGTCGGCGATGCAGGTGGGCGACGCCGGATCCAGCCACCGCGCCGCCCGCCGCGCGAGCCGGTACCGCGGACCATCGCGCCGCAGCAGCCCGAGCCCGGCCAGCGCCTCGAGCAGGTGCTCCACGCCCGCGCCGCCGCCGAGCTCCGCCGCGGTGGCGGGTCCCTTCGCCAGCCGCGCGTAGAGTCCCAACTCCTCTCCGGCCATCACCGCCCGGGCGGCGGCCATCCCGTGGAACGCGAGCGCCAGGGGGAAGGGGCCCAGCCCGGCCGCCAGCGCGGCGCGCTCCACCGGTCCGTCCCCGCGAATGGAGAGGCGCACTCGCGCATCCTGGCAGGTACACTTGGCGCCATGAATCGCTACTTCATCCTGATGGGAGCGCTGGCCGCGATGGCCGCGCAGGCAGAGCCGCTCACCTACCGGATCGATCCGGACCGCTCGGAGTTGGTGGCGATCACCAAGCCGGCGGGGCTGGGTGCCGGGCTGTCGCACCACCACGTGCTGGAGGCGAAGGGGCTGGAGGGGCAGATCGTCCACGACGCCGCCGCGCCGGAGCGCTCCTCGATCGAGATCTCCGCCCCCACCGCGAAGCTGGTGAACGACGACCCGGCGGCGCTGACCCGGCACGGGCACAAGGCGGCGCTCTCCGACGACGACCGGAAGAAGGTCGCGGCCTCCATCCAGGCGTCGGACCAGCTGGACGGCGCGAAGTTCCCGAAGCTCAACTTCAAGTCCACCTCGGTGCGCGCCCTGCCCGGCGGGAAGCTGGAGGTGGTGGGTCAGCTCTCCATCCGCGGCGTGTCGAAGGAGGTGAAGCTCCCGGTCACGGTCTCGGCGGCGGATGGGACGCTGAAGGGCGAGGGGAAGCTCCAGATCACCCACGCCCAGTTCGGCTTCAAGCCGGTGAGCCTGCTCTTCGGCGCCATCGCCAACGCCGACGAGGTGGAGATCGAGGTGAAGCTGGTCGCGGTGCCGAAGACCTGAACGCGGAGGCTACCCCACCCAGTTCACGCCCCACTGCTGCTGCAGCTCCTGCGGGAGCGCGAAGCTGGGCCGGGTCCCGCCGCGCTCGACGAAGAGCGCGGCCTCCAGGAATTTCTTGCCCGCCAGCTCCGCCACCGCCGAGAGCGCGCGGGAGCCCTTGAACATCTCGTTGACCTGGAAGTTGAGCAGCTTCACCAGCCCGGCCAGCAGCTCGAACTTCGGCCCGTGCTCCAGGCCCAGGTGCGACGCCCACTCCTCGCCGAGGAAGAAGCGGATCAGCACCGGCGCCAGGTGCTTGAAGGCGTTCCCGGGCAACCCGTACTCGGTCTGCGTCACCAGCGCCTTCGTGAGCTCCTTCCCCGCCTGGCTGGGCGCGAACTGGTGCCGCGCCACCGCCTGCGCCAGGGCGCGCGCCCGCATCTCGTCCCGCGGAAGCAGCTCGCGCCGGATGCCCAGCAGGTGCCCGGCCACGTTCCAGCAGTGCAGGTACGCCTCCCGGTCGTCGGCACTCAGGTCCACGCCCAGCTTCTCCAGCCCATCCAGGCCCACCCAGGAGAAGGACATCAGCGTCCCGGCCAGGTCCTCCTGGTTGATCGGCAGGCCCCAATTCATCGACCACTGAGGCGACGCCTTCGCCAGCCGCCGGACCGCCGCGTGCATCAGCCGCACCTTCTGGATGGTCCGCCGCCCGCGCCCGCTGCCTTTGGCCAGCCCGCCGGGCTGCATCACGTCGATCAGCAGCTGCGCGGTCTCCAGGATGCGCCGGGCGGGGTTGCTCTCCAGCCGGTCGGTGAGGTTCAGCACCTGCGCGCCGTTGGCCGCCAGGTAGCAGAAGGGCAGCGAGTAGCAGTGGAGGATCAGCACCAGCTTCGGCCCGTAGCGCACGAAGACGCGCTCGCCGGCCTCGATACGCGCGGGGTCCGCCCAGTCCGGCAGGTCATCCGTCTGGTCCAGGTAGCGCCGCACCGACGGAGGCAGCGCCTCGGGGATGGGGTACTCGTTCGTCACCAGGTGGCGCATCAGGACGTTGACCGCCGGCACCTGGCCGTCCCGGCTCATCTCGGCGACCAGCTCGTCCGCCGGCGGATCGCCGATGTCGCGGTACGGCTGGAGCTGCGCGTCGGTCCAGGCCAGGTCCGCGGTCGCGGGCATCTCGGGCATGGCCGGAACTCTACCGCGCGGCCCTCAGGGCACGTAGCAGCGGAGCACCGTGGCGTTGACCTGTGGCGCCAGCCGGTACGCCCCCAGTGACGCCGGGAGCACCACCGCCTCGCCCTGCTTGAGCCACTGCTCGCCGCCCTCCCAGCGGAGGTCGAACGAGCCCTTCACCACGGTGAGGATCTCGAACGTCTCCGGGCTGGTCTCCCCCTCCACCGCCCGCTGCGGCGACCAGCGC
>DATBSS010000378.1:0-26552 GCA_036559665.1 Myxococcaceae bacterium
GGCGGAAGCCGGTGACCACGCGCGGGTCGGCGTTGAAGGCGCGGTTCTCCTCGGTGTGCTGCTTGGACTTCTTCGTCCGCGACGTGTAGCGCGCCATCAGGCCGTCCAGCCGGCCCTTCATGCGCGGCGTCAGCTCGTCCTTGTGCAGCGCGATGCGGGCGATGGCGCCGAACGGCTTCTTCACCGCGGAGGCGTCCTCGTCCGCCTTCTTGTCCGGGGGCGGGGCGGCGGCCCGGGCCGCGGCGGTGGCGGCTGCGGCCGCGGGCGCCGGGGCGGCTGGGGCTGGGGCGGGGACGGCGGCCGGCGCCGGCATCGGCGCCATGGCGGGCATCCCGGGCATCCCCATCATCGGCATGCCCGGCATCCCCATGGGCATCATCGGGCGGCCGGTCAGCATCGCCAGCTGCATCTGCATCATCTGCAGCTGCTGCTGCATCATCCCGATCATGTCCATGCCCGGGTAACCCATGCCCATGCCCATGCCCATGGGCATCTGCATCTGGGGCATGCCCATCGGCATCTGCGGCATCGCCATGGGCATCTGCATCATCTGCGGGACCTGGGGCATCTGCGGAACGGCTGCCTGGGCAGGAGCGGCCGCGGCGGCGGCGGCTTCAGGGGCCGGGGCGGCGGCGACCGCGTCCTTCGGGAGGTTCTGGTCCATGAATTCGGCGAGGGCGTCGAGGGTGGGGAGGTCGTTCACCAGCTGCCGGAAGGTGATCTTCACGCCGCCTTCGAACTTGCGCCCGAGGGCGAGGGCCACCTGGGTGAGGAAGAGGGAGTCGAAGCCAAGCTCGAGGAATGACGCGTTGGAGTCGGCGTCGGTGATCTCGATGCCGGCGGTCTCTTCGAAGACCGCCGCCAGCTGCGCCTTCAGTTCAGGGATTCGGGATGCCATGGGCGTGGGTGCGATGTCTCGGGCTGGAGCAGCGATTGGAGCTGGAGTGGGAGAGGGAGCAGGAGCAGTGATGGGTTTGGGAACGGCGGGGACCGCCATCCTGTTTGCCTTCGCCACCCAGTAGCGGTGCTCGTCCCAGGGGTAGGTGGGGAGCGCGATGCGGCGGCGCGGCGTGCGGTCGGTGATGCCGTAGAAGGCGCGGGCGTCCACGTCGGCGCCGGTGGCCCAGAGTTGGCCGATGGCGCCCAGCAGCGAGGGCAGCTCGGACTCCGCGGTGTCGTTCAGGATGGAGACGGCCACCTGCTTGGCGCGGTCCTTGACCTGCTGCCGCGCCAGCGTGGCGAGCGTGGTCCGCGGGCCCACCTCCACCAGCACCGGGATCGCCTTGGCCCACAGCGTGCCGATCGCGTCGCCGTAGCGGACGGTGGCGCGCAGGTGCCGGCCCCAGTACGCCGGGTCGGTGGCCTCCTCCGCGCTGATCCACGTCCCGGTCATGGTGGAGACGAAGGGGATGCGCGGTTCGGAGAGCTTCACCTTGGCCACGCGTTCGGTGAACGGCCCCACCGCGGGGTCCATCATCGAGGAGTGGAAGGCGTGCGAGGTGTGCAGCGGCCTGGCCTGCACGCCGTCCGCGTCCAGGGCCTTCTGGAACGCTTCCACCTCGGGCGTGGGCCCGGAGACAACGCACAGCTGCGGCCCGTTGTCGGAGGCGATGCCCAGCCCGCCGGTCAGCCGCGGCTTGACGTCTTTGGCCGGCAGCCGCACGGAGAGCATGGTCCCCGGCGGCATGGAGCCCATCATCCGCCCGCGTTCGGCCACCAGGCGCATGGCGTCTTCCGCGCTCATCACGCCGGCGAGCGCCGCCGCGGCGAATTCGCCCACCGAGTGGCCCACCATGGCCGTCGGCTTCAGCCCGTAGTGGATCATCTGGCAGGCCAGCGCGTACTCGATGGCGAACAGCGCCGGCTGCGTGTACTGGGTGGCCTTCAGCGCCGCCTCCGCCCTGGCGTCGCCCTCCGGCGCGAACATCACCTCGCGGAGGTCCGGCACCGCCTCCTTCCCGGCGGCGAAGCAGCGCTCCAGCGCGTCGCGGAACACCGGCAGCGCGGCGAACAGGGACCGGCCCATCCCCACGTACTGCGAGCCCTGGCCGGGGAAGAGGAACACCAGCTCCGGGCGGGAGCCGAAGGCCTGGCGGTTGATGTGGCGCTTGAGGTCCTTGAGCGCCATCACCGCGTCCTGGACGCTGGAGGCGACCACCGCCCGCCGCTTCTGGAACGCGCGCCGGCCGTCGTGGAGCGTGAAGGCCACGTCCGGCAGGTTGGCGCCCGGGTTCTGCTCCAGGTGCTCCAGCAGCCGCCGGGCCTGGGCCTCCAGCGCGGAGTCGGTGCGGGCGGAGAGGACCAGCAGCTCCGGGCCGCTCGTCTCCGGCGGGGAGAGCTGGAGCGGGGCCTCCTCGACGACGACGTGCGCGTTGGTCCCGCCCACGCCGAAGGACGACACGCCCGCCCGGCGCGGGGAGGCGGACCTCGGCCACGGCTGGTTGGCGGAGACGACGCGGAACGGCGAGCGTTCGAAGTCGACCTTCGGGTTGGGCTTCTGGAAGTGGAGCGACGCCGGGATGAGCTCGTTCCGCAGCGCGAGCGCGGTCTTGATCAGCCCGGCGGCGCCGGCCGCCATCACCGTGTGGCCGATGTTGGTCTTGATGGAGCCGATGCCACAGAAGCCGGTGTCCTGGGTGCGGGCGCGGAAGGCGCGGGTGAGCGCCTCCACCTCGATGGGGTCGCCCAGCGGAGTGGCCGTGCCGTGGGTCTCCACGTAGGAGATGGACCGCGGGTCCACGCCCGCGTCCGCGTGCGCGCGGGCCACCACCAGCGCCTGTCCCTCCACCGACGGCGCGGTGAAGCTGGCCTTGTCGCCGCCGTCGTTGTTGATGCCGGCGCCGCGGAGCACGGCGTAGATGGTGTCGCCGTCGCGGACCGCGTCCTCCAGCCGCCGCAGCACCACCATCGCCGCGCCGTCGGAGAACACGGTGCCGGTGGAGGAGGCGTCGAAGGTGCGGGTGCTCCCGTCCGAGGAGAGCATGCCGCCCTCCTGGTACAGGTGCCCGCTCCGGATGGGCACGGTGAGCGCCACGCCGCCCGCCAGCGCCAGGTCGCATTCGCCCTGCTGGATGCTCCGGAAGGCCATGGCGGTGGCCACCAGCGAGGTGGAGCAGGCGCTGTGGATGGAGATGGCCGGGCCGCGGAGGTTCAGCTTGTGGGCCACGCGCGTGGCGATGTAGTCCTTCTCGTTGGCCACCATGGCCTGGAAGGCGCCCAGCTGGTCCACCAGGTCCGGGCGGGTGACGACGTTCTCGCTCCAGTAGGTGTCGTTGTACTTGCCGCCCCAGACGCCAATGGCCCCGTCGAAGCGCTCCGGGACGTGGCCGGAGTGCTCCAGCGCCTCCCACGCCAGCTCGAGGAAGATCCGCTGCTGCGGATCCATGACCTCCGCCTCGCGCGGGGAGATGCCGAAGAACGGCGCGTCGAACTTGTCCGCATCCTCGAGGACGCCGCGGGCGCGGACGTAGGACGAATCGGCGCGGAGCGCGGCGGGGACGTCCGGGTCGAGCGTGGCGTCGGTGAAGCGGGCCACGCCCTCGCGGTTCTCCACCATCATCTTCCACAGCTCGCCGATCCCGGTGGCGCCGGGGAGCCGGCAGACCATCCCGACGATGGCCACCGGCCCGCGGTCGCTCGAGCGGGAGGCGATCTTCTTCAGCGCCGCGTCCAGCGCGTTCGTCCCCGACCCGGCGCCCTCCAGCCGCTGCGCCAGCCCGCGGGCGGTGGGGCGTTCGAAGACCTCCAGCACCGGGAGGTCGTGGCCGGTGCGCTCGCGCAGGCGGGAGACCATCCGGACCGCCAGCAGCGAGCTGCCGCCCAGGTCGAAGAAGCCGTCGGTGGCGCCCACCTCGCCGATGCCCAGCAGCTCCGACCACAGCGAGCAGATCGCCTTCTCCAGCTTCGTCTCCGGCGGCGCGTACTCGTTGGCCAGCGACGGGCGTCCCAGCTCGGGCTTGGGGAGCGCGCGGCGGTCCACCTTCCCGTTGGAGGTCACCGGGATGGCGTCCAGCCACATGAACGCGCGCGGCACCATGTAGTCGGGCAGCGAAGCGCCCAGCCACCGGCCCAGCTCCTGGTCCTTGGGGCGCGCCGGCGAGCCGGACGCCACGCAGTACGCCACCAGCCGTTTTTCGCCCCCGCGCTCCACCGCCTGCACCACCGCCGCCTTCACCGCCGGGTGCCGCTGCAGCGCGGCCTCGATCTCCCCCAGCTCGATCCGGTAGCCGCGGATCTTCACCTGGGTGTCGATGCGGCCCAGGTAGTGGACCAGGCCGTCCGGGTCCCGCCGCACCAGGTCGCCGGTGCGGTACATCCGCTCGCCCTGCTGGAAGGGGTTGGCGACGAAGCGCTCAGCGGTGAGGCCGGGGCGGTTGATGTACCCGGAGGCCAGGCCGTCGCCGGCGATGAACAGCTCGCCCACCTCGCCGTCCTTGACCGCGCGCCGCTCCGGGTCCAGCACGTGCAGCGCCGTGAGGCGGATGGCCTTGCCGATGGGCACCGCGGCGGCGTCCTCCGGCAGGTCGCGCGGGATGCGGTGCACCACGGCGAAGGTGGTGGTCTCCGTGGGCCCGTAGCCGTTGAAGAGCTGCGTCTCCGGCAGCGCCGCCATCGCCCGGCGCACGTGCGCCACCGAGAGCGCCTCGCCGCCGGTGAGGAGCTGCTTCAGCCCCTTCAGCGCGGTCACGTCCTCGTCCACCACCGCGTTGAAGAGCGCCGCGGTCAGCCACGAGGTGGTGACCTGGTGCCGGGTGATGATCTCCTTCAGCCCGCGCGGCGTGGGGACCGGCTCGGGGTAGCAGATCACCGCGCCCCCGTTGAGCAGCGCGCCCCAGATCTCGAAGGTGGACGCGTCGAACGCCAGCGGCGCGGCGAAGAGCAGCCGCTCCTGGGGGCCCAGGGACACGTACTCGACCTGGAGGACCAGCCGGTCGATCGCCTTCTGGAGGATCTCCGCGCCCTTCGGCTGGCCGGTGGAGCCGGAGGTGTACATCACGTACGCGGGCGACTCGCCGGTGACGCCGCGGACGTCGGGGCGGGTGGAGGGGGCGGCCGCGATGATCGCCGCGTCCGCGTCCACCAGGAGCTCCGGGCACCCGCGGTCCGGCAGGCGCGGGCGCAGCGCGCGCGCCGTCACCAGCGCCGCGATCGCCGCGTCGGAGGCGATGAACGCCAGCCGCTCCTTCGGGTAGGTGGACTCCAGCGGGACGTACGCGGCGCCGGCCTTGAGGATGCCCACCAGCGCCGCCAGCGCGTCGACGGTCCGGTCCAGGCACAGGCCCACCCGCTGGCCCGGCTTCACCCCGCGCGCGATCAGCGCGTGCGCGATCCGGTTGGCGCGGACGTCCAGCTCCGCGTAGGTGGCGCGCTCGTCGCCACAGGCGGCGGCCAGCGCGTCCGGCGCGCGGTCCACCTGCGCCTCGAACAGGCGGTGTACGGCGAGCTTCATGGGGATGGAACGCTCCCTCCAAAGTATTTGCGGGTCCAGGCGACCATGGCGTCCAGGGACCGGCCGCGGTCCGCGGGGCGATAGAGGATGTGGTCGGCGTCCCCGTCGAAGAATACCTCCACCTTCCCGCCCAGGTCGCCGGCCGAACGGCCGATCATCTCCCAGAGCTGGCCGGCGTGGTTCACGTTGGTGTCGCCGCCGTAATAGAGGAAGAACATCCGGGTGCCGCGCGCGGCGATCTTCGCCACCTCGCCGCCGAAGACCATGGGGTCCGGCTGCGACCGGGAGAAGACCACCCCGCCCGCGTCCTGCTGCGCCTTCTCCTGCGCCACCGGGTCCAGCGCCACCTCGTCCCCCGCCGCGCCGTCGCCCTTCTCCTCGTCCTTCTGGCCCTGGAGCTTTCGCCGCCAGCGGTTGAGGTCCAGGAAGCGCTTCGGGTACCGCATCCAGAACCCGGGCGTCCGCCAGGCGTAGGCCTCCAGGTAGATGGTGCCGACGGCCCGCGCGTCCTCCAGCACCAGCGCGTGGCAGGCGTCCACGCCGGAGCAGAAGGCGGCCGGGACGAAGGTCTTGAAGGCCAGCTTCTTCTCCAGGAAGGCCATCACGTCCTTCACGTCCGCCACGTGGGGGTTGCCCTCCACCACGCCGCGGCGCGCGGCGCTGTCGCCCTGGCCGGCGACGTCGAACCGGAAGGAGGTGAAGCCCTCCGCGGCCAGGCGGCGCGCCAGGTCGGTGAAGACGCGGTACGGCCCCACGCGGTGGTGGATGCCGACGTTCCACAGCAGCACCGCGGGCGCGCCGGCGATCTTCTTCCCCGGCTCTGGCTCGCAGAGGACGCCGACCAGGTTCTGGCCTTCGCCCAGCAGGAGGGCCCGCTCTCTCATGACGCGCCCTCCGAGAGCCGCGCGGTGATCGACTCCAGCACCGTGGTGTACAGCGCCGCCGCCTCCCGTGCCGCGCCTCCCGTCACCGACGCCTTGTCCTGCACCACCTGCGCGGAAATCTGGAGTCCGGCCGCCGCCCACGCCTTCTCCACCGCCTCCACGTCCGGGCGGGCGCGGTCCGTGAACAGCCACACCCGCTTCGCCTGGGCCGGGGGTTCTGCCGCCACGTCCAGGGCCTCCAGGTCCGAGCGGACCTCCTTGCCGAACGGGTATCCGCCCAGCTCCACCGGGTTGGCGTCCCCGGCGTGCAGCAGGCGGTCCAGCTCGTGGCGGTCCAGCGCCTCCAGCTCGGCCAGGTACTTCCTGCCGGAGAGCACCGGCTCCCACAGCACCAAGTCCTCGACCTTGACGCCGCCGGCCACCGCGCGCGCCGCCAGCGCCGCGCCCAGGCGCATCCCCACCACGGAGACGCGCTCGACCTCCGCCGAATCCTTCAGCTCCTGCGCCGCCAGCGAGACGTCCTCCACCCACGTCGAGACGCGGCCGCCGCCGGACTCCCCCAGGGAGTCGCCGGTGCCGGCCCAGTCGAAGCGCAGCACGGGGAACCCGGCGCGGGCCAGCAGGCCGGCGAGCTTCCGGAAGGCCCAGTGGCTGATGTTGTACTCCTGCTCGCCGGGGTAGCAGAGGAGCACGCCGGCACGGCGCGTGCTCTCTCCCGCGGGCGGGTGCAGCAAGCCGAACCTGGGCTGGGTAGAGGGACCGAAGAAAAAGGGCTTCATTCGACGGAAGGGGTCTACCGACCTTACCCGATACGTGGCCAGAGTTTCAGGGCCCAAGGGTGCAAGGGCGATCTTTGAGAATCTTGGGGCCGCGTGCCAGATTGACCGCCCTTCATGGCGGACGCCGCCCCCGTCGCACAAGACCCCGGTACCCATCACGACGCGCGGATCGCCGTCCGCAACGCCCTGCAGATGGGGCTCTCCCTCGTCGCCACCTACGGCGTCGGGCTGGCGGTCCGGCTCTTCTTCCTCCCCCGCAAGCTGGGGCTGGAGGACTACGGCCTCTTCACCGAGGCGGACTACCTGGCCAACTCCGTCTTCCTGCTCACCACCTTCGGGATGGAGCCCTACGCCCAGAAGGAGGTGTCCGTCCGCATCGAGCACGCCAGCGACTTCACCGGCGGCGTGATGATCATCCGGGCGGTGATGTTCTTCCTTCTTATCGGCCTGATGAGCGTCTACCTCCTGGGCACCGGCAAGTCCGAGCTGATGTGGATGGCCGCGGTGGGGATGGGCGGGACGTGGGCGCTCTACCAGCAGAACAGCGCCTTCGGCGGGCTGCTCACCGCCTCCCGCGAGGTGAGCGGGCTGGCGAAGATCAACGTCGCCACCAAGCTGCTGTGGGGCGTGGGGGTGGTGGCGTTCGTGGCGATGGGGGGCGGGCTGCTGGGCGCGGTGCTGGCGTTCTTCCTCGCCGAGGTGGCGAAGGCGGTGTTCGTCTACCGCGAGGTCTTCCGGCAGATCCCGCTCGTGCTGAAGGTGGACTGGAAGGGCACCTTCGGCGCGCTGAAGAATGCATTCCCGTTCATGCTCAACAGCCTCTCGCTCATCTACGGGAAGCTGGACGTGAACATGATGTCCTACTGGAACATGAGCGCCGCCGAGGTGGGCTGGTACGGCGCCGCGGTGCAGATCTCCAGCTTCACCCTGGTGCTCACGCCGCTGCTGGGCGGGGCGATCCTGCCGCTGTTCTCCCGCGCCGCGGCGCGCTCCCGGGAGGAGCTGGAGGCGGTGGGGGCGCGGACCATGTCCGCCATCCTCACCTTCGCGCTGGCGGGCGGCTTCGCCATGACGCTGGCCTCCGAGCTGGCGGTTCGGCTGACGGCGGGCGCCCAGTTCCTTCCCGCGGTCCCGGCGTTGATGATCCTCTGCGCCAACTTCGCCCTCACCTACGTGGCGGTGGTGGCCAGCTACTTCATGTGGGCCAAGGGCCGGCCCTGGACGATGACCGGGATCTCGGCCTTCGGGCTGGTGATCAACCCCATCTTCAACCTCATCTTCATCCGGCCGCTGGCGGAGCGCGGCGCCGGGTGGGGGGGGACGGGCGCCGCGCTGGCCACCGTGTCCACCGAGCTGGTGATCATCGCCACCCTGATGTTCTTCACCGGGAAGGGCGTGTTCGACCGGAAGTCGATCTCCATGTTGCTGCGCACCGTGCTGGTGATGGTGCTGGTGGGCACTCTCCACATGCAGCTCCGGCCGCTGGTCGACGCGCCGCCGTCGTGGCTGGGCGAGCCGCACGGGATCCCGTCGCTGGCGCTGCGGCTGCTGATCGAGGCGGTGGCCTACGTCGGGTTGGCGGTGGTCACCCGGGCCATCAACGTCAAGGAGACACTGGAATTCGCGAGGAGCGCGCTGCGCGCCCGGCAGGAACGCCGGGGGCTGAAGGCGGCGTGAGGACGTGAGGAGACGGATGTTTATCGACGTGGCGCTGCTGCTGGTGGTGGTGGCGCTGTGGATGACGCAATCCGCGGTGCGGGCGGTCAAGTCCGAGGGAGTGGGGTTCCATCCGCCGCGGCGCGCGCCACCGCCGCCCTGGGGAATTGCGGTGGAGCCCGTCACCTGGCAGTCCAGCTCCGGAGAGAGCACCTTCCAGGTGAAAGGTTGGTGGGTGCCTTCCAAGAACGGCGCCGCCGTCCTGCTCACCCACGGCAGCGGGACGGACCGCGCGCAGGTGCGGGAGGAGCTCCTGATCCTCGCTGGCGCCGGTTTCGGCACGCTGGCGTTCGACTGGCCGGGGCACGGCGAGAGCGGCGGGGAGGTGAGGCTGGGCGGTCCCGAGCGGGCGGCGTTCGAGGGCGCGGTCGACTGGCTCACGAAGGAGAAGGGCGTCCAGCCCGGGCACATCGGCGCCTTCGGCATCTCCAACGGCGCCGCGCTGGTGACGGCCTTCGCGGCGGAGGACGGGCGGGTCGCCGCCGTCGCCGCGGCCGGCGGGTTCACCGACGCGGTGGAGCAGACCGCGTACGAGTACGGCGGGACCTGGCCCTGGGCGCGCGCGGCGGCGCTGTGGGTGGCTCGGCGGCATATGGAGGGGGGCAACTTCCGGCCCATCGACGTGGCGACGAAGATGCGGGGCCGGCGCTCGCTGTTCATCACCTTCCAGGACGACCCGGTGGTCCCGTCCCGGATGGCCCCCGAGTTGGCGCAGGCGTGCGGCGGCGAGGTGTACCGGATCCCCGGCGAGGGCCACGCCACCTACGCCGAGGGCGGCGGGCGCCCCTACGCCGAGAAATTGGTCCAGTTCTTCCAGGCATCGCTCGTCCGGTAACCAGCCTCGAAATGCTGTTGATGCGTCCGGTCCGGATCGGACACACTCCCGCGCGGCCCATGGCCACCGACGTCTCAGCCGTCATCCCGACCTTCCGCCGCCCGGCCCAGCTCGTGGAGGCGATCCAGAGCGTGCTCGCCCAGGAACGGGTGAACGTCGAGGTCTTCGTGGTGGACGACAGCCCGGAGGGATCGGCGGCGGCGGCCGTGGAGCAGCTCGGGGACCCGCGGGTGAAGTACGAGAAGATGGCCGTCCCCACCGGCGGCGTCCCCGGCAAGGTCCGCAACAGCGCCTGGCCCAGGGCCAGCGGGCGCTTCATCCACTTCTTCGACGATGACGACCGGATGGAGCAGGGCGCCTACGCGGCCATGATCGCCGAGCTCGAGGCGCACCCGAAGGTCGGCGTGGTGTTCGGGCGCATCGCTCCCTTCGGGGACCACCCCCCGACGCTGGCGCAGCAGACGGCGTACTTCCAGAACGCGGCCCGGCGCGCGCGGCTGAGCTACGCGCTGCGCTCGCGGCGCCTGATGGTCGCCAACATGCTGTTCAAGCCCACCGTGATGGTGTGCTCGTCGGCGCTGCTGCGGAAGGAGTGCGTGGTCGAGCTCGAGGGGTTCGACGAGCAGATCCGGCTGGTGGAGGACGTCGACTTCTACATCCGGGCGATCCGGCAGTTCGACGTGGTGTTCCTCGACCGCGTCGTCCTCAACTACCGCACCGGCGCCCCGTCGATCATGCACGGGCAGAAGGACAACAAGGGCGTCACCATCCAGTACACGCGCATGTTCTCCAAGTACCGGGAGCGCCACGGCGGGGCGGAGCTGACGGCGCTCAAGCTCGTCGCCAGGGCGGGGCTGTGGTGGACGTGAGCGGTCCGCTCCGGGTGGAGCGGGTGGACGGGGCGGATCCGCTGGGCGCGCTCGCCGGGGAGTGGCGCGCGCTGTTCGAATCCTCCGGCTGCCGCCTGCCGTTCCTGGCGGTGGAGTGGGCCCAGGCGTGGTGGAACCACCTGCGGCGCGGCGGCAGTACGACGCGGGATTCGCTGCAGCTGCGCGCCATCCGGGACGCGGGCGGGGCGCTCGTGGCGGTGGCGCCGCTGATGCTCACCGTGCGGCCGGCGTGGAGCCCGCTGCGGGTGCGGCAGCTCCACTTCCTGGGCGCGGACGGCAACCTCACCGAGGTCCGCGGGCTGCTCTGCGCGCCGGGGGCAGAGAAGGCCGTGCTCGCCGCGCTGCGCACCGACCTGGAGGCGTCTGGCGGTGCCTGGGACTGGATCCACTGGAGCGGCCTGCCGCCGGAGCTCACCGAGGCGGAGCTGGGCGCCGACCCGGCGCGGCTGCAGAAGCTGGCCGCGCGCGAAGAGCACGTGCTGGAGATGCCGGACAACTGGGAGACCTTCAAGTCCAACCTCAAGCGCAACGTCCGGGAGTCGCTGCGCAAGTGCTACAACTCACTCAAGCGCGACTCGCATGAGTTCACGTTGAAGGTGGGGCGGGCGCCGGAGGACGTGGAGGGCGCGCTGGCCAGGCTGTTCGAGCTCCACGCCGCCCGCGCCGGCGTCACCGACACCATCAAACACCGCGACGTCTTCGGCCTCCCGTCGGAGCGGAGCTTCATGGTCGAGGTCTGCCGCGCTTTCGCGGCGCAGGGCCGCTTCCGCTCCTTCGAGCTCGTCATCAAGGACGCGGTGGTGGCCACCCGGGTGGGCTTCCAGTTCGGGAAGGCGTGGTACCTCTATTATTCGGGGTACGACCCGAAGTGGTCCGAATACAGCGTGATGACCACCACGCTGGCGGAGGCGCTCAAGGTCGCCATCGCCGAGGGCATCACCACCGTCAGCCTCTCCACCGGCACCGACCAGTCGAAGTCGCGCTGGGGAGGGAAGGTGATCCCCAGGCAGGAGTGGATCCAGCTTCGCGGGACGGGGCGCGCGCGGATGGCGTACCGCACCGTGGAGTCGCTGCGCACGGGGAGTTGGAAACGGTCGTTCGATTTCCTGCGGCCGTCCGCCGGGAAGGCTGCAGAGGCGAAGCCGGCAGAGGCCAAGGCCGCTGAGGCGATGCCGGTCGAACCCAAATCCGCCGAAGCCAAGCCCGCCGAACCGACCGACAAACCCAAGAGCGCATGACGGGCGAGGACCTCTCCTCGCTGATGCCGTTCTGGGTGCGCCACTTCCCGATCCTGCTGGTCCTGGCCGCGCTGCCGTTCAGCTTCCTGGTGACGGCGCTGGCCATCCGGGTATCCAGGTCCCGCGAGCCGGTGCCGGCCGAGCCGTGGTACGCGCGCGCCCGGGCGCTGTGGCCGCAGATGTTCGTCGCCCGGCAGGCACAGTTGGTGTTGCCGATCCTGCTGACCCTGGTGATCTCCCTGGTCCGCGGCCCGGTGACGGCCACGCCGACGGCGCTGGTGGTGGCGCTCACGTTCCCGCTCGCGCTGCTGGGCACGGCGCTCGCCACCCGCGCGTTTCTGGTCTCCGCCGGCGTCCGCCGGTCCGCGGGCGAGCAGATCCGCGGCACCCTGGCCTGGCTCTTGGTGATGCAACTGGCGCTGTGGCTCGCCTTCACCGGCGCCTGCGTGGTCGCAGCCCTGCAGGGAACGCCACGCGTGGTGGCGCTGTCGGCGCTGATGGCGGGCGCGGCGGCAGCGGCGGCGGGGATGGGGACGTACGTCGCCCACGCGGTAGGGCTGGTGTCGAAGGCCAGGCCGTCGCTCGTGGCGGCGGCGGAGGCAGCCGCGGCGGCGAGCGGCCACCACCCGCGCTTCGTCTGGGAGATCGACGTGCCGATGGCCAATGCGCTGGCGCTGCCGTGGATCCAGGGCGTGCTGGTCACCCGGCGCCTGGCGGAGATGGCTGCGCCGGACGAGATGGAGGCGATCCTCCGCCACGAGCTGGGACACCTCCGGGAGCCGTGGGCGATACGGACCGCGCGGCTGGCGTTGCCGGTCGTGGGTTGCTGGACACTGCTCCTGAGCCCGGTGGTGGCTCGCGACTGGGTCGACCTGGGGCTCACCCTCGGGTGGGCCCTGGCGCTGGTGGTAGTGGCCTTGCTGCTCCGGAGGTTCGCCCTGCGGATGGAGCACCGGGCGGACCAGGAGCTGGGCGAGGACCACGCGACGTACGCGCGGGCGCTGGAGAAGCTGTACGCGGAGAACCTGGTGCCCGCGGTGATCGGCAGCCGGCGCCTCACCCATCCGGAGCTGTACGACCGGATGCGCGCGGCGGGTCACCCGCCTTCGTGGCCCCGGCCCGATCCGCCGCGGAGGTCCATCGCCGGCCGGGTCGTCCTGATGCTGGCGCTGGTCGTGCCGGCCGAGGTGGCGCTGCTCCCGATCTTCGTGCCACCGCGGGTGACGCTGAACGTGCGCTCGGAATGGGACGTGGTGGGCGCCGGCGCCTCCCGCGGCCACCTCTTCGGCGTGGCGCGCGGATGGCTCCAGGCGAATCGCCGGGAGGAGTCGCGGGCGCTGTTACTGGCGCTAGCTGGCGAGGACACCTCCGAGCTCGCGGGTTTCTCCGCCGCCGGCATCCTGGCCGAGGGCGGCTTCTGCCAGGACGCGCGGCATCTCACGGATGAGCGCGGGCTCCTCCGAACCGACTCCGAATGGCGAGGGTGGCTTCAGGAACGGCTGGACGACTGCAGCGACGGCCGGGTATTCGTCCGCGAGACGCCGGAGTGAGGTCCGTAGATGGCGCTTCCAGGCGCACTCTATGAAGCCTCAGGCTCGATCCGTCCGAGTGCCTCGTCGGTCGCAAGCTCCAACTCAGCCTGTTCCTCCGAGGTCAGTAGGCGGATCCGTTCAGAGAGGCAGACCTTCGGGACCGCACGCATCTGGAATGCGAGCGCAACCGAGGTTTCAGGCGGACTCCCCTCGCGGGACTCGATCAACGTCGTGCCGGCCAGGTGAGCGCGGTCCAGGTTCGTAGTGAGCGGGACCACAAGGACCGACTGAAGGACCCGCGTCAAGGTCTCGCTTTGCCAGACGACAACGGGCCGCTTGCCGGTTTGCTCTTTGGGGCGATACGGCCCGAGGTCAGCCCACCAGATTTCGCCACGCCTCAACGGCTGTCCTCGTGATCCAGCCCGCGAGCCCATTCATCGAGCCCAGCCCTCGCCAACGTTTCATCCTCCTGGGAGGTTCTGGCCAGGCGTTCCAGGTTCCAACGCTCCTGATCCGGCCGGCGCATCACGACGAGACCGACTCGCTCCCCCTGCTTGAGCTGAAGGGGCGTGGTGGGGCGGAGAACGCCATCACGGTAGTCGGCTTCAATGGGTCGCATGCCCTCTCATCATAAGCACTCTGAAGGGTCGGAAAGAAGGCACGCTCGCGTCGCTCGCCAGCAACGGAATGGCCGGGGACCCGTCGCAATTCGCGAGTGATTCCCGGCCGTTCACCAAGCGCGATACTGGATTCGAACCAGTGGCCTTCGGCTCCGGAGCCCAATCTGAAAAATCGCTTCGGGCTCTTACGTCCGACGCGCTACGCCGCCTGCTTCGTCCCCAGCTCCGACGCCGTGGTCTGGCGGATCAGTGGGCGGGTGAGGGTGACCGCGTCGCAGGAGCCGCTCTCGAGGGCGGTCCGGATGGAGTCGCTGGTGGGGAAGAGCCCGTTGCGCAGGACCGGCACGCCCGCGACGTCCTTGACGTAGCGGCTGGCGAACCCCACCGGGCCGTCGGCCTGCGCCCCCGGGTGATCGCCGTCCGGCGTGAGGTGGATGGCGTCGATCCCGTCCTCCTCCAGCCTTCGCACCAGCTCCAGCGTGCCCGCGGCCATCATGCCCAGCGGGCTGCTCGCGCCCAGGCGGACCTGGACGTGGAACGCCGGCCCCACCGAATGGCGCACCGCCTGGACGATCTCCCGGGCCAGCCGCCCGCGGTTCTCCGCCGAGCCCCGGTAACCGTCCGTCCGGTCCTCCATCCCTGGCGCCAGGAACTGGGCAATCACCGAACCACGCGCCGCGTCGATCTCCACGCCGGCCGCCCCGGCGTCGCGCGCCGCTCGCGCCGCCTCGCCGAAGCCCCGGATGAGGTCCTGGAGCTCCGCCGCCGTGGGCTCCTCGTGCATGGAATTCCCCTGTCCAATCCGGAGGATGTACGGGCAGCCGTTGGCGTGCACCCGGCTCACGTGCTCCGCCCAGCAGGGATGGATGGCCGAGAGCTCCAGGGGCAGGCCAGACGGCCGCACCACCGCGAGCGGCGAGATGATGGCTCCCACCCCCGCCTCCGCGAACCGCAGCTCCCAGTCGAAGGACGCCGCCAGCGAATGCCCCGGCTGATCGCCGCGGACCGACGTATGGCCGGCGCGGATGACCCGGTTCTTCAGCTTCAGGGTCCGAAACTTCAGAGGTTGCGTGACCTGCACCATGACAATTCCCCCCGGAAGAAGGACAGACGACTCATCCCTTCCACGTATGACGCGCATCCCCGATTTTCATTACCTCTCGGATCTGCAAAGAACTGAGCAGTTTCCTGCACATCGGGTCGTTACAGGCCCGCTGGACTCGCCCCGCCCCCCTTCGCAGACTGGCCGCCTTGCCGCCGATCAACGCCAGCGACCCACTCATTGGGAGGTGCCTGGGTGGCCGTGTGACAATTCGCGCCCTGCTCGGCGCCGGGGGGATGGGCCGGGTGTACCGGGGCTGGCACCTGGCCACCAGCACCCAGGTGGCGGTGAAGGTGATCGCCCCCCGCGCCGCCCAGGCGGTGCAGAATCGGCCCCCATGAAATGGCTCGCGGTGGTGGTGCTCGTGGGCGGGCTGGGCGCGCGGTGGGGCATGGTGACGATGGACGACACGTCGCTCCGGGACGACATCATCTTCCTGGACCTGCTGACCTCGACCCGGCCCTACGTCGATGCGGCGGTGCTGGTGCCCTTCATCGAGAAGGCGGTGAAGGATCGCCACTACGAGCTGGTGCCGGACTCTCTGCAGATCGACGTCAAGGAAGCCCGGGACGGCACTCTCAAGGTGATGGGCGCGGGGTTGCAGGTCCAGGGCAAGGGCCCGACGCGGATCCAGGACATCGACATCCGGTTCGACTGCCGGCGCCCGGGGACCTTCTTCGTGAAGACCACCGCGCAGTACCGCCTGCACACGGAAGCGCCCGGCAACGGCAAGGCCAACCAATGGCCGCGCGGCCCCGACGACCCGTCCGGAGCCACCCTCGCGTCGGATCCGCAGTCCGCACCTTCCCGCTGAAGGAGACCGGGCAGATGCGCCGGCCGGTGCCGCGGGCGCGGGCGGGGAGCGCCGCGGTCTCGCTGGACCGGATGTACTTCAAGCGGCTGCTTCAGAAGTACGAACGGTGAAGGCCCGGCCCGGGCCCGGCTGGATTTCGCCCCCGGGCTGAAGTATCCGGAAGGCTCCATGGCGACGCTGCGATTCCTGGGTCACGCGGGCTACTGCGTTGAACAGGGTAGCGTGTGCCTGGCGGTGGATCCGTGGCTCTCCGGGCCGGCCTTCGACAACGGCTGGGACCTGCTGGTGCCCAGCGCGCCGTTCGAGGCGCAGAAGGTGACCCACCTCTGGTTCAGCCACGAGCACCCGGACCACTTCAGCATCGGCGCGGTGAAGGCCATCCCCGAGGCGCGGCGGCCCGAGGTGACGGTGGTGTTCCAGCGCACCGCCGACGGGCGGGTGGTGAGCTTCCTGCGCAAGCACGGGTTCGCGAAGGTGGTGGAGGTCGCCAACGGCGAGCGCGTGGAGCTGGGCCCGGACATCTCCCTCACCACCTCGATGGCGCGCGACGGCGACTCCTGCCACCTGCTGGCCGCCGGCGCGTTCCGGATGATCAACTTCAACGACTGCTGGTTCGCCTCGATGGCCGAGGTGGAGGGCGCGATGAAGGCGTTCGGCGTGAAGCCGGGCGAGGTGGACCTGGTCGCCAGCCAGTTCTCGTACGCCAACTGGATGGGCAACCCCGGGGAGCCGGCCCGGCGCCAGGACTCCGCGCGGGTGAAGCTGGCGCATCTCGAAATGGAGGTGAAGTCGGTCCAGCCGCGGTTCGTGATGCCGTTCGCGTCGTACGTGTACTTCTCCCACCAGGAGAACGCGTACCTGAACGATTCGGTGAACCGGCCGTCGGTGGTGGCGGAGCGGGTCCGGTCGATGGGGATGTCGCCGGTGGTGTGCCGGCCGGGCGACGTGATGGAGCTCTCCGGGGATGGGCTCCGCGCCGCCTCCGCCGAGGCGGGCTCGCGCGCCGCTGAGCTGGACGCGCACGTGGACGCGGTCCAGCGCGGGGAGAAGCCGCTGCGCAAGAGCGACGCGGTGCCGCTGGAGGACGTGCTGGCCACCGTCCGGGGCGGGCTGGAGCGGCTCCGGAAGGGCATGGCCGCGGTCGACTTCGCGCTGATGCGGCTCCGGCTCCGGCGGGCGTCGTTCGAGCTGAGCGACCACAAGAACGTGGTGGTGGTGGAGACGCTCCGGCGCGTGAAGGTGGAGCCCGCGGGGACGCCGGCGGACGTGACGGTCTCCAGCGAGGCGCTCAAGTTCGCCTTCCAGCAGGACTTCGGCTTCGACACGCTGCTGGTGAACGGGCGCTTCCAGGAGTGCCGGCCCCGGGGCGTCGAGACGGTGATGACGCTGTGCGGGCAGTTCGGCTACGTGCGGCGGAAGCAGTCGCTGGTGAAGTCGATCCTGAAGCGGCGGCTGTACGACGCGCCCCGGCTGGCGCTGGAGCGCGTGCGCAACCGGGCGCTCCCTACCCAGTAGGCTAGTGCCAGGTGGACTGGGTCTTGGACCGCTCCTGGCGGCCCGGGTCCGGGTTGCGGCTGTCGCCGTTGTGGACCGCGCGGCAGTACTGGCTGTTCTCCGGGTCCCGCGGCGGCGGGTTCAGCTTCGTGCAGCGGTACAGCTGGCGGTTGTGCATGACGAAGTCCGTGCCCTGGTCCTTGGGCGCGATCGAGATCTCGCCGGGCAGGACCTTCTGGGGACCACGGCCGATCACGACCACCTCGTTCTTTTGAGGGGCGGGGGCGGGGGCCTTCGCCGCCGCGGGTGCAGTTGGCGCCGCCGAGCCGCCGGGTGGACCACCCGTGGCACATCCCAGGAAGCCCATCACCACCACGAGCCTGGCTCCGCGCATGCGCATCCTCCACCCAGGACGTTGCCACGACTCGACGTTGTACGCTGCAAGCGTGGGCAAGACCCAGGCGAGCTCCTCGGCGCGAGGCACGGTGCTGTCGGTCTCCACGCGCGCGCTCTTGCTGGCGTGCGAACGGCTCAACATCCCGACCGGCGGCTTGCTCGAGAAGGTGGGGCTGGATGCCGCGAGCGTCGCGGACCCGGACGCGCGGCTCTCCGCGAGCCGGGTCAGCGCCCTGTGGACCGAGATCTACCGGATCACGTCCGACCCGGACCTGGCGCTGCACGCGGCCGAATCGGTGCCTTTCGGCGCCTACAAGGTCTTCGATTACGTGGCGCTCGGAAGCAGCACCGTCGGCGACGGCCTGACGCAGATCGCCCGGTATTTCCCCCTGGTCAACGACCGCGCGCGCTTCGAATTCGATGCGGCGGAGGATCCCATCTCGTTCGAGCTCTTCTTCAACGGGATCGAGAACCCGCCGCGCCCCTACGTCGAATACACCTTCGCGGCGACCGTGGCGCGCTCGCGAAAGCGATGGGAATACGATTGGCCGCTGGCCGGCGTGGACTTCGCCTATCCGCCGCCGCCCAGCACCGCCGAACACGCCCGGATCTTCGGCTGCAAGGTGCGGTTCTCCGCGCCCACCAACCGGCTCCTCGTGGCCCGTGAGACGTGGGACGCGCCGGTCCGCGGGCTCGAGGCCCCGCTCGCCGCGGTCATGCGCGAGCTGGCCATGGACCGGCTCAAGCAACTGCCGCGGCCGGAGACCTTCGCGGGCGAGGCCATGGTCACCATCGAAGCGGCGCTCGCGAAGGGGGAGTGCGACATCCAGCGGGTGGCCCGCCGCCTGGGCGTGACGCCCCGTACCCTGCAGCGGAACCTGGCCGGAGAAGGCACCTCCTTCGCCGACCTGGTCGACCGCGTGCGGCGCGCGGCCGCCCAGCACTACCTCGCCCAGCCCGACGTCTCGCTGGGCGAGATCAGCTTCGTGCTCGGGTTCTCGCAGCCGAGCGCCTTCAACCGCGCCTTCAAACGATGGACCCGGACGACGCCGCAGGCCTACCGCGTCTCGCTCAGAGCACCCAATTGATCCCGAGCTGCGCGTAGAACGGAAGGAAGTCCACGCCGCCTAGCTGCTCGGAGCGCGTGACGCCGGTGCGCAGCGTGAGCTCCGAGCGGCCGAAGAGGCGGACCCCGCCGGCGATGCCCAGCTGGAAGAACCCGCTGCCGCTTCCGTAGAAGCCGGAGCGGGCGTTCGCGTAGGTCTGCTGCCGGTACCGTTCAGTCGGGAGGACGTAGGCGACGAGGGACTTCTCCCAGGCGAGCTCGGCCGCGATGGAGGCCCATGCTCCGAAATAGCCTCCCCGGACGCCGAGGTGGGCGCCGGCGTCGGTCGCGTTGACCATCAGCGTGTGCGCGTTGCGCAGCGCGAGCTCGGCGCGGATGGAGGCGCCGAGGCCGACCGGCGAGAGGAAGGCCCGCTCCACCAGGCCGGCGAGCTCGAAATCCGCTCCTTCGGGGACGAACGGCAACGACAGCCGGGCCCCGACGACCCACGGAGCACCCAGGCTGTGCACGTAGCCGACCTCGAGGTTCAGCGGCCCGTCCACCCCGGCCCCGACGTGCACCAGGTGGTGGTCGCCTTCGAAGTGCGCGGGGTTGAGCACCTGCGCGGAGGCCGTCGCGGGCGAGAGCAGGGCGGCGGCGAGCGCCATCAGCAACGAAGCGGTGGGCCGGTTCATGGCTGCACCCCCAGGTGGGCGCGGACGAGGGCGAGCGTGGCCTCGGGCGCCGCCGAGAACATGTCGTGGCCCACGCCGGGGATGGTGACCACCTGCGCGAGAGGGTAGTGGGCGGCCATGGATTGCTGGTGCTCCAGCGTGTGGACGCGGTTGAGCTCCCCGTGGATGAACAGCACGTCGGACGTGTACTGGGAGAGGTTCGTGGTCCAGTCGAAATCGCCCGCGAAGTCGGGGAGGCACGTCGACGCGGCGGCTCCGAGGCGCCAGAACGGTTCGGGGTGCTGCTCATCGAGGCCGAGCGGCTCGCCGATGATGGTGGAGTTGACCGCCATGTTGAAGTCCGCGCGGGCGTGGTCGTCCGGCGTGAGGACGCGCGCGAAGAAGGCGGCGTCGTTGAAGCTCTCGCCGGTGAGCTCCGCGCTGCCCATGAACCGGTTGATGTAGTCGTCGAGCTCCGCTCGCCGGAAGGCGCCTGGCTCCGCGAGCACGAGGGAGCCCACGCGGTCGGAGTGCTCGTTCGTGTACCAGGTCGCGTACATCGCGCCCCAGGAGTGACCTACGAACGAGATCCGGTCGGACGGGGAACGCGCGAAGTGGTCGACGATCGCTTCGATGTCGCGGAGGTAGTTGCCGGCGTTGAGCTCCTCGCACGGGTGGCGGCGCGAGAGGCCGGTGCCGCGCTGGTCCCAGAACACGACGAAGAACCCGTCATCGGCCAGGGCGCTGAGGGACAAGAGGCTGCGGTAGTCGACGCCCGGCCCGCCGTGCAGGACGAAAACCACCGGGTTCCCCTGCGTCCCGAAGGTTTGGAGGTGGAACCGCGTCCCGGAGATCTCGAGCGAAGGCAACGCGGCGTCTTCGTCCACGGTCTTCGGTACGAGGTCGGCGTAGTCGCCGGTACAGGCGGTGAAGGCGCACGCCGCGAACGCGGCGAGCAGGCTGGGTCTTGATGGGTGTGAGTGCATGGTGCGGAGGTACCATGGGGGAGTCCTCGCCCTTGTTACCCGCGCCGCCAATCGGTTGACAGCATGCGCCACCTCTCTGGAGCAGCCCTCGTCCTGTTCATGTCCCTCGGTGGTACGCGCCCGGAGCCGAGCGTGCCGAAGGAGATCCAGTCCGTGCTCGACGAGTACCGGGGCGCGATGGAGGCGCGCAGCGTGGAACGCCTCTCGAAGGTGGTCGCCCCGGAGTTGGTGGTCGTGGAGGGCACGGGGATCAACGTCGGCTGGCCCGACTACCGCGACCACCACATCGGCCCGGAGCTCCAGGAGATGCGCTCCTTCCGGTACCTGGAGCTGCGGGTCATCGACGCGGCCGTCTCCGGCGGCTCGGCGCACGTGGTCGTCCAGGAGCGGCTGGAGATCGTGGAGGAGAAGGAGACGGTGGTGCTGGCAGCGGTGGAGTCGTTCGTGCTCAGGAAGACCGCGCAGGGCTGGCGGCTCCGGCTGATCCATTTCAGCGGGAAGCGGGTGCCGGCACCCGCAGCGGACGCGGGGGCTCCCCGCTGAATCGCCCCGGAGCGGTTGGGGTGGGGCACGGAGGTGGCGGGCTGGCTGAGACCGTTCGCTGAGACGGGTGGACTCACTCCAGGGCGGGCGTCACTCGACGTGAAACGGGCAGGTCGTGCCCGGAAGCGATCTCCTTTCCGCTTGACTCCCCCGGTCAGTCGTTTCCTAGTGCGCACCCTGTTCGAGGGGGCCTGTCCCGGTGATCGGCGGAGTCCTGGCGTTCCTGCGAAAGCGGCTCGATGACTACCTCCGCGCCGAGCTGGGCGGGGGCGCAGAGCCGATCGCCGACAAGGTGGTCTTCCTCGGCGGCGACAAGCTGGACCCGCTGACCTTCACCGAGGGCGCGGTCTCCGAGCTGCTGGTCAACGTGGAGGAGGACCGCACGCTGCGCTCCGCGGACCCGTACCTCCGCGTCCAGGAGGACGGCAAGCCCCAGCGGGTGCAGCCGGACATCAGGCTCGTCCTCTCCCTGCTCTTCGTCGCCCGCTTCAAGCAGTACGACCAGGCGTGGGACCACGTGGGCAAGGTGATCGAGTACCTGCAGTCCAACAAGGTCTTCGACCGGGCCACCCACGCCGACCTGCCCGCCGGCGTCGACAAGCTCACCGTGGAGCTGCTCACCCAGACCTTCTCCGAGCTGAGCGACGTTTGGAGCACCCTGCGGCACTCGTATCACCCGTCGGTGCTGTACCGCGTCCGCCTGGTCCTGATGCGCGACGTCAAGCCGGCGGTCCGCGACCAGATCACCAAGCCCACCGTCATCAACGTCCACGGAATGTCTTGACCCGACCCACCCGAATCACCTGAACCAGCAGCAGCCCCACCACGAGAGCGACCACGACATGAACACCCCAGGTGTCTACGTCCAGGAAGTCCCCGCCTTGCCGCCTTCGGTGGCCGAGGTGGCGACGGCCATCCCCGCCTTCATCGGCTACACCGAGACGGGCAAAACCGGCGCCGTGGCGGTGGCGCAGGTCAACTCCCTGCTGGAGTACGAGCAGCAGTTCGGCCGCCCCAAGCCGACCGCCTTCTCCACCACCGCCGACGGGACGGTGAAGCCGCTGGCGTCCAATGTGCCGGAGACGCCGCTCTGGTACGCCGTCAACCTCTACTTCAAGAACGGCGGCGGCCGCTGCTACGTGGTGTCGGTCGGCGGCAACGGCGACAAGCCCTCCGCGAAGGCCTTCACGGACGGCCTCGCGGCGCTGGAGGCTGAGGACGAACCCACCCTGATCGTGATGCCGGGCGCGGTGGCGCTGAGCAAGACGGACTTCGGTCCGGTGAACCAGGCCGCGCTGGCCCACTGCAAGAAGATGGGCGACCGGTTCGCCATCTTCGACGTGAAGGACGGCGACGTGGCCGGCTTCCGCACCGGGGTCGGCACCGACGGCCTGTCCTACGGGGCGGCGTACTACCCCTACCTCAACACCGCGATCCCGCACGTGGTGGACGAGGCCGGGGTCAAGGTGGGCGAAGCCAACGAGTCGCCCACGCTGTCCTCGCTCAAGACCACCAACACCGCGCTGTACAACCAGGTGAAGAAGAACCTGGCCGAGCAGCGGGTGGACCTGCCGCCCAGCGCCGCCATCGCCGGCATCTACGCCCGGGTGGACCGCGACCGCGGCGTGTGGAAGGCGCCCGCCAACGCGTCGATCTCCTCGGTGATCGGCCCCGCGGCGCAGGTCACCGCCGACCAGCAGGAGACCCTCAACGTCGACGCCACCAGCGGCAAGTCGATCAACGTCATCCGCGCCTTCAACGGCCAGGGCACCCTGGTCTGGGGCGCCCGCACGCTGGCCGGCAACGACAACGAGTGGCGCTACGTCAACGTCCGCCGCCTGTTCATCATGATCGAGGAGTCGGCCAGGAAGGCGACCAACTTCTCCGTGTTCGAGGCCAACGACACCTCCACCTGGCTCAAGGTGAAGGGCATGCTGGAGAGCTACCTCTACGGCCTCTGGGAGCAGGGCGCGCTCCAGGGGGCCAAGCCCGAATCGGCGTACTACGTGAGCTGCGGCCTGGGGAAGACGATGTCCTCTCAGGACGTGCTCGAGGGAAAGATGGTCGTGGAGCTGGGCATCGCCGCCGTCCGCCCGGCCGAGTTCATCGTCCTGCGCTTCTCTCACAAGCTCGCGGAGGCGTAACAGATGCCACTGTCCAAGGAAGACATCCGAAACGAGTACCCGCTCCCGGTCTACAACTACCGGGTCGAGATCGGCGGCGACGCGGTGGCCTTCTCCGAGGTCTCCGGGCTCAGCGTCTCCTACGAGACCAGCACCTACAAGGAGAGCCCCACCGCCGGCGGCGCTCCCGGTCCGCGGTTGATGATGATCCCGGGCCAGCGGAGCACCGCCAAGATCACCCTCAAGAAGGGCCTGGTCCGCGGCGCCAGCCTGAAGGCGCTCTACGGGTGGATTCGCACCATCCAGGTCAACCAGGTGGAGAAGAAGGACGTGTTCGTCCGGCTCTGCGACGAGACCGGCGCCGCGGTGATCTCCTGGAAGGTGGTCAACGCCTTCCCCACCAAGCTGGACGCGCCCACCTTCGACGCCAAGTCGAACGACGCCGCCATCGAGAGCATGGAGTTGGCCGCGGACTTCATCTCCATCGAGGAGAGCTGAGCCGGTGGCGCAGAGCGTCCAGGAACAGCGGGCCAACTACCCGCTGGCGGCCTACAACTTCAAGGTGACCGTGGACGGCGTGGCCATGCGCTTCGCCAAGGTCTCCGGGCTGCAGCGCGAGCACCAGACGGTGACCTACCGCCACGGGCTCAGCTTCCTGGAGGGCGAGTCGATCTCCAAGTTCTACATGGACCGCTTCGTGTCCGTCACCCTGGAGCAGGGGACGGTGATCGGCCAGAAGGCCCTGCACCAGTGGCTGGAGCGCCAGAAGCCCAGCGCCATGGAGGTCAACCTCTGCGACGAGAAGGGCACCCCGGTGATCGCCTGGAGCATCGCCCGGGCGCTCCCGGTCAAGCTCAGCGCGCCGGCGTTCGACGCCTCCACCAACCAGGTCAGCATCGAGACCCTGGAGATCCGCGCCGCCGGCATCTCCATCAAGCACCTCTCGTGACGGACCCGGCATGGACCTGATCCTCGGCTCGCGGTTCGCGGCGACCTTCTTCATCGGCGGGGTGCAGGCCAACCCCATCGACATCCGCTTCCAGCGGGTGTCCGGGCTCTCCGCCACCGTGGAGACCAACCCGGTCACCGAGGGCGGCCAGAACCTGCACACCCACCGGCTGCCCAAGCGGGTGAGCTACGGCAACCTGGTCCTCGAGCGCGGCTTCGTGGTCGGCTCGCCGCTGAACATCGAGTTCAACGCGGCGATGAGCCTGTTCAAGTTCGCCCCGTCCAACGTGATGGTCACGCTGCTCAACGCGGAGGGGATCCCGCTCGCGGCGTGGCTGTTCCTCAAGGCCTGGCCGGTGCGCTGGGCGACCGCCGACCTCAACGCGAGCGAGGACCGGGTGCTGATCGACACGCTCGAGCTCTCCTACGCGAGCATGCAGGTCCTGAGGGTGTGACGATGACGATCGAGATCAAGCAACTCGTCATCCGCGCCGTCGTCGACCAGGGGCCGAACCGCTCGCGCGATGGCCTGCCTCCCGGCGCGCGGACTTCGCCGGAGCCCGCCTCCTCCCGCGGTGCGGCGGCGCCGCCTTCCGGGCCGGGGCCGGAGCTGGAGGCCATGGTGGCCGAATGCACCCGCCAGGTGCTGCGCGAGCTGCGCAAGCGGAAGGGCCGCTAGGGCCGGAGCGACGATGGCACTGGGCGACCTCTTCAAGCTGGCCAAGCTCACCATCGAGGGCTTCGAGGACGAGTCGCGCCAGGGCCGGCCGCAGGGCACCTTCAAGGCCCAGTACAACCCCGAGACGCTCTCCATGCGTCACGAGAGCGTGTACCAGCAACACCGGCGCGGGCAGTTCTCGTACAGCAAGCCCAGCCGGCTCACGGTGGACCTGGTGATCGACGGCACCGGGGTCGAGTACCTGGGCGTGGATCTCCTGGGCGGCGTCCCCACGGTGGCGGAGCGGATCCAGGAGTTCCTCGCCGTCTGCTACCAGATCCAGGGCGACATCCACGAACCCTGGTACCTCAAGCTCAAGTGGGGTGACCTGACGTGGGGCGCGGGCTCGCTGGAGCCGACCTTCGACTGCCGGCTGGAGTCGGTGGACATCAAGTACACCGCCTTCGACCGCGGCGGCGCGCCGCTCCACGCCAACCTCACGGCGACGTTCGTCCAGCAGCTGGAGCCCCCGAAGGAGGCGGCCCAGGTCCGGCGGTCTTCGCCCGACGTCACCCACCGCCGCGTCGTGGTGGCGGGCGACACGCTGCCGCAGCTCTGCCGGGAGATCTACGGCTCTCCCGCGCACTACCTGCGCGTGGCCCAGGTGAACGGGCTGGACGACTTCCGGGACCTGGCGGCGGGGCAGGAGCTGATCTTCCCGCCCTTCGAACGGCCAGGGGAGACGTGAGCGATGGGCGCCCTGGTCATCACCATCTCCAGCGAAGGCAAGAAGCTGGATCCCACGGTGGAGATCCTCTCGGTCGAGGTCCGCCGCGAGGTGAACCGCGTCTCCGAGGCGGAGATCACGCTGAACGACGGCAGCGTGGCGGAGCGGAAGTTCGAGCTGAGCGACACGCCGCTCTTCGTGCCGGGCAAGAAGGTCAGCATCGCGGCGCGCGAGGGAGACGCCAAGGACGCCGTCCTGTTCGAGGGGCTGGTGGTGCGGCACGCGGTGGAATCCAGGCCCGGATCCACGTCGCTGCGGGTGGAGCTCAAGGACGCGGCGTTCAAGCTCACCCGCCGGCGCCGGAGCGCGGTGTTCCGCAGCCAGACCGACGACGAAGCCTTCCGCAAGCTGATCTCCGACGCCGGCCTGAAGGCGGGCGACCTGAAGGCCACCAGGCCCAAGCATGCCGAGCTGGTCCAGTACCTCTCCACCGACTGGGACTTCATCGTCTCCCGCGCCGACTCGATGGGGCTGGCGGTGGACGCGCACCGCGGCACCGTGTCGGTGCAACCGCTGGTCTCGTCCTCCGCCGCGAAGCTGCGGCTGGAGCACGGCATGGATGACGTGGAGCTGGAGCTGGAGCTGGACGCCACCGACCAGTGGGCGGAGATGACCACCCAGGCGTGGGACGTCCAGGACCTGAAGGCCACCCAGTCCGCGCTGGCCGCGGACCCGAAGGTGAAGGTGGGGAACGTGGACGCCGCCTCCATCGCCCGGGACCTGGGCGGGAGCCGCTCCGAGCTCTGGCACCCCGCGCCGGTGACGCAGGACGAGCTGTCCGCCTGGGCGGACGGGCGGCTGGCGCGGAGCCGGCTGACGCTGCTGCGCGGCACCGCCTCCATCCCGGGCAACCCGGCCCTGGCGCCGCTGGACGTGGTGGAGATCGCCGGGGTGGGGGACCGCTTCAACGGCAAGGCGCTGGTCACCGGCGTGACCAACCGGCTGGAGCACGCCTCCGGCTGGCGGACCGAGCTGCGGTTCGGCCTCTCGCCGGAGATCTTCGCGCGGCAGCCGGACATCGCCGACGTGCCGGCCGCCG
>DATBSS010000379.1:0-4662 GCA_036559665.1 Myxococcaceae bacterium
CGCGCGGAAGGTCGGCCCGAAGCAGTAGACCTTCCCCAGCGCCATCGCCGCGGCCTCCATGTACAACTGGCCGGACTGGGTGAGGTACGCCTTGCCGAGGTCGAAGTAGGGGACCTCGAAGAGGGTGCTGGTGCCCTCGCAGGCGGCGGGGGTGAAGATGGGCGCGTCCACCAGGGTGAAGCCGTCCTGGTCGAAGAAGTCGCGGATCGCCTTCTCCACGGTGTGGCGCACGCGGAGGATGACCGTCTGGCGCGGGCTGCGCATCCAGAGGTGCCGGTTCTCCATCAGGTCGTTCACCCCGTGCTCCTTGGGGGTGATGGGGTAGTCCTTCGCCTCGTGGACCACGTCCAGGCCCTTCACCCCCAACTCGAAGCCCAGCGGGCTGCGCTTGTCCGCGCGCACGGTGCCGCGCACGCGCAGGGCGCTCTCCTGGCCCAGGTGGTCGGCGCGGGTGAAGGTCTCCGGGTCCACGTCCCCCTTGAACACCACCGCCTGGATGACGCCTGATCCGTCGCGGACCTGGAGGAAGTGCAGCTTGCCGGAGGAGCGTTTGTTGTAGAGCCAGCCGTTCAGCTCGACGTCCTGGCCTTCGTACTTCGAGATCTCATTGATGCGGGCAACCGGTAGCGACATGGGGCGGCGGACTATAGCGTCGAAGGCCGGAATGCGCCGCGCTCGACCGCTCTGCACCCTCTCCGCTCTCCTCCTCGCCGCCCTGGCCCAGGCGCAGCCTCAGCCGCAGGCCCAGGCTTCGTCCCCGGCGTCGCCACCGCCGCCTGGCCCGGGGCCGGTGGTCCCGGTCTTCCTCCGCTCGGTGGCGCGGACCGACCACACCACGCTGGTGGGCGCCTGGGGGCCAATGGACTTCTGGGCGGCGTCCCCGCTCACCGCCATCGCCTTCTCGCAGGACAACCGGATGCTGTTCGCGGCCTCCCGGAAAGGGGAGATCGTGGGTTGGGACCTGGGCCGGTACCTGCCCACCTGGTCCCTCCAGGCGCCCACCGACGCGGACCAGGGGGCGTCCCTCTCCGTCTCGCCGGAGGGACATCTGTTGCTGGCTCCCACGCGGAAGGCGCCGGTGGCGCTGGACGTGGGGGGCCGGCGGGTGCGCCCGCTGCCTCCGCCGCCGGAGTGCGTGGAGGGCCGCTGTCCCATCCTCGGCCTGGGCACCTTCTTCGGGCAGGGCGGCATCGCGGTGGCGGGGAAGGACGACCTGCAGATCTGGCGGCGCGGCGTGGAGACCGGCCAGGTGGACGCGCCGCGGATGAAGGAGGGGGAGGCGATCAGCGCGCTCACCGGCGCCCCGCGCGAGGAGGTGCTGGCCCTGGGCACGGAGCTGGGGCGGTTGATCCTCTGGGACGCGAAGAAGTCGAAGGCCATCAAGCAGGGCGCGGCGCACTCCGGGCGCGTGTTCGCCGCCCAGTTCCTGGCGGACGGGAAGCGGATCATCACCGCCGGCGCGGACGGCTTCATCAAGCAGTGGGACGCGAAGAAGGGCACCCAGCTCAAGGCGCTCCGGGTGATCGAGCGCGGCAAGCGCACCGAGGACGAGCCCCGCCTTCACGCGGTGGGCTTCTCCCCGGACGGGCGGCTGGCGATCACCGCCACCGTGGCCAACGGCCGGCCCGGGAGCGAGCTGTCCCTGTGGAACCTCCAGACCGGGCGGCGGACCTGGAAGGTGGATGACCTGCTCACCCGCGCCGTCGCCTTCAGCCCGGACGCGCGCCTGGCCGCGCTGGTGGTGCACGACCGCGGGGCGGAGGAGGCGCGGCGGATCATCCTGCTCGAGGTGGAGAGCGGGCTGTCGATCCTCAAGAAGGAGGGCCACCTCCAGCGCGTCACCGGGCTGTCGGTCTCCCCGGACGGGCGGCTGGCGCTCTCCTCCAGCCTGGACGGGACCATCAAGCGCTGGGACGCGAGCCAGGGGACGCCGACCAACGTGGTGGGCCAGCACCCCGGCGGGGTGAGCGACCTGGCGGTGGCGTGGAAGCGTCAGGTGGCGATCTCCACGGGCGAGGACGGCGCGGTCCGGCTGTGGGACCTCAAGGCGGGGGAGTCCGAGGCCGGACAGGCGCCGGAGCTGGTGCCGGCGCGCCTGCCGCCACCGGAGGCGCTGCCCCCGCCGGAGCCTCCTCCGGGGAAGGGCGGCAAGGGCAAGCGCGGGAAGGCGCCGCCCGCGCCGCCTCCGCCGCCGCCGCATCCGGCCGTGTCTCCGGAGGGGGAGATGCTGCTGGACCCGCGCATGGTCTCCCTCTCTCCGGACGAGCGGTACGCGATGCTCCCGATCTCCGAGCGGAAGTGCGCCCGGGCCGAAGGGGAGGACCAGGAGAAGTGCGCCGTCGTGTACCGGCTGCGGAAGTGGGACCTCAAGGAGTCCCGCCCGCTGCGCGACCTCTACTTCGCGGACCGGTCGCTGGTGCGGCCGCCGTGCTCCGCCTTCCTGCCCGAGCTGGACGAGGTGCTGGTGGGCTTCGATGCGGTGGACGCCTGGACGCGGAAGCCGGGGCCGCTGCGGATCTTCGTCCGCGACGACCAGGGCGTGCCGGTGCGCTCCTTCGCCGACCCGGACCAGGACACGCTGCGGGCGCTGGTGATGCAGCCGCAGGGCGACCTGGTGCTGGTGGCGGCGGACCGGCTGCGGACCCAGCCGGACGAGCGGCGGCACGGGGGCGCCTACCTGTGGAACTGGCGGATCGGCAAGAAGGTGCGCGAGCTGTCCGGCCACACCGACTCGGTGGTGACGGCGACGTTCAGCGGCGACGGGCAGCGCGTGCTGACCGGGTCCCTCGACGGCACCGTGCGGCTCTGGGACACCACCACCGCGCGAGAGCTGGAGCAGCTGGACCTGAAGGCGCTGCTGGACGACTTCCCCACCGCGATCGCGATCGCCTCGAACGCGCGGACCTTCCTGGTGGGGACGGAGAAGGGGGCGCTGCTCCAGTTCCAGCTCACGCGCTAGGAGCCACCGCTTGCGAGGACTGGACGGCGAGCAGGTGGCGAGCCACCCACTCGCGGAACTGGGCCTTCGGGAGCATCCCGATCTGCCGTGCCCGCTCCGTCCCGCCGGAGAAGAGGGCGAAGGTGGGGATGCTGCGGACGCCGTGCCGGGTCCCGGCGGCCGGGTGGCGCTCGGTGTCCACCTTGAGCACCAGGAGCTCACCGGCAAAGGATTGGGCGACCTGGTCCACGAGCGGCGCGGCCATCACGCAGGGCGCGCACCAGGGCGCCCAGAAGTCCACCAGCACGGGGACCGAAGACGAGCCCAGCGCCCGGGTCAGGGTCGCGTCATCCATGTCCTGAGGATGGCCGGAGAGATCCAGGCTGGCGCCGCAGCGGCCGCACGTGGCGTCGTCCTCCGGGCGGCACTCCGGCACCCGGTTGAACGCCCCGCATTGCGTGCAGTGGAACATGTCTGCTCCCGATCGAGGCCTCCGGGCCGTTCAGAGGCAAATCTCATCCCGGGCGGCGGCTGCCGCAGCAAGCGGCGGGGCGTGCGGCGGCTCGGCGGCGCGGTGGAGCGCGTCGTGGTGCGCCTGGCATGACGCCTCGCGGCCGCGCACCACGCGCAGCCCGGCCAGCAGGCCACGGGCGGCGGTGACCGCGGTGGCCTGCCCTTCGTAGCCGTCCCGTTCGAAGAAGATCGACACCCAGGAAGCGTTGGCGTTGGTGAACATGGCGGTGAACGCCCAGCCGTCGCGCTCGGTGTGCCAGATGGGCAGGGACGCCTCTTGGGTGGGGTTGAACCGGCGCGGGCAGATCTTCCGGAGCTCACCGGCCGCAGCCCGGCGGCGGTACTCGCCGTCGGTGGCCAGTAGCAGCTCCACGGGAGGGGCGGGGAAGGGATCCGGCCGGTCCTGGGACGGGTGGCCACTCCAGCGCCGTCGCGAACCGGCCAGCTGCCGGGTGACGGCGTCGCGGACGAGCAGCGCGCGCCGGGGGCCGAAGCCGGGCAGCTTCTTCAGCCGCCCGTCCCGGGCCGCCGCTTCCAGGTCCTCCAGCGTCTCCAGGCGCAGCATGATGTGGGCGCGCCGCGCGAGCGCCTCGCCCATGCCGGGGACGGTCATGAACAAGCCCTCCGGGGAGACCTCACCCTCCAGCCGGTCCAGGACGCCCAGCCGGCCCGTCTCCAGCACCTCCCGGACGACGGCGTCCATCCCGGGCCCGATGCCCAGGACCTCCGAGAGGGCGCGTTCGCACTGGCGCACCGCCGCCCCCGCCCCGCGGTAGGTCTGCGCGCGGTACGGGCTGGCTCCCTGCGCCTCCAGCAACTCCGCGGTCCGTTCCAGAGTTGCCGCGACCTCTGCATTCGTGGGTCGGTCCATGACCCCGGCTGGGTGCAGGCGCCGTACCCGCGGCCGGGGGGCCCTGGGTGGGCCTTGGGGCGCAACCGGTTCGCGACCGGCTGGGTGGAGCGCAAACATCGCGCCAATCGTCAGGTTGCGCGGCCATAGGCCGTCCTCTAAAGACGAGCCCCTTATGCCTCCGCCTCCGATGAACGAGCGCTACGACTTCGCCACGGTCGAGTCGAAGTGGCAGGCCCGCTGGGAGCAGGACCGCCTGTTCCTGTCCAACCAGCGGCCCACCGCCCCCAAGAAGTACGTGCTGGAGATGCTCCCGTACCCCTCCGGCAAGATGCACATGGGGCACGTCCGCAACTACCTG
>DATBSS010000380.1:0-14582 GCA_036559665.1 Myxococcaceae bacterium
TGCGGCGGCGGAACTTCCGGTCGGTGCTGGAGGACATCCCCGGGGTGGGAGAGGGGCGGAAGAAGGCGTTGCTCCGACACTTCGGGTCCCTGAAGCGGGTGCGGAGCGCCTCCATCGAGGAGCTGGCGGCGGTGGAGGGCGTGGGGGCCTCGGTGGCGGAGCGCATCCACGGGTTCCTCCACCCGGATGACGGCGAGGAGGAGGGGGCGGAGCGCGACCCGGTGCGCGAAGCGTCGCTGGAGGACGCCGCGCTCATCGAGGGAGGTCGAGAGGAATCGTCGTGATCTTTCCGACGTCCCTGGGCTTTTTCATTGCGGCGCCCCTTGCCGCTGATTTATAGCGGACACAGGTTTCTGCGCGGCGATCCGGGAATATTCCTCTCCGCCGGCAGTGAGGGAGCTCGATGAGGCTTTATCCGAAGGTGATCCCCATCATCTCGCGCGAATGCATCCAGATCATGATGCAGGACGGGGACATCGAGGTTGAGCCAATGCGGGTGGCCGACGCCGAGATGGACATGTCGGCCATCATGCGCGAGTACCTCGCCAACGAGGAGCGCGTGAACCAGGCCACCCGCGAGGCGCTGGAGCGGCGGGGGTACGACTTCTCCAAGTTCAACCAGGTGAAGCGCGAGATGGCGGACGTCCGCGGCTTCAAGATGGGGGACGAGGGGATCGAGTTCGTCATCAACCAGATGATCGAGTTCCTCCTCATCAGCCGGAACGTGGAGGAGGTCTACTCGGCGGACAACGTCCTGCGGCAGAAGATCCACGTCGTGATGAAGAAGCACCTGGACGTGGACGACGAGATCGACAAGGAGGCGCGGTCCCGCCTGAAGCACCTGCAGGAAGGGACCTCGGCCTTCGACATCGAGTACAACAAGACCGTCGAGCAGATCCGCCGCGCCCGCGGCTTGATCTGAGCGGGGGCGGGCGACCGCTCGCTGGCCCCCCTGCCGTGCCCTGATGTGCCTCGCCCCGCTGCCTACCTTTTGGGCGGAGGTGCACCATGGGAGCAGTGCCCGCGCTGCTGCTGGCGGCCGCGTTCGCCGCCGCCCCGGCGCCTGATGCGTTCCGGTTGGATGGCCCGGCGGCGTCCGCGACGGTGGATGGAGCGCCGGCCGCGGTGGTGAGGAAGAAGGAGGCGGCGGCGCCGAGGCCGCGCCCGGAGACGCGAGAGGAGCGGCTCTCCCGGCGGCCGACGCCCGAGGAGCTGTGGGATTCCGGGGCATCGATGATCGTGTGGAGGGAGGAGCGCGCGCCCGCGCCCGGTGGCTCCCCGACGCAGGGGAGTGCCGCGACGAGCGGGCAGACCGGCGCTTCCGTGCCGGGTGGAGCGACGCAGGAGTCCGGCACCACTCGTGAGGGCGCATATGCCTCGCGCGAAGGCGCGTTGGGACCGGCGGAGCCAAGCGCGCCGGGTGGCGCGCAGGGGGCTGAGGCCACTCGCGAGGGCGTGTTGGGACCGGCGGAGCCGGAAGCTTCGAGCGGAGCTGCGCCGCAGGGGAGCGCGGCGGTGAGCGGACAGACCGGCGCGTCCGAGCCAGGGGCGGCGCCCATTTCGGGCGGGGCGTATACGCCCGTTGCCGCGACGGCGCCGGAGAGCATGACCCCAGGCCCGGCCGGCTCCACCGCGTACGGGCCCGCGCCGAGCGCGCCCGCCTACGGCTCGCCGCCGATCGGCCCCCAGACCATCCTCCAGCAACCTCCACCGTTGCTGGCCATCCCCGCCACGCCGCTCACCGCGCCCATCCAGTACGAGACCGGCCAGAACGGCGGCACCATCGGCAACGGCCTGATCGGCGGCGGAGGCCTCGGCGCGGCTGCCGTGTACGGCGGCTCGGGCGTCACCACCGGCATCTTCAACCAGGCCACGCCTCCACCGAGCGGCGTCTTCTCCGGCACGAGCCCCACCAGCGCACCCACGATGGCCACCCCACCGACGCCGCCGGTCCTCAACAGCGCGTCCCCGGTAGTGCCGGGCGGCGGCCCCACCGTCCTCCCACCCACGCCGCAGCCGCTCAACGCGCAACCGGCGCCCATCCCCGGCGCGACCGCCCCGGTCCCCACGCAGCTCCCGTCCCAGACGCAATTGACGCCCGGGGCGGGGGCGCCGCCCATCCAGATGCGGTCCACGCCGGCCGCCCCGGCACCGGGGATCCCTGGTTCGGCCGTTCCAGCCATCCCGGCAGCACCAGCCACTCCCGCGGCGCCGGGCCGCTGATCCCGGGCCCGCCCGGAAAATTGACCGGCCGCGACCGGCCTGTAGCCTTTGCTCCATGTCGCCACATGCCAGCTCGAACCTCCGCGCGCTCCGCGCGGTCCCGGATCCGGTGCGCGACGCCATCGACCTGCTCGCACGGCGCCTGCCCAGGGACTCCGACACCCGCATGGTCCTCGACTTCCTGGAGGACGATCTGCGCGAGGGTCTCTCGGCGATCGCCGACGTCGAGGCCCACTTCACCGACGTCCTGGACGCGCTCCGCGCCGAGGACTGCTCCGCCCAGGAGCTGCTCGCCACCGCGGAGGACCTGGAGGTGCTCCGCCGCGTCGAGTACCTCCTGAACGTCGCCGCGCAGCTCCGCCGCCGCGTTCACCAGGCAGCGCGCCGCCTCACCACTTCAGCGACCGTCTCGGGTCCTCGCCGCGGGCGCGCTTTTCGCCCGGGCGGCTGACCTCCCGCAGCGTCGCCCGCACCGCCCCCAGGTCGATCGTCCCCACCACCACCAGCGGCAACCGCTTCGCGTCGTCGGAGAGCCAGACGTGCACCTCCCGCCGCTGCTGCTGGTCGTCCGTCCCGACGGCCACGCCGGAGAGATACCACGCCTCGAACTCGCCCAGGGGCAGCGAGACGTGCTCGCGCGATTCCACCTTGCCCGTCAGGCGCCAGATCCTCCGGAGCGAGAAGACGTCGAAGCACGCCTGCATGCCCACCTTCCACGGCAGCGTCCGGAGCAGGTAGATGGCCCCCGCCACGTCCAGCCCATCGCCGCCGTACCGGAGCACCGCCTTCCCGTTCCGCGGCCCGTAGATCCACTCCAGGTCCAGCGCGCGCTCGCCGGGGCGGAACCGCACCGACGACATCTTCCGCACGCCGTTCTCGGTCGCGTCCTCCAGGTACTTGAACGGCCGGAGCGTCTTCGGGTTCAGCGTGCTGGTGGCGCCGCCGGTCACCTTCCGGATCTTCGAGAACAGCGTGTTGGTCTCGGCGTCGACGCGGATGGGCAGCGTCCCGTTCTCCACCGGCCGCACGCCGATCCGGAGCTTCCCGGCCACCATCCCCAGCGCGTCCAGGTCGTACTCCAGCGCCTCGCCCGGGACGAACGGGAAGGGCGGGCGGACCGCGGGCAGCCCGGGGCACTGCGCGTCCACCGGCATCACCGGTTCGAGCGGCTTCACCGGCCCGCCGGCCTTCACCGGCACGGAGGCCTTCACCGGCGCGCGGCGCACCGGGTTCTCCTGGGGTGGCGGGGGCGGGATCGTCACGCCCTTCACCTCCGCTCCGGCGGCGGCCAGCGCCCAGAGGACAAGCGCCGCCCTCATCGCCACCGGGGCCCCGCCCGGCCGGCGGCCCTCCGGGAGAGCGCCGCGGCGATCTCCCGCCGCACGGCGTCCCAGACCGCGGGGTCAGGCTCGATCTCGTAACCCGAACGCACCAGTCTCTCCACGCACCGGCGCGCGAGCTCCGGCTCGCTCCGCGCCAGCAGCCTGAGCATCTCATAGTCCTCCAGCCCGTCCCGGATGTGCTTCAGCCGGAGCGAGGCGATGGGGCGCTCGGCGGCGCCGTTCAGCCGGTCCGCCCGGCCGGGGTACAGCAGCGTCCCATCCCCGTTGCCGCCGAACTCGTAGGCGTCGTTCCAGGGGTCCGGCCTGGTGCCGAACGCGTGCACGGTGTCGAAGTACAGCTCGCCGTCCACCCCCTCCAGGAACGCCAGCGGGCCCATCGCCCGGTTGAGCGTCGCCGGGTGGTCGATCATGTACGACGCCCAACCGGAGTACGCGCGCTCGATCTCCGGCTTCGGCGGCGCTCCTTCGCCGCACCCGTGCGAGCTGCAGCTCTGGTACCACCACACCAGCGCTCCGGGCCGGAGCTGTTGCCGGAGCTTGGCCACGCGCATCACCGCGCGGCACGTCTGCGGCCCGGGACGGGGGAAGAAGCAGTTCAGGTTGGGCGCCAGGATGTCCGCGGCCGGCCCCAGCTGCTCGTCCCAGGGCGAGGTGACCAGCACCGGCACGCCGGCGGCGCGCGCCTCCCGGGCCTGGCGGAGCACCAGTGCCACGTCCTCGGGGCGCGGTTCGTCCTTGGCGTAGAAGAACGGCTGGACGGCGGACGGCCGGGTGGCGAAGCGGCGCACCCACGCCTCCAGCGGGCCGCGCGCGTCGATGGAGGTGAAGCGCGCGCCGGAGGGCAGGGCGCTGCCGTCGAGGAACGGCCGCAGCTCCTCGCCGCCGCCGCCGTCCATGGTGAGTCCGTGCGGGGTGAGGCGGTGGCGGAGCAGCTCGCGCGCGTAGGCCCACAGGAGCGGGCGGGCCCGTTCGGGCGGCAGGTGGTGCCCGCGCGCCACCGAGTACAGCGACAGCCCGAAGCTGTTGGGCAGCGAGGAGGTGGCGGGGATGGCGAACGGCTGCACCTCGACGGCGACCGGCACCGCCGCCGAGGGCTTCCCGCGCGCCTCCAGCGCCACCGAGCCCCGGTAGCGGCCGGGCGCGGCGCCGCCCGGGACGCAGACCTCCCCGTAGAAGACCAGCGGCCGCTCCGCCGAGGACGAGCGGTCCGCCGGGCGGTCCACCTCCACCGGCACCAGCGGGTCCGGCCACAGCCCGGGCGCCCCCTGCGCGTTGGACGGCGTGCGGACGGGCACGAACGCCTCGCGGAAGAGGGACACCTCCAGCCGGCCGGTGGGGCCGCGCAGCGGCGCGGCGGAGACCTCCACCGCCTCCGCGGGCGGCCGGACGAGCACCTGGAACCCCTCGCACTCGCCGCGCGCCGCCAGCAGCTCCACCGTGCCCAGCGCGGGCACCGGCGCGCCGGGCCGGACCTTCACCCACGCCGAGACGGGCGCGGCCCACGGATCCGCAGCCAGCGCCGCCGCCACCACCATCCACCCCAGGACCATGGCCCGGGACGGTGCGCACGCCCTGGGCGGGTGCCTAGTGCTCCTAGTGTTCCCACTCCCTGGCCAACTCCTTCGCGTCCAGCTCCTCGATGTGCTGGCGCGACAGCCGGGCGAAGTCCGTCCCGGTGACGATCCCCACCAGTTGCCCATCCGACTTCACCACCGGGAGGCAGTGGAAGTGGCGTTCCAGCAGCCGGTCCAGCGTCGCGCGTAGCGGCGTCTCCGGCGTCACCGTGAGCACCGGCCGCGTCATCAGGTCCTTGAGCCGCGTGCTCGAGGCGGCTCCGTTCACCTGCGCGCGCAGGCAGTCCACCTTGGTGACCAGGCCGACCAGCCTTCCGCCCTCGACCACCGGCAGGTGATGGACGGCGTGCGACTGGAACAGCTTCATCGCCGTGGACAGCGGGTCCGTGAGGCGGATGACGACCGGGTGGCGGGACATGATGTCGGCGGCGGTGAGCATGGAGCCAACTGAAGCAAGGCCCTTGCCACGTCCCCCCCTGGCCGCTCGCGCCCGCGCCGGGGCGTAGCGCCTGCGCGCCGCGCCCGCCTCCGCGCATACCCTGCGCCTACCGCGCAGCCAGCGTCCGGCCCTCGTGGTACCCGGTGAGCTCCGCGACGATGTTCCCGAGCAGGAACTCCGCTTCGATCCGCACCGGCACGTGCGCCGGGTCGGTGGTGAGGTACGCGAACATGTCTTTCTTCGACTGGAACTTCCCCGAGAAGTCGGTTTGCGTGCGGATCTTGTAGACCTCGCGGTCGCCCAGCGGCGTCTGCAGCGTCATCCGCCCTTCGACCTTCGCGTGCATGACGAAGCTCTTCGCGCCGGTGAAGACGGGCACGTTGAACTCCAGGCCCTCGGCCAGCTTCTGGCTGCGCATCAGGAACGTCGCCGCCGCCACGTCCGCCGTCCCCGGCTGGACCTCGTGGGTGGACTCCTGGGGCTCCTGCCCCTCCTTCTGCTTGGTCACCGTCGCCGAACCGGACTGGTGGTCCAGCTTGATGCGCTGGCGGCGCCGCTTCCCGCCCTCGTCCGCGAACAGGTCGCTCCCGATGGAGCGCGCGGTGGCCGGGTCCCAGTAGGTCACGAACTTGTCGCGGATGGGATAGAAGGCCAGCTTCGCGTCGCTGGTGGCGACGGAGACGATGGGCAGCACGCCCTTGCCCCACTGGTTGATCTCCGTGCCCACGGTCACCGTCGCGACCCCGGCGGTCAACCCCAGGTACTGCACGCGGTAGGTCGCCTGTTCCCCGGGTCCGAAGGCGTTGGCCGCCTCCCCGGGGGCAGGGCTTCCGGGCTGGGGATCGCCCGCGAGCGCCACCACCGCGCCCGTCAGGCCGAGCATCCACACCCATGGGTTCCGGTTCATCGTGCCCTCGATCCTAAGCCAGCGAGCCGTGAAACCCCCAGATTGGAGGTCTCCATTCCGCCTACAGGCGCCGGTCTTTGGACGGACGTGCTTTGCCCGAATTCACCCACATGCGTGGAAGGCTACACTGCATGGTGTTTTGAGCATCCCCGGCGATGGTGGATCCGTCCCGGTGTCCCGGGTCGAGCTCCGGCGCGCGTCGTTGATGGAGATCTGCCACGCGGACGAGGCGCTCCGCACCTGTGACCTCATGCGCGCGCTCGCCCAGGGAGAGGCGGAGCGGCTGCTGGGAGGCTCGGTGGCGCGCCGCTTCCCGAAGGACGCGGCGGTGTTCCGCCAGGGCGACGAGGGATGGTCGGCGTTCCTGGTCCTCCGCGGCGAGGTGCGCCTCACCTCCGGCCACGAGGGCGTGGTGTTCGGGGTGGCGCGCAAGGGCGATCTGTTCGGCGAGTCGGAGCTGGTGACGCAGCGGACGGCCCGTGGCTCGTCGGCCATCACCAACGGCGACGCGGACGTGGTGGAGCTGCCGGCGCCGCTGCTGATGGAGGTGGGCCGCGGCAACCGCCGGCTGGTGGACCTGGTGCAGCAACTCCACCAGAGCCGGAGCGCCGCCACCCATGAGATCGCCGGCTTCATCAACCGCTGGTAGGGGAGAGGAGACGAGGGATGGCCCCCGAATACGAGTACGAGGACGACGACGACAAGAAGGGCGAAGCCGGTACCGGGTCGGACACCACGTTCAAGGAGTTCGACTGCCCCTCCTGCAACGCCAACAACCCCGCCGACCCGCCCTTCGGCGACGGCGAGGAGGTGCTCTGCAACTACTGCGGGCAGGAGTACAAGGTGAAGGTGTCGGAGGAGGGGCGGCTGAAGCTGAAGGAGATGTAGCCCGGCGCGCAGGGAACGCGAGCTGGGCAATCCCGCTCACGCGGCGATCGTTGCGACTCCCGTCTAGGTGCCCGTAGGCTCGACATTTCCCACGACGCACGGAGGTCCATCAGTGCTCGCCCTTTCCCTGATGCTGGCGCTGGCCGCCGGCCCGCCTTCGGCCCGCGAGCCGGTGCCCCTCCAGGTGCGCGATCTCACGTTCGACCCGCTCGCCGGCCCGCCGCCCGTCCCGCGCGAGCTGCGCGCCACGCGCCCCACGCCCTACTCCATCGTGCAGCACGAGAAGGGGGCGGGCCCGAAGGTGGCCGCCGCCGTCCGCGCCGCGGGGGGCCGCGTGGTCGGGCGGGTGGTGCGGGATGCGCTGCTGGTGGGCGGCGTGCCGCTGGACAAGCTCAAGACGCTCCCGCAGGTGCGCTTCGCGGGTCCCTACGAGCCCGCCTACAAGCTCTCCGCCGACCTGCGAGCGCTCCGGGGCCCCCAGCGCGTGGAGCTGGTCGTGGTGGTGTTCTCCCAGCCTGCGCAGACGGCGAAGGCGATCGCCGCGCTCGGCAAGCGGGCCCAGGCGGCGCAGACCAGCGCCCCCGAGATGCTCCGCGTCTCCCTCCCGGCCGCGCTGCTGCCGCAACTGGCGGCGCTCCCCGAGGTGCGCGCGGTGGAGCCGGCGATGATGCCGCTGCCCGAGCTGGACGAGGCGCCGGTGCGCATCGGCGTGCGGGCCGCCCCGGGGGGCCTCAACTACGACGGGCTGGACGGGGCGGGGCAGATCCTGGGGGTCTACGACACCGGCGGCGACACCGGGGACCCGGGCACGCTGATCCCCGACCTGCGGGGCCGGCTCGAGGGCGACACCGACCACTGGACGAACCGCTGGGTGGCCGCGGGGTGGCAGGACGCCACCTATACCCTGGGCCCCAGCACGCACGGCACCCGCGTGCTCGACGTGGCGATGGGGAACGGCTCCGGTTCGGACGGCGGGGTGCTCAAGGGCATCGCCCCCGCCGCCACCGGGCTCATCCGGCCGTTCCGGGCCGACGCCGACGGCGGCACGCCGGGCTTCCTCAACATCACCCAGGCCCTGGACGACGCGTGGGATTACGGCGCGCGCGTCCACAACAACAGCTGGGTCCCAGCCACCGGCAACTCCCCGAACCTCGCCCCGGTCCTCGACCAGTACTCGGTCCAGGGTTCGGCGGCGATCGACCTGTTCGCCCAGACCAACCCGGACATGTTGATCGTCACCTCGGCCGGCAACTACGGGACCCGGGACGGTGGGTCCCGGGTGGTGGGGACGCTGAGCTGCAGCAAGAACTCGCTGGCGGTGGGCAACTCCGGGAACGGGAACCCGCCCACGGGCCAGGTACCGGGGTACGGCTCCGGAGGGGTAGTACCCAACCAGATGGCGCCCTCCAGCTCGGGAGGTCCGGTGCCGCCGGCGAGCGCGCCCCGGCTCAAGCCGGACGTCTGCGCCCCCGGAGCGTCGATCGCCGCGGCCTGCTCGCAGAACACCATGGCCGCGGGCGAGTGCCCGGACCAGGGCTCGCCGCCGTACCGGAACCAGCCCGGCTACGCCTACCAGACCGGCACGTCGTTCTCCGCGCCTCAGGCCTCGGGCGCCGGCCTCCTGATCCGCCAGTGGTTCTCCCGCGACCAGATCACCCCCTCCGGGATGCTGGTGAAGGCGGTGCTCGTCAATGGCGCCAGCCAGCTCTTTCCGTACGTGCCCGGCAACTTCCAGGGCTGGGGCGGGATCAACCTCCAGCGTTCGCTCTCGGGTCAAGCCGGCGCGGGGAGGCTGGCCTGGTACGACTCGTTCCACGCGCCCGGCGCGCGGTTCGCGTTCCTCTACCCGGACCAGGCCGTGGAGTTCGAGGGTGTTGATTTCACCGTGGGCCAGCCCCTGGCCATCACCCTCACCTGGTACGACTGGGTGGACGCGTCCTTCTCCGGGGCGCTGGTGAACGACCTGGACCTCACGATCACCGACGGTACCACCACGTACAAGGGCGGCGTGCCCAGCATGACCAACGGCGTGACCGTGGCCGGCGGTGCGGCGGACCACAACAACAACACGGAGAAGATCGTCCTGGCCGCCGCGCCCGCCGGACGATGGACCATCACCGTGACGGCGTACACCGCCGACCCGGACACTCCCCAGTACTTCGCGCTGGCGGTGATGCCGTTCAGGAGTCAGACGCCACCCCAGCCAGGGAAGGCCGGGTTGCTCACGCACCATTGACCCGGGCCGCGTGAGCGGCACCGCGCCCCCATCCACCCATGGAAATCACCAGGCTCCTCGGGGAGTCCTCCTTCGATTCGCCCGCGGTCTTCTCGCTCCGCGGCGAACGGGTGTCGGGGCGCCAGTTCGAGTCCGGGGTTCGCGCCTGGGCCGCGCTCCTCCAGGGGGTGCCCGACCGGGCGATCCCGATCTTCGGCCACATGCACCCCTCGATGATGGCGGCCTGGATCGGCGCCATCCGGGCAGGGAAGCTGCCCACGTTCATCTCCTACCCCAACCACAAGATCAGGCTCGAGGACTACCAGGCCAAGCTCTGGAACTACCAGGGCCGCCTCAAGAACCGCGTCTTCGTGGGGCTGCCGGGAGACCCCGTCCACGAGGCCCTGCTCCTGACGCCGGAGCGCCTCCCCCAGGGAGAGGTCCCTCCGATCGCGGCCCAGCGCGGCCCGGACGAGCCCCTCTTCCTGCAGTGCAGCTCCGGCTCCACCGGGCTGCAGAAGGCCGTCGCCATCACCGCTCGCCAGCTCCAGGTCCAGCTGGACGGCTACGCGCGGGCCATCCAGCTGGATCCTTCCCGAGACCGGATCGCCAGCTGGCTGCCGCTGTACCACGACATGGGGCTCATCACGGGGTTCGTGCTCCCGCTCCTCGCCGGCGTCCCGCTGGCGTTGATCGACACCTTCGACTGGGCGTCCAACCCTTCCCTGCTCCTCGACGTCATCCAGCGGGAGCGTTCGACCCTGTGCTGGCTTCCGAACTTCGCGTACGCCCTGCTCTCCAGGGTCTCCGGTGACTACGACCTCGGCTCGGTGCGCGCGTTCGTGAGCGCCGGCGAACCGGTGTCGCGCGAGGCGTTCCAGGCGTTCACCCACCGCCACGGCGTCAAGCCCTCGCAGCTGACCGTCTCCTACGGCCTGGCCGAGAACGTCTTCGCCGTCACCCAGGTCCCCCCGGGCCGGCCGCCGCACGCGCTCGTCCTGGACCGCGCGAGGTACCAGGAGGGGCTGGTGGAGGTCCACGGCCGGCGGGAGTTGGCCGCGCCGGCGGAGCCGGGCCAACCCGCCCCTCAAGAGCAGGAGGTCTGGAGCTGCGGGCCCCTCATCCCCGACGTGGAGGTCTGCCTGGAGGTGGAGCGGGGGAAGAACATCGGGGAGATCCTGATCCGCGGACCGGCGACGGTGCCGGGGTATTACGAACAGCCCCGGTTGCGGGGCGCGGCCGGCTGGCTCCCCACGGGCGATCTCGGCTTCGTCCACCAGGGCGAGCTGTACTGCTGCGGCCGGAAGAAGGACCTCATCATCCACCACGGGAGGAACCTCTTCCCGCAGGACCTGGAGCAGGTCGCCTCCACCGACCCGGAGGTCCACCTGGGCCGGACGGTCGCGGTGGGAGACCCGGATCCGCGCACCGGCACGGAGGAGGTCTTCCTCCTGTTCGAACCGCACGACTTCCTGGGCCTGGAGCAGCGCGCCCTGGTCAGCACCCGGCTCAAGCGCCAACTGGAGGTGCTGGTGGACGCCGACGCGTCCGTCATCCCCGTGCCGCGGATGTGGCTCAAGAAGACCTCCAGCGGGAAGATCGCCCGGGGCGCGAACCTGGAGGCCTACCGCGCGTCGCAGTCGCGCCTCGTCCACGTCTGGGGCAACAGCCACTGCCTGACCCTCACCGGGTTTCGCGGCATCCGGCCGATCTGGATAGGGGCGCACGTCGGGTCCACCGTCCACGAGCACGCCCCCCGAATGGCCGAGATCGCCCGGATGATCTCCCCCGGGGACGTCATCATCCTGCAGGGCGGCGAGCTCGAATGCCGCACCATCCTGCCGGCCGCTCCGGACCCCCTCCAGGCGATCGAGGCGTCGGTGGCCGGGTTCCGCGCGTGCCTCCAACGCGTCCGCGCGGCGTGGCCGGGGACGCTGGCCTTCATGACGGACATCCCCACCCAGTGGCTGACCTTCGACCACTTCGATCCCACCTGGCGGACGCTGGGCACTGGCGAGGAGCGCTACCGGTACCAGGCGATCTACTACCGCCGGATGGGAGACATGTGCCGCGAGGAGGGGTTCGTCTTCCTCGACATCTGTACGCCGCTCATCGGGCCGGACGGCTACATGGACAACTCCCTGCGCTCCGATTCCAACCACCTGCACCGGAAGCACGTCGACTACTACGTCCGCCTGCTGGAGGGCGCGCTTGGCCCCATTGACTGGGAGCCGCTGCCTCCGGCGCCCTCCCTCTGGGACGGCACCCGGCTCCATTTCGACCAACTGGCCCACGACCTCGTCCGGGCGGTGACCACCGGGCGCGGCGAACCGGATTGGCAGCACCTGGTCTCCGGCGGGACGCTGGCGTCGATGGCGATCGCCGAGCTGACGATGCGGCTGTGCGAAACCTTCCAGGTGGAGATCCCGCTCCACCTGGTCAGCCGGGAGCGGTTCGAATCCCTGGACTCCATCTTCGAGCACTACGTGCGCGGGAAAGCGGCCACCCGCTGAACCCTGGTTGGGGAGGAATACCGTTGCCGGTCGCTTCCGTGTCCCCATAGGTTCCCCCGCTTCTTCCAACCGGTCGCATGGAGGCTCAGGTGCTGGTTCTTCCCTTGCTCTTGGCGCTGGGCGCCGCCCCCGCGACGCCGCCGGCGCCCGCCCGCCTGCACATCCGCGACATGGCCGCCTTCGACCCGGTGGCCGGCCCGGCGCCGCTCCGGGGCGAGTACCGCTCCACCAGCGGCACCCGCTACTCCATCGTGCAGTACGTGCCGGGAGAGGAGCGGAAGGTGGAGAAGGCCATCCGCGCCGCCGGCGGGCGCGTCATTGGCCCGGTGGTCGAGCATGCGATGCTGGTCGGCGGCGTCCCCACCCTCAAGCTCAAGGCGATGCCCGGGGTCCGCTTCGCCGGCCCGTTCGAGCCGGGCCACAAGCTCTCCGGGTCCCTGCGCGCGGCCGCCGCATCCACCAAGCAGCTGGAGTTGGTGGTGTCCGTGCTCTCCGACCCGGAGGGCACCGCCAAGCAGATCGCCCGCCTTGGCGGCCGGGCGACCCGGGCCGGCCAGGCCGGTCAGGCGCTCCGGGTCTCCATCCCGGCCGGGAAGCTGCCGGCGCTGGCCGCGCTCCCGGAGGTCCACAACGTCGAGCCGGCCACGATGGCCAGGTTCCTGCTGAACGTGGCGCCCGTCCTGGTGGGCGTGCGCACCACGGCGGCGCCTCCGTGGGCGAGCTACCAGGGCCTGGATGGGACCGGGCAGATCCTGGGCGTCTACGACAGCGGCGGGGACACCGGCGACCCCAACACGCTCGTCCTCGACCTGCGCGCCCGCGTGCAGGGGGACGTCGTCGGATGGAGCAACCGGTACCAGCCTGTCGGCTGGCAGGACCGCGTGTACGACGGGACCCCGGCCTCTCACGGCACCCAGGTCCTGGACATCGCCGTCGGCAACGGCACCAGCTCCGGAGGGGGGCTCCTCCTCGGCGTGGCCCCGGGGGCCACCGCCGTCATACGGTCCACGCTCGCCGACGCGGACGGCGGCACCCCGGGCTTCATCGACCTGCCGCTGGCGCTGGGGAACGCCTACGACGCCGGGGCGCGCGTCCACAACGACAGCTGGGACCCGGCCACGGGGAACTGGCCGAACCTGGTTGGGGTGAATAACCAGTACACGCAGCAGGGCTCGGGGGCGCTGGACCAGTTCGCCTACGGCCACCCGGAGATGCTGATCGTCACCGCGGCCGGGAACGAAGGGCCGAACGCCAACACCATCGGCACGTTGAGCACCGCCAAGAGCTCGCTCGCGGTAGGGAACGCCGGCAACGAGAAGCCATCCCGGGGGGCGCCGAACAACCTGGACGCCACGCCCACCGACCAGATCGAGCCCACCAGCTCACGTGGCCCCGCGGTCACCGGGCAGCTCAAGCCCGACGTGTGCGCACCGGGCGCGAGCATCGCCGTCGTGTGCTCCCAGGCGACGCTGGCCAACGGAGACTGCCCCAGCGGCACGGACGTGGAGTACACGGGCCAGCCCCTCTACGAATATTCCACCGGGACCTCCTTCTCCGCGCCCGTGGTCTCCGGGATGGCGCTCCTGCTCCGCCAGGCGTTCGCGAGGGAATTCGTGAGGAAGCCTCCCGTCCGCGGTCCCTCCGGCATGCTGATCAAGGCCATGTTGATCAACGGCGCCGCCTCGCTCTACCCGAACGCGCCCGACAACAACCAGGGGTGGGGCGAGGTCAACCTCCAGCGGTCTCTCACGGGCACCGCCGGCGGCGGAACCGTGGCCTGGTACGACTCCCTGTACGCGCCGGGTGGCTCGTTCCAGTTCGTCGGCCCGAACCGGATGGTGATCTTCGACGGCGTGCAATTCACCCCCGGCCAGCCGGTCGCCATCACGCTGACCTGGTACGACCCACCGGACGCCCTCTACGCCGGGGCGCTGGTGAACGACCTGGACCTCACCCTGCAGGACGGCGGCACCGTCTACCGGGGCGGCCCGGGCAACATCGTGGGCGGCGTGACGCAGCTGGGTGGAAACGCGGACCGGGTCAACACCACCGAGAAGATCGTGCTGCCGGTCCCGCCGGGTGGGGCGTGGAGCATCGTGGTGACCTCGTACTCCATGACGGCCCCCCTCCAGAACCAGCCCTTCGCGGTGGTGGTGACCTCCCTGCAGAGCCAGGCCCCCACCTCGGACCTGAGCAGGTTCACGCCCTGACGCTCGGAGGTGGCGCCCCGCCGCGGCGTCCACGTTAGACTCGGCCGGGCCTGATGAGCGTAGGTCCGGAGATCGAGCGCTACCGCGCGCTGGCCCGCGAGGCCATCCAGGCCGCCCCGAGCTACCCGGAGGGGCGGTACTCGGGGCGGGGGATCGTCATCTGCGCCGGCGGGCGCCGCTACTTCACCTGCGCCTGGGTCTGCCTGAAGATGCTGCGGCACCTCGGCTGCACGCTGCCGGTGGAGCTGTGGTACCTCGGGCCCTACGAGA
>DATBSS010000381.1:0-18487 GCA_036559665.1 Myxococcaceae bacterium
ACTCGGGCCAGGCGCGCAACATGGCCACGTCCGGGTAGATCAGCTCCGGGGTGGCGGCGATGGTCAGCGACCGCTCCGAGGCCACCTTCCTGGGCAGGACCAGGCCCGCGCCGGCCAGGGCGGCCACCACCAACCCGGCACCGATCAGGATCGCTCGTCTCATGGGGGTCGCACCGTAGTCGAAAAGCTGAGTAAAATCAGATGGGTCCAAGGCTCTAAGATGTCAGGAAACTTGGCTCTGTTCCTGGCGGAGAATGCCGGCATAGAAGTGGGCTCTCCCTGACGTTTCGCAGGTTTTCCATGCTCCCAGGCGTCCGAAGCACCAATCCGCCGCCCCAGACGACCTCGACGCAGTCGCCGTCGACGACCGGCGCGGCTTCCCAGCCTGCGCAGACGGGCCAGACTGCACAGACGGGCCAGACCGCCGCGACGCCTCCGAATGGGGGCAACACGGCCACCGCCGGCACCGCGGGCCCGAACGAAACCTCGACCTTCGAAACGGCGCCGGCGACGACGCCTCCCACGACGACGACCACCACCACTACCACTCAGCCCGCGGGCGGCGAGACGCAGCCGCCCGTGACGGCCCCGAAGTGGTCGTTCTCCTCGACCATCAACGCGGACCGCGCCAAGGCCACCCGCGAGTCGCTCCAGAAGTACGCCACCCAGGACGAGAAGGCCGGGCAGCGGCTCACCCCGCCCGTCATGGACGCGCTGGTGAGCGGGGTGGCGACCCCGAGGACGGCGTCGATCAACGGGCAGGAAGGCGTGATGGGCCGCCGCCAGGCGATGGACGCCGCCCAGGCCCTGGCCGGGATGCCGCAGGCTGCGTACGACCGCGTGGCCTCGCTACTGGACCAGGCCGGGAAGGGCGCGGACGGGAACATCCCGGAGGGCGCCAACCCCGACACCGAGCGCGCGCTGATCCTCAAGGCGGTGGCCGCCCGCTCCGGCGCGCTGGGCGACGCCGGCCCGGCCCAGGACCAGGCCCTGGGCGAGCTGGAGTGGTTCGCGGGAGCCATCCGCGGCCAGAGTCGCGACTCGATCATCCAGGGGACGTCGGTCATCGATATCGACGACCAGGCGAACAGTTCGAACGCCAACCCGCTGGACTCCACCGTCACCAACGACCAGAAGGCGGACAACGACGGGTACGCGCAGCGCTTCACCACCTCCTGCGCGCCCGCGGTGGCGGCCATGGTCCGCGGCGAGACCGACCCGGTGTTCGCGCTGATGCTCACCTCGGACGGCCTGCAGAACGCCGACCCGAACGCCGGCGCGTCCGGGCTGGAGAAGCGGCTCCTGGAGGCGGACCGCTTCTTCAGCGACGCCAGCCCCGACGTGCAGCTCACCCCCGAGCAGCTGAAGACCTTCCAGGAAGAGGGCAAGCTGCCCCCCGGCGTCGAGCACCTCTCCGGACAGGCCGTCTCCCGCGTGGGCCAGCAGTCCCGCAAGGTGATGGACGAGAAGCTGGACCAGGTGGTCGAGGCGGGGACGATCACCAAGGACCAGGCGGCGGCGCTCCGCAAGGACGCCCAGGGCGGGACGCTGACCGAGACCGAGCAGAAGGACCGGGACGCGGCGCTGGCGGCGGTGCGCGACACGAACGGCAACCACCCCACCGACTTCGAGCTGCAGGCGATGCGCGGCGACCGGCCCCGCGAGCAGTTCATGCTGGTGGCCCACGCGCTCCGCGACCTGGCCTCCGGCGTCACCCACGCCGACTACCGGAACTTCCCGGCCGGCCGGTTCCTGGACGCGCCGATGCTGGACCGGATGGACAAGGCGCTGGCGTCGGGCATCGACCTGCCGATCCGGCTCTCGACCCCTGGGCAGGACGGCGGGCACTTCATGATGCTCACCGACGTCCGGAGCCAGGAGGGCCAGCGCGAGTTCCTCGTCTCGGACCCGTGGTCCGGCCGCACCACCTGGCTCAAGGAGTCCGACCTCACCAATCCGAAGAGCGATTGGCCGCGCCGGGACTTCAACGTCTTCTACCAGGGGATGAGCGACTTCTTCGCGCCGCTGGAGTTCGTCAACCCGGACGCGCTGTAGCTGCCTAGACTCGCTCCTGTGAGCGAGCCAGGAGCGTCCGACCCGCAGAAGCCGTACTTCGTGCACCCGAAGGGGACCGTGGACGAGGGCGCCCGCGTCGGCGCCGGCACGCGCGTCTGGGCGCAGGCGCACGTGATGGCCGGCGCGGAGGTCGGGGCGGGGTGCAACCTCGGGGAGTCGGTGTTCATCGAGGCCGGCGCGAAGGTCGGCGACGAGGTGACGATCAAGAACGGCGTCCAGGTCTGGGAGGCGGTGCGGGTGGGCGACCGCTGCTTCCTCGGGCCCAACGCCACCTTCACCAACGACCTCTTCCCGCGGTCGTGGAAGCGGCCCAAGGAGTCGTGGCTGATCCAGACCACGCTGGAGGAGGGCGCCACGCTCGGCGCCAACGTCACCATCGTGGCCGGGGTGACCATCGGCCGCTACGCGATGGTGGGCGCGGGGTCGGTGGTGACGAAGGACGTGCCGGCGCACGCGCTGGTGTTCGGCAACCCGGCGCGCGCGCGCGGGTGGGTGTGCCGGTGCGGGCCGAAGCTGGCGCTGAAGGGCGGGAAGGCGACCTGCGCCTCGTGCGGGACGAAGTGGGTGCTGAAGGGGAAGGCGCTCTCGGAAGACGTCAAGACCGGAGGCCGAGCCTCAGCAAGACGAGCGGCCGCAGGATCGACCACCAGCCGCTGATCGGCTTCATCTTCGTGTAGCCCAGCTTCCGGGGCGGGTAGTGCTTGGTGCAGGGCACCTCGGCGGTGCGGTACCCCAACGTGATCGCCTTGTAGAGCAGGTACGGCTCGAGCTCGTACTCGTCCAGCCACGCCTGGTCGAGCTTGATCCGCGGGTCGTCCAGCAGCGTGGCGCGGAAGGCGCGGAAGCCGTTGGTGCTCTCGGTGATGCGGCGGCCGACGCAGGCGGAGAAGAGCAGCGGGTGGATGCGGGTGGCGATCCGCCGGTAGCGCGGCATGTCTCCGAAGCTCTGCGCCTTGAGGAAGCGGCTGCCCTGCACGAAGTCCGCCTCGCCGCGGGCGATGGGCTCCACCAGGTCCGGGATCTCCTCCGGCTCGTCCTTGTCGTTGCCCGCGATCACCACGATGAGCTCCGCGCCCCGCGCGCGCGCCTCCTGGAACCCGCGGCGCAGCGCGGCCCCCACGCCCATCACCCGGCCCAGGCGGATCACCGTGGCGCCGCGGGACTCCGCCGCCGCCGCCGAGCCGTCGGTCGACCCGTCGTCGATCACCAGCAGGTCGTCGGCGATGGGCCGGCGCATCGCCCGGACGCGCTCCACCACGCGGGCGATCTTCACCTCCTCGTTGAGGCAGGGGGCGATGACGGCGATCTTCCGCCCGTCCAGCATCAGCCGGCCATCGCGGCCCGGAGCGCATCCGCCACGCGCATCTGCTGCTCCGGGGTGATCTCCGCGTACATGGGGAGGGAGAGGATCTCCTTCGCGGCGCGCTCGGTCTCCGGGAAGTCGCCTTCCTGGTGGCCGAGATTCCGGTACGCGCCCTGGAGGTGGATGGGGACCGGGTAGTGGACGCCCGCGCCGACGCCCGCCTCCTGGAGCTTCTTGAGCACCGCGTCGCGCCGGGCGAGCCGGACGACGTAGAGATAGTGGATGGGCTCGTTGCCGGCCATGGTCTCCGGGAGCGCCAGGCCGGGGACGCCGCGGAACAGCTCGTCGTAGCGGCGCGCCGCCTGCCGCCGCGACTCGTTCCACGCCGCCAGGTGCTTCAGCTTGGCGCTCAGCACCACCGCCTGCATCGAGTCCAGCCGCGAATTGAAGCCCAGCTCCGGGTGGTAGTACTTCACGTCGCTGCCGTAGTTGCGCAGCGCGCGGATCCGCTTCGCCAGGCCGTCGTCGCGGGTGAGCACCGCGCCCGCGTCCCCGGCCGCGCCCAGGTTCTTGCTCGGGTAGAAGCTGGTGGGCGCGGCGATCCCGACCGCGCCGATGCCCGCGCCGTTCCGCTTCGCGCCCTGCGCCTGGGCGGCGTCCTCGATCAGCGGGAGGCCGGGGAGGGCCTGCTGCAGGGCCTCCATCGGCGCGAGCTGCCCGAACAGGTGCACCGCGATCGCCGCCTTCGTCTTCGGGGTGCGGCGGGCGGCTGCCCTGGCCGGGTCGATGAGCTGGTAGCGCGGGTCCACGTCCACCAGCACCGGCGTAGCGCCGGCGCGCGAGACCGCCAGCGCGGTGGCGATGAAGGTGTTGGCGGGGATGATGACCTCGTCGCCCGGGCCGACGCCGGCCGCGCGCAGCACCAGCTCGATGGCGTCGGTGCCGTTGGCCACCCCGATGCAGTGGGGGACGCCGCTGAAGCGGGCGAAGGCCTCCTCGAACTCCTGCACCTCCTTGCCCAGGATGAACGAACCGGTGGAGAGGATCTTCTCCAGCCCGGCCCGCACCTCGTCCGCCACCTGACGGTGCTGCGCCGGGAGGTCCACCAGGGGGATTCCCGCGCCTGCGCCTGCGCCGCTCATCGAAGCACCGCCTCCTCGCGACCGCCGTTCTTCATGGATCGACTCACCGCCTCCAGGGCCCGCACCACCGCCGCCGCCTCGCGCCCGCCGCCGATGGGCGGGGTCCCCTTGGAGATGCAGTCCAGGAAGTGCTCGCACTCGGCGCGGAGCGGTTCGCCCACCGACACCTTGGGGATCAGGATGTCGCCCTCGCGGACCTGGTTGCGGAAGCTGGCGTAGGTGTCCACGTACGACTGCCGGCGCTCGTCCGTCACGTGCTTGTCGTAGATGCGCAGCGGCTCCAGCGAGGCCATGTCGTCGAAGGTCAACATCCGCCGATCGCCCACCACGGTGACCATCCGGTCCTTGCGCGGGTTCAGCCAGCTCGCGTGGACGTTGAGCAGCACGTCGTTCGGGTAGCGGAAGGTGAGGAAGACCGCGTCGGCCAGGCCGGGGTTGATCCAGGCGCCGCCCACCGCGTTGACGGAGAGGGGCTCCGCCGAGAGCCAGTGGTTGGCCACCGAGAGGTCGTGCGCGGCGAGGTCCCAGGCGGCGTCCACGTCCCCGCGGATCGGCCCCAGGTTGGTGCGCACCATGGAGATGTAGTGGACGCGCCCCAGGTGCCCCTCGTTGAGGTACGCCTTCACGCGCTGCACCGCCGTGTTGTGCAGGAAGACGTGGCCCACCACCAGCACGCGCTGCTTCTGCTCCGCCAGCGCGCAGAGCTCCTCGGCGTGCGCGGAGGTGGTGGCGATGGGCTTCTCCACCAGCACGTGCTTGCCGGCGGCGAGCGCGGCGCGGCCGAGCGCGTGGTGGGTGGAGCTCGGCGTGGCGATCACCACCGCGTCCACCTTCGGGTCGCTCAGCGCCGGGTCCGCCTCCGGCGCGACCTGGATGGAGGGGAAGCGCTGGGAGACCTGCGCCAGGCGCGCGGGGTCCCGGTCCACCACCCACGCCACCTCGGACCGCTCCCCGGTGGCGAAGTTGCGGATCAGGTTCGGGCCCCACTGGCCCGCGCCGATGACGGCTACGCGAATCATGGCGGCGCACCCTAGAGGAGGGCGCTCCGGGGCGAAAGGGCCAACCTGGCGTGCGGCCGGAGGCCGCCGTGGCCGCGGTCAGCCCGGGTAGATGGTGCCGCTCTCCACGAAGCAGAGCGGGTTGCCCCAGGGGTCTTCGACGTAGAAGGAGCGCTCGCCCCAGGGGCGGACGCGCACCTCGCCGCCCGGCTCGCCGTGGACGAGCTCCTTGGAGAGGCAGCGCAGCGCCTTCGCCCGCGCGAAGGCCGCGTCCAGGTCCTGGACCTGGAAGTAGAGCGCGCTCGCCGCGGTGTGGGGCTCGCTGGAGGAGGAGACGTCCAGGACCTGGAGCGTCACCCCGCCACAGTCGAAGTAGCAGCGCGAACCCGCCTGCACCCGCCCTTCCAGCCCCAGCAGCGCCCCGTAGAACCTCGCCGCCTGGTCCAGGTTCCCTACCTCGATGTTGAGGCGGAAGAAGACGGGGACGTCGACCACGGCCTTCATCTTCATGGTCTTCTGCCTCACCGGCTTCGCCTTCGCTGCCATCGCGTGCCTCCCTCGGTCGTTCCGTTCGGGTCCTTCTGAAACCAGTCCAGCCAGTCACGGGCCAGCGCCAGCCGCTTCCGCTCCAGCCGGTATATCCGCGTTCGCCCCCGCTTCTCCGGATGAAGTAGCCCCGCCGAGACCAGCACCCCGAGGTGGCGGGTGGTGGTGGGCCAGGCGTGCTTGAACATCGCGGCGATGGCCCCGGCGGTCATCTCCCCACCCTCGAAGTTCAGGGTGAGCAGGATGCGCCTCCGGACGGGGTGGGCGAGGGCGGTGAAGACCGCCTCGTAGGTGTCGCTGGCGTCGTCGTCCTCCTCCGTCATCGGCGGCTTAATTTAGCGCGAAGGCTAATTGATGGGAAGGAAGATCGACCGGTACGCCCCGGGCGCTGCCGTGCGACCATGGCGGCATGGACTGGAACGACCTCCGGTTCCTGCTGGCGGTGCACGAGACCGGCTCGGTGAGCGCGGCGGCGAGGAAGCTGCGCGTGGACCAGGCGACCGTGAGCCGGCGCCTGTCGGCGCTCCAGAAGTCGGTGCGGGCGCGGCTGGTGGAGCGCACGCCGCAGGGGATGAAGCTGACCGCGGCGGGGATGCTGGCGGCGGAGGCGGCGCGGCAGGTCGCCGAGGCGGCGGAGGGGCTGGAGCGGCGGCTGGACGGCGCCGACGCGCGGCTGAGCGGGTCGGTTCGGGTGACCGCGCCGGAGACCATCGCCACGCACATCCTGGCGCCGCACCTGCCGTCTTTGGCGAAGGAGTATCCGCAGCTCCGGCTGGAGCTGGCGGTGGCGACCCAGAGCTTGAACCTGTCGCGGCGGGAGGCGGACGTGGCGGTGCGGATGTTCCGGCCGCGGGAGGAGGCGCTGGCGGCGCGGAAGCTGGCCACGCTGCGGTTCGCGCTGTACGCGTCGCGCGCGTACGTGGCGCAGCGGGGGCGGCCCCGGCTGGACGAGCTCCGGCGGCACACGGTGCTCGGGTACGACGACTCGCTGGCCCAGACCGCCGAGAAGCAGTGGCTGGACCGGATGGCGGACGGCGCGCGGGTCCCGTTCCGGAGCAACAGCCGGGCTTCGATGATGGCGGCGGTGCGGTCGGGGATCGGGCTCACCGTGCTGCCTTGCTACCTGGCGGACCCGGAGCCGGACCTGGTGCGGCTGTGCGATCCGTCCGAGGTGCCCACCCGCGAGATGTGGCTGGCCGTGCACGTCGACCTGCAGCGGACCCCGCGCGTGCGGGCGGCGATGGAGTTCGTGGCGGGCGCGTTCGAGGCGGCGGCGCCGAGGCTGTGAGTCAGCGCTGGGGTTCGAGGACGACGTGGCCGGTGGCGGCCCGCTCCTCGATGGCGCGGTGGGCGAGGGGAGCCTCGGAGAGGGCGTGGCGCCGGCCGATGTGGACCTGCAGGGCGCCGGCCGCGACCATCCCGAGCAGCTCGCCGGTGTCGGGGCGGAAGTCCCAGCCGTGGGCCATCCGCTGGCGGATCTGGAAGCCGTGGATGACGGCGTTCTTCGGGTAGAAGTCGCGGGTGTTCATCACCGTGTCCTCGAGCGTCGCGTTGGCGAGGGCGACGCAGCGGCCGCCGTAGCCGAGGCTGCGGAGGGCGGCGGCGAAAGAGGGACCGCCGATGCCGTCGATGGCCACGTCCACACCGCGGCCGGCGGTGAGCTCGCGCACGCGGGCGGGGAGGTCGGCGGGGGAGTGGTCGATGACGTGCTCGGCACCGAGCTGGTGGATCCACTCGCGCTTGGCGGGCGAGGCGGTGGCGATCACGTGGGCGCCGGCGGCGCGGGCGATCTGGACGGCGATGTGGCCCACGGCGCCGGAGCCGCCGAGGATGAGGACGCGCTCGCCCGCGGCGACCTGGGCCAGGCGGCGGACGCACCAGGCGGCGGTGAGGCCGTTGATCGGGATGGCGGAGGCTTCGGCGAAGCCGGCGCCTTTCGGGATGCGGACGGCCATCGCGGCGGGGACCCGGGCCAGCTCGGCGTAGGAGCGGGAGTTGTCCATGCCAAGGGCGACCGCGTCTCCCGGCGCGAAGCCGGTGACCCCGGGGCCCACGGCTTCGACGACGCCGGCGCCGCCGAGCCCGGGCACCCAGGGGAGGGAGACGGGCGTGTGGTAGGTGCCGGAACGCATCATGAGATCCGCGTGGTTCACGGTGACGGCGTGGACGCGCACCAGTAGCTCGCCGGCAGCGAGCGTGGGGGCGGGGATATCGCGGACCTGGAGCTGCTCGGGACCGCCGGTGGATTCGACGAGGATGGCTTTCATGACGGGTGGACCTCCGGAGTGGTGACGAGGTTGAGGTAGCGGGGCGCGGCGATGTTGCGCCCGGTGATGACGGCGACGACGTGCCTGGCGCCCCGCGGCGGTTCGCGGAGCAGGGCGGCGATGGGGGCGGCGCCGGAGGGCTCGACGACGAGCTGGTGCTCCTGGAGGAGCCAGGTCATGGCGGCGCGGATCTCCTCGTCGGAGACCAGGAGCATCCGCTCCACGTGGCGGCGCATGAGCGGGAAGGTGAGGGTGTCCTCCTCGGGCATGGCGCCCAGGCCGTCGGCGATGGACGGGCGGGTGTCGACGGGCACGGGCTTGCCGGCGTCCAGCCAGCGCGCGAGCACCGGGCCGTTCTCCGGCTGCACGCCCCAGACCCGGGCGCCGGGGTGGAGCGCGATGCCGATCCCGGAGACCAGGCCACCGCCGCCGACACCGGCGATGACGAGGTCGGCGTCCGGCGCGTCCTCGCGGATCTCCAGGCCGACCGTCCCACCGGCAGCGATGACTTGCGGGTCGTTGTAGGGCGGGACGAGGAGCTTGCCTTCGGCGGCCGCGAACCGGATGGCGGCGTCGCGGGCCTGCTTCATGTCGTCGTGGAGGTGGATCGTCGCGCCGAGGCGCTTCATCACCTGGAGCTTGCGAGCATCGGCGTGGCGAGGAAGGAAGAGGTCGGCGGTGATTCCGAGAGCGCGCGCGGCGTACGCCAGGCCGATTCCGTGGCCGCCGGCGGAGGAGGCGACGGCGCCGCGGGCGAGGGCTTCGGGAGTGGAGGTGAGGAGCTTGTTGAAGGAGAGGCGGGGCTTGAAGCTGCCGGTGACCTGGAGGCACTCGAGCTTGAGCGACACGCGAGTCCCCCACCGCTCCTCGAGGGCGGGGGAGGGCTCCAGCGGGGTGTGGCGGATGAAGGGGGCGATCCGCGCGCGGGCGGAGCGGATCAGCTCGAGGTCGACGGAAGTGGAAGCGGGAGCGGGAGCATCCATGCGCCCCTGAATGCCACCGAGGGAGGCCGGCGCGGAACGCTCGCGGATGCAAGGGGGGTATGCGCGATTGCGGCAGCTCCGGGCGTATCCTGTGAAGCGTCATGGCAGAGCCACTCGCGGACCTGCATCGACACCTGGACGGCTCTTTGCGTCCGGAGACCATCGAGGAGCTCGCCGGGCGCGCCGGGGTGCGGGTGCCGGCGGACCTGGCGTTCCGGGCGGGCATGGGACTGGCGGAGGCGCTGTCGAAATTCGCCTTCACGTTGTCGCTGCTCCAGGAGCCGGCGGCGGTGCGCCAGGTCGCCTCGGAGATGTGCGACGACGCGGTCGCGGATGGGGTGACCGCGCTGGAGATCCGCTTCGCGCCCCAGCTCCACCGCGGCGCGAGCGTCGGGGCCATCGTGGATGCCGCGCTGGAGGGGGCGGCGGGGAGGGCGGGGCTCATCCTGTGCGGTCTGTATGGAGAACCGCCGTCGGTCCTGGAGGAGCTGGTCCGCGTCGCGGCGACTCGGCCGGGCGTGGTGGGCATCGATCTGGCGGGTGGGCCGACGCCGGGCCACAGCTTCGGGTTGAAGGACTACGCCTCGGCGTACCGGCGCGCGGCCGAGCTGGGCGTCGGTCGCACCGTGCATGCGGGGGAGGGTCGGCCGCCGCGCGAAATCCGGGATGCGATCGAGCTACTTGGCGCGCAGCGGATCGGTCACGGCACCACGCTCCTGGAGGATCCGGCGGTCGTCGATCTCGTCCGCGAGCGCCAGGTGACGATCGAGGCGTGCCCCACGTCGAACGTGCACACCGGAGTGGTCGGATCCGTGGCGGAGCATCCGTTGCCGCGCTGGCTGGAGGCGGGCGTGCGCGTGTGCGTCTGCACGGACAACACGCTGCTGTCGGCGGTCACGTCCTCGGAAGAGCACCGCCACGCTGGGGCGATTCCGGGGATGACGGCGGAGAAGCTTCGCCAGGCCATCGCCTGGGGGCACGCAGGCGCGTTCAGGAGACGGGCGTGAGCTGGCAGCGGACGCCGGCGGTACGGAGCGCATCGGCCAGCGGTCCGGCCACGATCACCGACCCGTCCCGTCCCTTGGGCCTGAAGATGGCGTGACCCCCGGCGCGAGCGGGATCGATCTGGAGCCCCTGGTCCTTCTTGTCCTGGTCGATGCAATCCGGGGATGCGAGCACGTTGACGGCGAAGAGCTGGGTATTCGATCCCTGCACGCGCGCCGGAATGATCTGCGCGTCCTGACCGGCGTGCGCCTTGAAGATCCCGGCCACGCGCTCGTTGACGATCGGGACGACCTCCTCGGTCATCGTGAGCTCCAGCTCCGGCCCGGCCTCGGCCACCGAGCAGATCACCGGCACCGCGCCCTCGTACGGGCGGCCGCTGGTGAGGACGTCGCCCAGGAGCTCGCCGGACGCGGCGTAGGGCCCGTCGAGGTACCAGCGCTCCTTGGGAGCGCTCATGTCACAGAAGAGGTCGAAGTACGTGTTGGCGGCAGGCTGGGTCATTCGGCGATCCTGGAAGCTGGAGCACTAATAGATGTAGTCCACGCCGTCCAGCGTCACGTCGGTCAGGTTCTCGAACGCGATCCAGTTCGGCAGCCGGCCGGTGGTGACGTCGTCGTTCACCTGCAGGAGGTATTTCCCGTCGCCGGAGATGGGGCCGCCGCGGGTCGGAACGGCGCGCGCGGGGACCATGGTGACCTGGGAGATGGCCGCGTTCGCCGCCGCGATTCGATCCGCGTGGGAGGCGGGGAGCAGGTTCCCTTGGGCGTCCCGCTCGATATGGATCACCACGGCGCCCGTGCTGTCCTTCGTCCACAGGAAATGCACCCGCACCGGGACGTCGCCGGCCGGTGGTGGATCGAGCCGGTCCGCCGCCTGGAGGGCGGTCGAGGCGAGGAAGGTGCCATCCACCGAGAAGAAGGCGATGGCGCGGGTGCTCCGGGATGGCTCCACCAGCTCGTAGTAGATCCCGACCTTCGTGCCGTCGGGGGAGAGGAGGGACGAGTCGATGAAGCCCTCCTCCGGGTGCTCGGTCTGGGAGGCGCCAGGAATGCTTCCGAACAGCGCCAGCGCCGTGCTCCGGGGGAGCCAGAGCGCAGTGGAGGAACCGGTCTGGAGATCGAAGACCGTGTGGCCGGACAGCACCTTGCCCCCAGCGCGGTCCCAGTAGATCGGTGAGTACTGGATCTGGCGGGCCGGCCCTGGGTAGGTCTGCGGGTCCGGGAAATGCGCGAGCTCGGTGCGTCCCTGCAACGACGACGGGTCGGCCTGGAGGAATGCGAATTCCCAGTCGAACGAATCCTGGTCCGAGAAGTAGGGGCGCCCCGGGGTCCGCGTCTGGTAGCGGCTCTCGACCAGCAGCGCGGCGCTCCCGTCCGCGGCCCAGGCGCCGTTGGCCACGAACCGTTTCTCGACCAAAGGACCCTGCTGGCCGCACCCGGAGGCGCTGGCGATCAGCGCTGCCAGCGTGAGGATGAGGCAGGTGCATCTCCTGGGTTCGAGCTCGTTCACGGGCGAGGGCTCCTCTCCAATGGCGCATCCTAGTGACGTTCGTTTCACCCGGCGTGATAGAAGCGCACCGAGGGCCCTTCATCCATGAAAGCTTCCGGGTTCCCGTACCTCGCGGTCGTGCTGGCGATCTGCGGGTGTGGAGGAGGCCTGAGCGGGAGTGAGCGAGATCACTTCGAGCAGGCCAGCCGCGCGCTGTCGTCCCTGCAGCAGGGGTTGGCGCTGGCGAACGGGATATTCGACCTGCAGTCGATGCTGGACCCGAGCAAGAGCGCCGCCGAGAACGCGGGCCTGGTGCTGGGCCGGGCGAACGCCAACCTCGGCGGGTGCGGCAGCGCTACCCAGCCCCAACCCCAGCAGGTGTCCATCGCCTTCGGCTCCGCCCCCGGCTGCGCCTTCGGGGCCGGAACCCAGGTTTCGGGCACCGTGAACGTCACCATCGACCCGTACGTTACCGGGGCAGGGTTCTTCCTGATGGGGGCGGCCGTGAATGGAACAGGGTTGGATGGGATCCTGAACCTGCGGACGACCACGACGCCGGCGTTCTACGTGATCTCCGGGAACCTGCAGACCGCCAATCCATTCGTCATGGTCGGTGGGTCGCGAATCGCCCTCACGGACGCCGCGAGCTCGATGACCCTCGATGGCGACATCAACGCGCAGGGAGAACGCGGCCATACCTTCTTCAAGGCCGCCGGCGTCACCTGGAACAAAGGTGCCTGTTTCCCGAACGGTGGATCCATCCGCCTCATCGAAGGATTCGAACAGTTTCAGACCAGCGTGCAATCGCTCGATGTCGAGGTGACGTTTTCAAGCGATTCAGCGTCCACCGGGAAGGTCGCGGTCACGGCGAGGGGCAGCGACGCGACAGTCGAGTCGATGGTGCCCTACGGCTCCTGCCCGCCCTGAACCCAGCAAGACCTTCGCCTCCACGGCGGCGAGCCGGCGCTCCGTACGCGGTGGCCTCGGGTCACTCCCAGTCGACGGACGTGAGGCTCCCGGACTCGACGGGTCCGGACATCAACTGCAAGTTGAAATGGTCCGATTTCACCGGAGTGGCTCCGGGGAATGCAGCCACGTAGATGGACCACGACTCATCGATACCAGGCACCGTAGACGAGACCAGCAGCTCGCCCCACGAACCCGAGGGCGAACCGGGGCCCGCGCGCATCGGGATGGCCTGTTCGGCCATATACGGGTGAACCGAGGAGCAGCCCCAAAGAAGGGCTAGGCCCACAACATGATCCGACTACCCAACCGGCGCTCGTCAGGGCTTCGCGGGTTTCGCGAGCGGCGCCTTCAGCCGGTCGATCACCTCGCACGCCTTCTGGAGGCCGAGCTCGCAACTCTTGGCCAGCAGTGCCTTCGCGCGATTGATGTCCTTGGGCACGCCCATCGCAAGCCCGTACTGGAAGGAGGCGGCGAAGCACCCGTCGGCCTCTCCGGCCGCGCAGGCCTGCTCCTCAAGCGCGAGCGCGCGCTCGAGGTCCTTGGGAATCTTCTCCCCGCTCCGGTACATCGACCACAGGTTCTTGCACCCGAGCGCCAAGCCGCCGTCGCACGCCTTCTGGTAGAGGCTGGCGGCGCGCTTCGGATTGGCGGCGACGCCTTTGCGGCCGTCCTCAAGGGCAATGCCCAGCGTGTTGCACGCGATCAGGCTCCCGGCGGCGCAGCCCTTCTCGTAGAGGGCCACCGCGCTCTTGTGGTCGTTGCGCTCCGCGTAGCCCACCCCGAGGTTGTTGCAGGCGTTGCCGTACCCTCCGTTGCAGGCCACCTGGTAGAGGGACCGCGCGCGCTCGGCGTCGGCCGGGATGCCGAGGCCGCCGCCCTCGAGGATGACGGCCACGCTGTAGCAGCCTTCGGGGTGTCCGAGGTCGCACGCCTTCTGGAACAGCGGGAGCGCCTTGGCCACGTCGCCCTTGCCGCCCGCGGCGTAGGCGATGGCGAGGCTGACGCAGCCGGTGGCGTTCCCGGCATTGCAGGATTGCTGGAACAGCGCGACGGCCCGCGGCTTGTCGGCAGCCACGCCTTTGCCACTGAGGAGGGCGGCCCCGAAGTTCACGCAGCCCCCTGGTCTCCGCCCGAGCACCCTCGCTCCGAGTACTTCGCCGATTGGACCAACGTCCTTCGGCACTCCCAGTCCGAGGAGGAGGAGGAGCACGCCGGCCTCCCGTCCTTCAGCATTCCCAGTCCGAGGAGGAGGAGAACGCCGGCCTCCGTGCATCCCTCGGCCTTCCCGGCTTCGCAATCGCGCTTGGCCTGCTCCAGCCGCGCCACCGCCAGCTTGTCCGGCCCGGCGAGCGACACCCACGAGACGATCGCCACCACCCACAGCACGCGTTCCGCCCAGCGCATGCCCTCACCGTACCTGTCCCCGGGGCCACTTGTACCGCCAGTGACGCCCGCCACCGGCGGGCTCTCGGATCCGCAGGTCGGTCCCTTCGGGCGGGGGAATCCCGCGCCTTCCTTGGGGAAGCTGTGAGGAGGCTGTGATGCGGGGGCGGTAGATTCCGAAGCGTCCTAGCGTGTCCCGGCGGACAACTAATCGAAATTACTTCAAAATAACCATGTCCCCGACGGGATTCGAACCCGTGTTACCGGCTTGAAAGGCCAGCGTCCTGGGCCTCTAGACGACGGGGACGGACGGTCTTCACCAGTGAGTCGCGGGGGATTCGAACCCCCGACCCTCGGCTTAAAAGGCCGGTGCTCTACCACCTGAGCTAGCGACTCGCAAAGCTTGGCCAAGTCGTCTATCCATCCTCACCGCCCGGCGCAAGGGCTCACCCGGGCACGGACGGCCTCCTGGGCCCTACCTGACAGCCCCGACCGCGCTAGAACCCCTCCACCCCCATGCCGAAGGACCCGCTCGACAACGAGGAGCTGACCCTCACCGACCCGGATGCGGAGGAGGCCCAGGACGACCTCCCCAAGGGCCAGAAGCGCTACATCACCCGCGCCGGGGCCGAACGCCTTCACGCGGAGCTCCTCCGCCTCCTCAACGAGGAGCGCCCCAAGGTCACCGCCGAGGTCTCCGCCGCCGCCGCCCAGGGCGACCGCTCGGAGAACGCGGAGTACATCTACGGCAAGAAGCGCCTCCGCGAGATCGACCGCCGGATCCACTTCCTCCAGCGCCGCCTCAACTCCTCCACCGTGGTCGACCCCTCGGAGCAGAAGGAGCGGGACAAGGTCTTCTTCGGCGCCACCGTCACCCTCGAGGACGAGGACGGCAAGCGCTCCACCTACCAGGTGGTCGGCCCTGACGAGACCGACACCAAGGGAGGCCGGATCAGCATGGACTCCCCGGTGGGGAAGGCCCTCCTCCGCAAGGTCAAGGGCGACCAGGTCCTCGTCCAGCGCCCCCGCGGCGAGGTGGAGCTGACGATCGTCGAGATCCGGTACCTCTGACCGGCCGGCGGGCCAGCGGGCGCGTGCTTTCCGCGCGCGTGAGTGCCACACTCCCATCGAGACAAAGACGCAGTCCGCCCGGTGCCGCCGCCCGAGATGCGAAAGAACTTCGTCCTCGACACCAACGTCCTCCTCCACGACCCGCGGAGCATCTTCAACTTCGGTGACAACGCCGTCGTCATCCCGATCTACTGCATCGAGGAGATCGACCAGTTCAAGCGCGACCTGAGCGAGCTGGGCCGCAACGCCCGCATGGTCACCCGCTACCTGGACTCCTTCCGCTCCGAGGGCGCGCTGTCGGAGGGCGTCCCGCTCCCCACCGGCGGCACCCTCAAGGTCGCCTTCACCGACCGCGAATTGCCGCCGTCCATGGCCAACGGCCACCTGGTGGACAACAAGATCCTGGCCGTCGCCCTGGACATCAAGGACCGCGACCACTCGGTCACCACCACCTTCATCACCAAGGACACCGCGCTGCGCATCCGCGCCGACGCGGTGGGCCTGATCGCCCAGGACTACGACGTCGAGCGCGTCGAGATCTCCGAGCTCTACACCGGCTTTCTGGAGCTGTTGGTCCCCAAGGACACGGTGGACCAGATGTACAAGGCGGGCGCCGAGGTGGAGCTCCCCCAGGCCGGCGAGCTCTTCCCCAACCAGTTCCTCCTCCTCAAGGACGAGACCAACCCCTCCCACACCGCCATGGGCCGCTTCTCGTCCGCGAAGGGGAGGGTGGTGCCCCTGCTCCGCGCCGGGAAGGACGGCATCTGGGGCGTCCGCGCCCGCAACCTGGAGCAGACGTTCGCGTTGGACCTGATGCTCAACGACGAGGTGAAGCTGGTCACCGTGGTGGGCAAGGCGGGCACCGGCAAGACGCTGCTGGCCATCGCCGCCGGCCTGCACAAGGTGACCGAGGAGAACCTCTACCAGAAGCTCCTCGTCTCCCGGCCCATCTTCCCGTTGGGCCGCGACATCGGGTACCTGCCCGGGGACGTGGAGCAGAAGCTCAACCCCTGGATGCAGCCCATCTTCGACAACGTCGAGTTCCTGATGAACCTCTCCCGCGCCGACAAGAAGGCCGGGCGCGGCCACCACGAGCTGATGGACCTGGGCATCCTGGAGATCGAACCGCTCACCTACATCCGCGGCCGCTCCATCCCCAACCAGTTCATCATCGTGGACGAGGCGCAGAACCTCACCCCCCACGAGGTGAAGACCATCATCACCCGCGTCGGGGACAACACGAAGATCATCCTCACCGGCGACCCATTCCAGATCGACAACCCCTACGTGGACGCCACCAACAACGGCCTGGTCCACGTGGTGAACCGCTTCAAGGCGGAGCGGATCGCCGGGCACATCACCATGACCAAGGGGGAGCGGAGCATGCTCGCGGAGCTGGCCGCCAACCTCCTCTGATGGCCGGGGACGAGACCGACAAGCCCCTCATCCAGTACCCTTCGGTCTACGCCTTCAAGGTGATGGGCCTGCAGGAGGGCGACTTCCAGGAGTATGTCCGGCAGCTCTTCCGGCGCCTGATGGGCACCGAGATCTCCCCGGACTCCATCCACGAGCAGTCCTCCAGCCGCGGCAAGTACGTCTCCGTGACCGTCTCCGTGGTCCTCCTCTCCGAGGAGCAGCGCCGGTCGATCTACGCCGCCCTGCATCAGGAGAAGCGGGTCCTGTACTACCTGTGACCGGGCGGCTATAACCGGGCGCGTTCATGCCCTCGGCTGAGGCTTTCCCGCTCTATTACCCGCCAAACGCCCGCCGCGCGTTCGAGAGCGACGACATCACCCGGCGCTTCGCCAACGTCGCCACGCTGACCTCCGGGTCGCGCGTGCTCGAGATCCTCCCCGGCCGCGGCTCCGCCAGCGTCCTTCTGGCCAAGGAGCTGGGCTGCGAGGTGTTGGCCCTGGAAGCAGACGACCAGGCGGTGGCCGCGCTGGTGGAGCGGGTGCGCTCGCTCGCCCTCCAGGACCGGATCTCCGTGAAGCGGATGGACCCGGTCCGGCCGGACCTCCAGCCGGGCGAGTTCGACGCGGTGATCGTCCAGGGCCGGGTGCCGGGCCCCCTGCTGGCTTGCGCGCAGGCCTACCGGTCGCTCCTGGCCACCAATGGCCGGCTGATGATGACCTACCCGGCCAAGGTGGGCCGCTTCCCGCTCAAGCACGCGCTGGACTTCTGGGAGAAGCGCCTGGGCGAACCGGCCCGCTACCCGCGCGAGGTCCTCCAGGGCATCGAGAGCTGCGGCTTCGAGCCCGAGGCGGTGGAGACGCTGGACGACGGCGCCCTGGCCGAGCTGTACCGCGGCCTGGAGCAGAAGATCGACGGCAACGCCGAAGCCGCCGCCCTCCGCGAGGAGGTCGACCTCTTCCGCGGCGCCTCCAACAAGGCCTCGGTCACCTACGCCTTCGCGGTGGCCCGCCGCAAGGAGCCGGGCGAGAAGCCCCCGGCGTCCCGCGACCGCGGCTGAGCCCGGCAAGCCCGCCCGCTACGGCGGGGTCTCTCCCGCCACCTTCGAGGACGACTCCTCCTCCGCGCCGTACGTCTTGAGCAGCGCGTTGAGGTTGAGCGTCTGGAGCTGGGCGCCGCCTCCCCCGGTGGGGACGAAGAGGATCTGCTTGCCGGCCAGCGCCTCCGCCAGCTTCAGCTTCACCATGGTGCGCCCGCCGCTGCCGGCGAGGGCCTCGTTGTTCTTCCGGATGGCCTCCGCCAAGGCCTTCTTCTCCGCCACGATGGCCTCGGCCTGCTTCTGGTTCTCGAAGAAGGCGGCGTCCGCCCCGAGCTTCACCTGGTCCAGGGACCCGGCCGCCTCGGCCAGCTGTTGCTGCACCTGGCCCTTGGCGGTCTCCAGCTTCTGCTTGGCGGCCTCGGCGGCGGCGTGCGCCTCGCTGCGCAGCCTCTCCGCGTTCTGCTCCGCCAGCTTCTTGTCCCGGATGACCTGTTCGTACTCCGTGGTGAACTTGTGCTCGCCCAGGATGACCTGCTGGATCTTCACCCCCTCCGGGGCCAGCACCTTGTGGAGCTGGTCGCGCGCCTTGTCCGCCTTCTCGAAGCGCTTGTCGGAGACGTAGAAGTCCTCCGAGTGCAGCTCGTTGAGCACGTCGCGCACGATGCTCCGGCCGGCGGGGCGCACCAGCTTCTCCTTCACCTGTTCGGTGTCCTCGCCCACCAAGGCCAGGATGTGCGGGGCGCGCTTGGGGTCGATCTGCCAGACGACGGTGACGTCCACGCGGATGTCATTGCCGTCCACCGT
>DATBSS010000382.1:0-7786 GCA_036559665.1 Myxococcaceae bacterium
GCCGCTCCCAGCCGCGGTGCAGCTGTTCCTCCTCAGCGACACGCTCACGGTGCAGGTGGACTGGCTGGTGATGCTGCGGCCGGTGCTGCTGGTCGCGCTGGTGGCGGCGCTGGCCTCGGTGCCGCCCGCGTTCGGCGCCGCGCGCCTGCGGCCGATCATCGCCATGCAGCGGGCGTGAGCGGCCGGAGGGGTCGAGGGGTCAGCCCTCCAGGAACTCCAGCACCTGCTTCACCACCTCCGGCGCGGAGGCGATCCGCCGGTGGCCCAGTCCCTTCGTGGTCACCAGCTTCGACCCCTTCCACGCCTGGTGGATGGCGACGCCGCCCTCGTAGTGGACCTCGCCGTCCTGGTCGTCGTGGAAGATGAGCCCGGGGAGCTGGAGCTGGGCGGAGAGGATGTCGCCGGAGAGGTTCACCCAGTCCTGCTCCGAGAACACCTGGTACAGCCGCCGGTAGAGCGCCGGGCGCGCCCGCTCCGGCACGCCCAGCACCGCGCAGAACCGCTCCGGGAAGGCGAGCGTCCAGCACGCCGGCGCCAGGTAGACCAGACGGGACGCCTGCAGGCCCCGGGTGACCGCCCAGGTGGTGGACGCCGCGCCCAGCGAGTGGCCGATCACCGCGTGGAAGGGCCCCTGCGCGGCGCCCACCGCCAGCAGCGCGGTGGCGAAGCCGTCCATGTCCGACTGCACCCCCGGCGAATCGCCGTGGCCCGGCGCGTCGGCCGCGATGACCGAGTACCCGCGCGCGGTGAGCGGCTCCACCCAGGCGGAGGCCAGCTTGGCGGCGCGGCTCTCCCAGCCGTGCGCCAGCAGCACCTTCTTCTCGCCCTCGCCCCAGCGCCAGGCCTTGAGCGCGCCGCCGGGGTATTCGGTCCGGCCGGGCGACTGGAAGGGGACCTCGAACGGGCGGCCCTGCGCCAGCACGCGGCGGTCGGACCCGGAGAGCGGCGGCCGGCGCGGCGTGAAGTACATCCGCTTGAAGCGGTCCGCGGCCATTTCCGGCGCCAGCCGCCCGAGGATGCCGAAGCCGACGCGCATCCCGGTCAACACCATGGCGCCGGCGGCGCCCATCTTGGGAGCGGGGAGGGGAGGCGGGCGGGGCTTGGACTGGGGCTGGGCGGTGGTCACAGGGGGCGGCATCCTACGAAAAAGCCGCGCGCGTGCTAGGGCCGGACGTTGTCCCAGGCGGAAAACGAGCCGCCGTCCTCGAACGCCCAGGCCCCCGCGCCCAGCTCCACGTAGACCGTCTGCATCCACGGCTTGACGGTGGTGGAGCCGATGATCGTGAAGCTCCCGGCGTCCGCGGAGGTCTCCAGCAGGGCCGCGCCCCCGTCGAGGCGGATGCGGAGGAACTTATGTACCGCCGGGTTGTAGGTGACGGGCGGGGAGGGCTCCGAGTACGTCCCGTTGAGCTGCTCCTGCGTGTGCAGCTGGTTGCCGTTGACGTCGAAGCCGAAGCGGTTCTGGTTGTTGACGCTGACGTATTCGAAGTACGTCTCGTAGGTGGGGAGCGTCTGGTCCCCGGTCAGGATGAGCTGGGCAGAGATCCGCGAGTTGGTGGCGTCGTAGGTGTTGAGGCTGAAGAGGCCGCAGTAGCGGCTGGCCGCCGTCGGGTCCACCGTGAATTCCACCCGGTTGTTCACCGCGATGTGCGTGCCGGGGTCCAGGTACGTGGTCCAGGTGCCGGCGTCCAGCCCCGTCCCGTTGAACGAGTCCACCAGCACCGCCACCTTCGGCTGGCACTCCTGGAGCATGCTGCACGACCACCCGGCCAGGCACCCGGCGTCGGAGGTGCAGAACGTGGGGCACAGGACGGACGTGCCGTTGCAGGCGTAGCGACCGCAGGAGACGGAGGGCACGCGCCCCAGTGGGGAGACGCTGCACGTCCCCAGCCGGCCGGCCACGTTGCAGGCGTCGCACGGGTTGCCGCAGGCGGAGTTGCAGCAGACCCCGTCCGTGCAGATCCCCGAGTCGCACTGGCCGCCCCCGCCGCAGGCGGTGCCCAGGTTGAGGAGCGGCGTGCAGTTGCCGGCGTCGCAATAGTTGCCGGGGGTGCAGTCGGACGCCGTGAAGCAGCCTCCGGGGCAGGCGGTGTTGGTGCCGTCGCAGAAGAGGGGCGCGCAGGAGGGGTTGCCGGCGCTCCCGGCGGCGAGCGGGTCGCACTGGCCGGGCGCCCCCAGGTCGCAGCGCTCGCACGCGCCGTCGCATCGCCGCAAACAGCACACCCCGGCCGAGCAGATCCGGTTGGCGCAGTCCTCGTCCGCCGCGCACTGGCTGCCCAGGCCCCAGCCCGCATCCTGGGTGCAGACGCCGCGCCAGCAGCGGAACCCGGGCTGGCAGTCGTCCCCCGCGTCCGCGTCGCAGGCGAACTCCAGGCCGTCGATGGTGGTGTTGGGCAGGCAGGCCCACACGACCACGGCGAGGGCCAGCGCACAGGGAAGGACGACGCGGGTCACACCCGCAGCGTACTCCGGCCTGGGGAGATAGCAGAGGGCCGGCTCCACAAACGCAGCGGCCCCGCCAGGCCTGCGCGGAGCCGCTCCCCACTCCCGGCCGGCGCGAGGCCGGCTCCGCTTCAGGTCAGCTGCAGCCCGAGGTGGCGCCGCAGTTGCTGCACTTGTAGCAGGCGCCGCTCCTCACCATGATCTCGCCGCACGAGTGGCACGGCGGCGCGTCCTGCTGGTTGAGGAACGTCTCCTTCGCGGTGGAGCGCACCACCGGCAGCGCCTGGATCGGCTCGTCCTTCTCGTCCGCCGCAGCGGCGACGGCCTCCGGCAGCGACTGGTACGACGCGCCCCCATCCTCCTTGGGCAGGAACTTCAGCGACAGCCACCGGAAGATGTAGTCGATGATCGACTTGGCGATGGGGATGTTCGGGTTGCCGGTGAAGCCGGACGGTTCGAACCGGGTGTGGCTGAACTTGTCCACCAGCACCTTGAGCGGGACGCCGTACTGCAGCGCCAGCGACACCGAGGTGGCGAAGCTGTCCATCAGCCCGGAGACGACCGACCCCTCCTTGGCCATCACGCAGAACAGCTCGCCCGGCGTGCCGTCCTCGTACATCCCGACGGTCATGTACCCCTCGTGCCCGCCGATGCTGAACTTGTGCGTCAGCGCCTGGCGCTCGTCCGGCAGCCGCCGGCGCACCGCCCGCGCCCCGGCGGCCGGGACTACCGCCACCGCCACCGCCGCCACCGGCTCCTCCTTCTCCTTGCGGGAGGTGTTGAGCGGCTGGCTGCGCTTGCACCCGTCGCGGTAGACGGCGATCGCCTTCACGCCCAGCTTCCACGCCTCCAGGTACGCGCGCTCGATGTCCTCCACCGTGGCGGCGTTGGGCATGTTCACCGTCTTGGAGATGGCGCCGGAGAGGAACGGCTGGCAGGCGCCCATCATCTTGAGGTGGCCCACCCAGTGGATGCTGCGCTGGCCGCGGGCCGGCTTGAACGCGCAGTCGAACACCGGGAGGTGCTCCGCCTTGAGCTGCGGCGCGCCCTCGATGGTCTCCTCCCGCTCCAGCCAGCCCTTGATCGACTCCGCCTCGGAGGCCGAATAGCCCAGCTTCCGCAGCGCCAGCGGGACGGTGTTGTTGACGATCTTCAGCATCCCGCCGCCCACCAGCTTCTTGTACTTGATGAGCGCGATGTCCGGCTCGATGCCGGTGGTGTCGCAGTCCATCATGAAGCCGATGGTGCCGGTGGGGGCCAGCACGGTGACCTGGCTGTTGCGGAAGCCGTGGTCGCCGCCCAGCGCCAGCGCCTGGTCCCAGGACTCCTTGTGCGCCGCGTGCAGCGAGGCAGGCACGCCGTCCGCCGCCACCTGGTACGCCGCCTTCCGGTGCTTGCGGATGACGCCCATCATCGGCTCGGCGTTCTTCGCGTAGCCCTGGAAGGGACCCATCTTCTGCGCCATCCGCGCCGACATGGCGTAGGCCTGGCCGCACATCAGCGAGGTGATGGCCCCGGCGTAGTTGCGGCCCGCCTCCGAGTCGTACGGCAGCCCGGACGCCATCAGCAGCGCGCCCAGGTTCGCGTAGCCCAGGCCCAGCGGGCGGTAGGCGTGCGAGTTGGCCTCGATCTTCGGCGTGGGGTAGCGCGAGAAGCCGACGATGATCTCCTGCGCCAGCAGCACCACGTCCACCGCGTGCTTGAAGGCCTCGACGTCGAAGTCCCCGTCGATGGTGCGGAAGTGCATCAGGTTCAGCGAGGCCAGGTTGCAGGCCGAATCGTCCAGGAACATGTACTCGCTGCACGGGTTGGACGCGTTGATCGGCGCGGTGTCCGGACAGGTGTGCCAGGCGTTCACCGTGGTGTCGAACTGCATGCCCGGGTCGCCGCACAGGTGGGCGGCCTCGGCGATCTCCCGGAACACCTGCCGCGCCGGGAAGGTGTCCATCGGCCGGCCGTCCCGCACCGCGTGCGTGGTCCAGGTGCCGTCGCTCTCCACCGCCTTCATGAACGCGTCGGTCACCCGCACCGAGTTGTTCGAGTTCTGGAAGAAGATGGACGCGTACGCCTCGCCGTTGAACGAGCCGTCATAGCCGGCGTCGATCAGCGCCCAGGCCTTCTTCTCCTCGCTGGCCTTGCAGCGGATGAAGTCCAGGATGTCCGGGTGGCCGGCGTTGAGGATGACCATCTTCGCCGCGCGCCGGGTCTTGCCGCCGGACTTGATCACCCCGGCGAACGCGTCGAACCCCTTCATGAAGGAGACCGGGCCCGAGGCGGTGCCGCCGCCCGCCAGCAGCTCGCGCGCCGAGCGGAGCGAGGAGAGGTTGGAGCCGGTGCCGGAGCCGTACTTGAAGAGCATCCCCTCCGTCTTGGCGAGCGTGAGGATGGAGTCCATGGAGTCTTCCACGGAGTTGATGAAGCACGCCGAACACTGCGGCTGCTCCTCCACGCCCACGTTGAACCAGACCGGGGAGTTGAAGGACGCCTTCTGCTTGAGGAGCAGGTGCGTCAGCTCCGCGTGGAAGGTCCGCTGGTCCTGCTCGGTGGCGAAGTAGCCGCCCTCCTGGCCCCAGCGCGTGACGGTGTCCACCACCCGCCCCACCAGCCGCCGCACGGAGCCCTCGCGCTCCGGCGTGCCCGGCGTCCCGCGGAAGTACTTGGACGCCACCACGTTGGTGGCCAGCATCGACCAGGACTTCGGGACCTCGATGTTCTTCTGCTCGAAGACCGGCTTGCCGTCCTCGCTATTGATGGAGGCCGAGCGCAGCTCCCACGCCAGCTCATCCGCCGGATCCACGTTCGGTGTCGTGAAGTAGCGGGGGACATGCATCCCCGGTCCCGGCGCGGCTTTTGCCTTCCGGGCCTTTCCGCTCTTCGCCGGCGATTGCCTGGGAGCCAGCTCCTTCTCCATCGGTGATCCCCTCCGTTTACTGTAAGTGCAGACAGCGAAAAGGCTTTCCCAGCACCCCGCCCGGCCGCTGCGGGGTGGCAAAGTTGGTTCGATATGCGGTCAGGACCCCTCGCGACGCTCCGGGTACTGTATGTCCAGGGAGTTGGAAGTGCGAGTCAGGCTAGGGGTATGTGACGATACATCGCAATCGGTGAGGGGGGCGACTTTTAGCGAATATGGCGGTCCGGTGTCAAGCGCGAATCACACTACACCTTGTGTCAATTTTTCAGTCATCCTCAACCCTTAGGGGGTTTCGGCCCACTCTGAAAAGCGCGCTCCGGGGCCGATTTACCGGCTCCAGCGGCACTGGAATGGAGCCCACGTCATGCGTTCCGGCGCGTACGGACGTAGTGTCGTGACGCTACATGACCCTGCGCTAGGGGCGGAGCGCACGCGGGGCCGGCAAATCGGCCTCCGGCGCTCGCGCCTTGACGGGGAGTCACAGGAGATTTTGCACGCCGCCGCCCGGCGGTTTGCTCATGGTTCTGTTTTGAGCGCCGCCGCCGCCGCCGGGCCGGGGCCCTGGGGCATGCGCAGGCGCTCGATGGGGCGCCCGCCGACGAGGTGTTCGTCCACGATGGCGTTCACGTCGTCGAGGGTGACGCGGGAGTACCAGGTGCCGCCCTGGGGCTCCTGGGTGCCGTAGACGACGATGGAGACGCCGTGCTCGCAAGTGTCGAGGCAGCCGGCGGAGCCCACGCGCACCGCGCCCTTGAGCCCGCGCAGCTTGGTCTCCGCCTTCAGCTTCTCGCGGAGGGCCTCCGCCCCCTTGGTCGCGCAGCAGCCCTTCGGGTGCCCGTCCGGGCGGCGGTTGGTGCAGACGAAGACGTGGCGCTGGAAGGGCGGGGCCATACCGGTCTTGTACCGGCTCCGCGCTGGGAGTGCACTAGGCCGCGGCCGCCGCCATCGGCTTCCGGGCAGATGCGGGGATGGCCGCCACCAGCGGCGCGGCGCCGACGTGCGCCCGCGTCTCCAGCTGATCGACGAGGAACCGCGCCAGGTCCAGCCGGGGCAGGTGCGCGGCCAGGCTGAGGTGCGCGGGGTCGATCTCGTAGCCCTCGGAAGGCCCGTCGGTGAGGCGCGGTGGGCGGACGATGGTCCAGTTCATGCCGCTGGTGCGGATGAGCGCCTCCGCGCGCTCGTGGTCGCGGTGCGCGCGGGCGAAGAAGAGCGGGCGGAGGAGCCGGCCGTAGACGTTGGACCGGTCTCGGCTGTCGCCCACGCCCAGCGCGGACAGGTAGATCAGCCGGCGCACGCCGTGGCGCTTCATCCCATCGAGGATGCGGGCGGTCGCCTTCTCCAGCAGGTCCGGCGCCGAATCCTCCCGGTGCCCCAGCGTGACGATGACCGCGTCCCTCGCGGCCAGCGCGCGCGTCACCGCGTCCGCGTCCGAGAGCTCGCCCAGCACGGGCAACAGGCCGGGCCGGCCCAGCAGCCAGGACTCGCGCCGGCGCGTGAACGCCCAGGCCGCGTGCCGCTGCCGCAGCGCCTCCGCAATCACCAGCCGCCCCGTGGCGCCCGTGGCGCCGAACACCGCGATCCGCATGACGACCCCTCCGCCTCTGCTTGTTCGATCGGCCGGCCCGCAGATCTATCGGGTCGCGGTTGGCCTGACGTGATGGTCCTATGAAGAAGTGTGAGGCGGTCTGAGGGCGGCGCGCCCACATCGTGATTCACCCCGCCCGGCGGGTCGGTTACCGTCTTTCCGGTGCCCCTGGCGACGCAACGAATCCGCATCCTCTCGATCGACGGCGCGGGGCTCTATGGGCTCACGGCCGCCATCTGGCTCCGCCGCCTGTGCGAGGCCGACGAGCGGTTCCTCTCCGGAGACGACGTGCAGTTGTTCGCCGGCACCTCGTCCGGCGCCATCAACTGCATGATGCTGGCGCGGCACGAGCGCCCGCGCGACGCGGTCCTCTCCGGCGAGCTGGAGAAGTTCTGGAAGCAACCGGGCATCTTCGCCAACACCAATCCGCTCTCGGCGTTCTTCAGCGTGTTCGGCGTCACCGGGTGGTTCTCGAGCAAGGACTTCATCTCCACCCTCCAGGCCACGTTCGGCGACCTCCGGCTCAAGGACTTCAAGCACCAGGTCTTCGTCAGCTCGTTCTCGTGGGTGGGGAGCGAACAGCAGTCGATCTCCCCCACCCGTCAGTCGGCCCGGCACTGGAAGCCGAAGTACTGGTCCAACCCCGACCTGATCGACGAACCGGATCGCGAGGCACGGGCGGTGGACGTCGCCTACGCCGCGGCGGCCCCTCCCGTGTTCCGCCCCATCGTCTCCGGGTTCGGCGACGGCGCTCAGTTCACGCCCAACCCCTCGGTCGAAGCCGTCGCCTGGATGCTCAACTACCTGGACCTGGTGGCCGTCGTCTCTCCAGGAGGCGATGGCCTGGT
>DATBSS010000383.1:0-17194 GCA_036559665.1 Myxococcaceae bacterium
GCGGACGGATGGTCGTTGGCGCTGCTGATCCGGGAGGTCGCCACGGCCTATCAGGCCCTCGCCGCCGGGAAGCCGCCGCCCTGGACCACGCTGCCCATCCAGTACGCCGACTACGCGGTCTGGCAGCGGCGGGCGTTGGGACCGGAGGCGCTGGCAGGGCCGTTGGAGCGGTGCCGTGAGAGGCTGGAGGGGGCGCCGGACCTGCTGGACCTGCCAACCGATTTCCCCCGGCCGAGGGTGGAGTCGGACCGGGGCGCGCAACATCCCATTCGCCTCTCCCGCGAGTTGGTGGAACGGCTCCAGCGGCTGGCGCGCGGCGAGGGCGCCACGCTCTACATGGTGCTGCTGGCCGCCTTCGAGCTGCTCCTGCACCGCTACGCCGGCCAGCCGGACGTGCTGGTGGGGACGCCGGTGGCGGGCCGCACCCGCCCGGAGCTGGAGCCGCTGGTCGGCTGCTTCGTCAACACCGTGGTGCTGCGCGGGCGCTTCGAAGGCGATCCCACCGGGCGCGAGCTGCTGCGGCGTGTGCGCGAGGACGCGCTCGAAGCGTTCGACCAGGGTGAGGTGCCGTTCGAGAAGTTGGTGGAAGCGCTGCGCCTGAAGCGGGCCGCCAGCCACGCCCCGCTCGTCCAGGTCATGTTCGCGCTGCAGAACGTCCCGCCCGCGCCCATGTCCGCGGCCGGGGTCTCCTTCCAGCCGGTGCCGCGCGAGGTCGAGGCCGTGCAGTTCGACCTCCAGCTCGAGCTGGTCGAGGTGGAGAACGGCGGCGTGGAGGGCGCCCTGGAGTACCGGACGGACCTGTTCCGCCCGCGCACCGCCGCGCGGATGGTCCGATGTCTGGAAACCCTCCTGGAGGGGCTGGCCGCGAACCCGGACCGGCTCGTGGCGTCGCTCCCGCTGGTGGACGGGGAGGATCGCGAGGCGCTGCTGCGGATGTCGGTCGGGCCGAGAGCGCCGCTGCCCGCGGTCCGGTCGGCCTGGGAGCTGGTCTCCGCGCGTGCGAGAGAGGCGCCCGGGCGGACGGCGCTCCAGGTCGGCGCGGAGCGGCTGACCTACGCCGAGCTGGAAACGGCGTCGTCCCGGCTGGCCGGGCACCTCCGTCCGCGGGTATCGCGCAGCGCGCCGCTGGTGGGCTTGCTGCTGGACCGCGGGCCCTTGTTCGTCGCCGCCGTGCTCGCCACCTGGAAGGCGGGCGGCGCGTACGTTCCGCTCGGGGCGGACCTCCCCGTCTCCCGCCTGGGGGACATGCTCCAGGACGCCGGCTGCCGGGTGCTGGTGACCACCTCGGCGCGGTGGCCCGCGGGGCTGGAGGAACGGTTCGCCGGCGGGGTACTACGGCTGGACCATCTGGGCGCGCCGCCGCCGGGCCTGCTCCCGGGGCCCGGGTCCCTGGAGGACCTGGCCTACGTCCTGTTCACCTCCGGCTCCACCGGCCGGCCCAAGGGAGCCATGGTGGAGCAGGCGGGGATGCTCAACCACCTGGCCGCGAAGATCGAGCTGCTGGGCCTGGATGAGCACGCGCGCGTGGCGCAGAACGCCCCGCACACCTTCGACATCTCGGTGTGGCAGATGCTGGCGGCCCTGGCCACCGGCGGGACGACCGTCCTCTACCCCGAGGAGGTGGCGCGCGACCCTGCGGCCCTGCTGGGGCGCGTGGTGGAGGACGGCATCACCGCGCTGGAGGTGGTGCCGTCGCTGCTCTCGCCGATGTTGGACGAGCTGGAGCGGCGGAGGATGGAGCTGCCGGCGCTGCGCCATCTCCTCGTGACGGGGGAGGCCGTCGTGCCGGCGCTGGTGCGGCGGTGGCTGCGGCTCTACCCGTCCATCCCGGTGATCAACGCCTACGGGCCCACCGAGGCGTCCGACGACGTCGCGCACCACGTGATGACCGCGCCGCCCGAGGGGGAGATCACACCCATCGGCCGGCCCATCCGGAACACCCGGCTCTACGTGACGAGCGCCGGAGGGCAGCTGTGCCCGGTAGGCGTGCCCGGCGAGCTCTGGGTCTCCGGCGTCTGCGTTGGGCGTGGATACGTGGGGGACGAGGCGCGCACTCGCGCCGCCTTCGGCGTGGACCCGTTCGACCCGGAGGCGCCCCGCCTCTACCGGACGGGGGACCAGGCGCGCTGGCTGGAGGAGGGCGTGCTGGAGTTCCTGGGCCGCCGCGACGCGCAGGTGAAGGTCCGCGGCCACCGGATCGAGCTGGCGGAGATCGAGTCCGCCCTGGCGCGCGATCCGGCGGTGAAGGACGCCGCGGTGCTGGCCGAACCGGACGGGCGTGGCGAGAAGCGGCTGGTGGCGTTCCTGGTGCCGGTCCCCGGAGGCCCCCGCGGCGCCGCCCTGGCCGAGGCGGCGCGGTCGCGGCTGCGCGAGCGGTTGCCGGAGTACATGGTGCCCGGCCTGGTGGTGGAGCTGGACGCGCTGCCGCTGACCCCGAACGGGAAGGTGGATCGCCGGGCGCTGGCCGCGCTGGATGCGCCCCGCGAGGGCGTGCGCCCCAACTTCGAGGCTCCGGAGGGCGAGCTGGAGTCGCGCATGGCCCGCGCCTTCGCGGACGTGCTCGGCGTGGAGCGGGTGGGCCGGCACGACAACTTCTTCGAGGTGGGCGGCGACTCGCTGCTGGTCATCCAGACCGTCTCGCGGCTCGCCAGGGAGGGGCTGCTCGCCACGCCGGCGCTGATGCTCCAGCACCAGACCGTGGCGGAGCTGGCCCTCCACGTTCGGCCCATGCCGCCCGGAGCGCTGCCTGCGCCCCGCCCCCATGGGTCTGCGCCGTTCAACCCCATCCAGGCCTGGCTCTTCGAGCAGCGCTTCGAGGAGATGCACCACTGGAACCAGTGCGTGCTGGTGGAGGCCGTACGGGCCCGGCTGGACGAAGGGACGCTGCGCCGGGCGCTGGAGGCCATCCACGACCACCACGACGCGCTCCGACTCCGGTACACCGACGAGGGCGGCCGGGTGCGGCAGGCGTACGACGAGGCCGCGCGGCCGGAGCTGGAGGTGCACGATCTCTCCGGGCTCCCGGCGGAGGCCCGCGGCCGCGCCGTCGAGGAGCGGGTGGAGTCGCTCCAGCGGTCGCTCGACCTGGAGCGGGGGCCGTTGGTGCGAGCCGCGCTCTTCGAGATGGGGGACGGCGAGCCCCAGCGGTTGTTCCTGGTGGTGCACCACCTGGTGGTCGACGTGCCGTCCTGGGCGATCGTGCTGGAAGACCTGGAGTCGGCCGCCGCGGCGATCCCCCTCGCGCCGGGGTCGAGCACCTTCCAGGAGTACGCCAAGCGCCTCTTCGAGCATGCGCAGGGGCCCGAAGTCCGGGAGGAGATTGGCTTCTGGCTGGCGCAGGGGGAGGAGGTGGCGGCGCTCCCGCTCGACTTCCAGCGGGGCCCGAACGTCGAGGGGGCGATGCGCACGGTGAGCGCTGGGCTGGACCCGGACGCCACCGCGGCGCTGCTGCGGGGGCCCACGCAGGTGGCCCTGCTGGCGGCGCTACTGGAGACCCTGCGCGAGTGGACGGGCGGCGGCGCGCAGCGGATGGAATTCCTCTCCCACGGGCGGCAGGACCTTCTGGGCCTGGACCTCACGCGGACGGTCGGCTTCCTCACCACCATGGCTCCGGTCCGCTTCGATGCCGGCGATCTCCGGGGAGAGGGGCTGAGGCGTGCGGTGGAGCGGCAACTGGCCGCGGTGCCGGACGGTGGTCGGGGATACGGACTTCTGCGCTACCTGCGCCAGGACCCGGACGTCCGCGACCGGCTGGCGAGAGCGAGCTGGCCGCAGGTCGGCTTCAACTACTTCGGGCAACTGGACGCGGCGACGCGGAGCACCCGCTTCGCCCCGGCGCGGGAGTCCACCGGGGCTTGGCACAGCCCGAAAGCGCATCGGTCCGTGCAGATCGGACTGGACGCCAGCGTCCTCGGTGGTCGGATGAACCTGGTGTGGAGCTACTCGGAGAACCTGCATCGCCGGGAGACCGCCCAGCGGTGGGCCGAGCGTTACCGGGAGCTGCTGCTGGCGCACCTGGGAGGCGCCACATGACGGCCGGTCCCCCCGAGTTGCTGCACCTCCCGGACGCAGAGCGCTTCCACCGGGTGTTCGGAGGCCGGCGAACGCCCGCGCTCTTCGAAGGCGCCGCGCGGAGTTGGCCCGCGTCCTATCGCTGGTCCCTGGACTTCTTCGAGCGCGACGTGGGCGCGACGGCCGTTCCCGTCGCCACGGGGCTGTACGTGGCGGGCGCGGTGCCGGGCACAGCGGATCGCCTGGGCGAGTCCGTGGAGATGACGCTGGCGGAGTACGTCCGGCAACTGCGCGACGGGGACGCGCGCGAGCCGCGATACCTGGCCGGGCCGGAGACGTTCCAGCGGCTGCCGTCGCTGCTGGAGGACCTGCGCTTCGCGCCGTACCCGCCGCTGGAGCGGTTTGCGGAGCGAAGCTTCTGGATGGGGCCGCCGGGCACCGTCACCCAACTCCACATGGACCGGGCCCAGAACCTCTACGCCCAGTTCGTGGGCCGCAAGCGCTGGCTCCTGTTCTCTCCGGAGAAGGCCCGCGCCATGCAGCCGTTGCGCATCCACTGGGCGGCCAGCCTGTGCGGGCACGAGCTCGGGGAGGACGCGCTGGGCCTGCTGGCGCGTCAAGGCGTCACTCCGGATCACGACTTCGAGGTGCGGCCCGGGGACGTCCTGTTCCTCCCCTATGGGTGGTGGCACCGGGTGGAGACGGTGGAGCTCTCCGTGGCCGCCAACTACTGGTGGTGGACGCTGCCCATGGCGCTCCGCCGCGGGCCCTCGGTGGCCGTGCAATCCCTCTGGGCGGGCGCGCGGGCGGCGCGGCATGGGAGGAAAGCGGCGTGAACTGGGTCGGACTGGCGGCGCAGAGTTGGGACCTGAGTATGGCGGCCTCGCCGCCAGCGAGCGATGAGGACTTCTTCCGGAGCCAGGTGGAGCGGGGGGATGGTCCCGCCTTGGACGTGGGCTGCGGCACCGGCCGCCTCCTGCTGCCGTTCCTGGAGGCGGGGCTGGACGTGGAGGGGCTGGAGACGTCCTCGGACATGTTGGCGCTGTGCCGGCAGAAGGCCGCCGCTCGCGGATTGAATCCGACGCTTCACCAGGAGCCCATGCAGCGGATGGAGCTCCCGCGGCGGTACCGCACCATCTTCGTCCCCTGTGGCTCGCTGCAACTGGTCATTTCCCGCGAGGAGTGTTTCGAGACGCTCCGGCGGATGCGCGAGCACCTGGCACCGGGAGGGACGCTGGTGCTCACCATCTACAACCGGTGGCGGGACGTGGGCCGGGAGAAGGTGGGGGAGTGGATCCTGGACATGGACGTGGTGCGCCCGTCCGACGGAGCCACCCTGCGCATGTGGTACTTCGGCGAGCCCGCCGACGAGGTGGAGCAGGTCCGGGTGGAGCGCCGCCGCTACGAGGTGGTGCGGGACGGCGTGGTGGTGCAGGAGGAGCACTACACCACCGGCGAGCGCTGGTTCTTCCGCCACGAACTGGAGTTGATGCTGGAGCGCGCCGGCTTCCGCGACATCCGAATCCGCGGTGATTACACGGACCAGCCATTTGCCTTCCACCACAAGCTCATGGTGGCGACGGCGATGCGGCACGAATCAACCTGAGTTTGTTTCCCCGGAGTACGCGCCCTCTACGCTCGCCGAGGGTCTCGTTTCCGGGAGGAAAGATGATTCGCTCGAGGGTATTGCTGGTGTTGGCCTGCGCCGTGGTCCTCGCGTGCACCGGGCCAACAGGTCCCGAGGGCCCCCCGGGTCCTGCTGGTCCTCAGGGTCAAGCTGGGGTGAATGGTCCTCAAGGGATTGCTGGCCAGCAAGGACCTGCAGGACCCCAGGGCCCCAGTGAAGCGACCCGCACCGCTCCTGATAGTGGCGTCGTTACCACCATCAGCGTCAATGGGAAGTGGTGTGGATACACAGCCACTGGGATGAGCGGACAATTTCCGACGACGTTGATCCCCGGAATTGGGACGGTCAGCGGATACCGCGCAGCGAAGGTCTTCTGCGAGCAGGCATGCGGCGCGCCCGCTGCGCACATGTGCTCAAGCGAGGAGATCACGCGGAGCGCGCAACTTGGCGCGATTCCGGTGCCGTTGCCCGCGACCTATTTCTGGGTGTCGACTCAGGCCTACAACTACTACTACCCTTCAGCCGTCTCTATACGAGACTGCAACGGTTGGACCTCTAATGCGGGCAGCGAGCTCGGAGCGCTGGTTGGCGTAGACTCGACCGGTGGTCCTGCTGGAACTCAACGGGTGAGGCCCGACTGGACGTATTGCAGTGCGACCTACCAGGTCGCTTGCTGTCTCTAGACGGTGCCCACCCTGACCCACTATCGCTCGACCTGCAACGCCACCCTCCGGTAGCAGTACGTGGAGTCTCCCCGCTGTACCGGCGACGCTCCGGCCGGTCGCTGCGACAGAAACGCACCGGCTTGTGGCGGGAGGTCGTTCGTGCGGTCGCGCAGGACGAGCTCCGTGGTGGTGCCGTCCGCGACCTCCAGCGTGACCCCCACCCCCTCGGGCGGTACGGCGTGGCACGTCACCGCGCGCCACGGCCCGGAGGAGGGTGGCACACGAACGCCCTCCACGCGCAGCCCGGTCACCGGCGCGTGGGACGGCCAGAGCAAGGTGATCTCCCCGGCACCGCGCTGAGAGCGCAGCCGCGCGCGCACGATGCCGCCGCGCCGCTCCAGGATGGACAGACCGGGCGCGTCGAGGTCGCAGGGGAACGGTCGCGACATGGCTACCGTGTCCCCGTCCCACCAGGGAAACGGTGTCCCGCGTTCGGGCAGAAGGTCGGAAGTCGTCACCGCGGGTGCCAGCGCGTCCGACGTGTCCGCCACCCAGCGGGCCTCGGCGCGATCCGTGTCGACGTGCATCTCCAGGTTCACCGCCCGCTCTGAAGTGGTGGGGCGTGGCATGGCGAACCCGAGCCCCGCGAGCCCAGCCGTGATCGCGAGGAGGCCGGCCGCCGCCCGGCTCCCACGCCCGTCGGGCGCCGCAGCCCAGGGGAGTGCGGGGAGGAGGACGAGCGCGGTGGCGGCGGCGAGGATGGGGAGTGCCGCCCCGCCGAGGGCGTCGTGGCACAGCCACGCCGGGGGAAGGAGCACGGCTCCGGCGACCGCCGCCGGCAGGGGGAGGGGAAGAAGAGCCAGGGGCGCGTCGGGGCGCCACGCCCAAACGGCGGCACATGGTGAGGCCACGAGCGCGGGGACGAGCAGCAGGAAGCAGGCGAAGGGTGCCAGTACAGCCGCGGCCAACGCCAGGACCGACCAGGGAAGCCAAACGGCGGCCCACCCGGAGGCGGGTGTTGGCGGGCGGCGCCACGTCGCGGTGCCGAGGAGCACGGCGCCCAGGGCAACCAGCGCGCTGGCGCCGCGCGCGGAGGCGGGGACGTCCGGCAGTTCCGGATCGGTGAGGCCCACCGCCTGAAGCGCTCGGCAGGCGCCCAGCACCACACCGGCCGCCACTGGCGAGGCCAGCCAGAGCGCGGCGGAGGCCGCCACCTCACGCCACCACCCCGCCGGCTGGAGCGCCCGATCGGCGCCCGGTACCGCCCCGGCCGTCGCAGGAGGTGCCGGCCTCAGCGCGACGGAGGCCTTCACCTCGTGTGACCCAGCTGCCCCGGTTCGCCACAGGCGCGCGGTCACCAGGACCGTCCCCGCGAGCGCCGCAAGCGCCAGCGGGAGGCTCAGGCGATCGCGCCAGTACACCAGCCGCCAAGAGAACAGGTCGAACCAGACGGCGTGGCCGGGAGGAAGCGCGTGGTGCTCCTCAGCGGGGAGCGGCCCGGTGGTGACCACGTTGGGTTGATCCGCATCGCCGGGAGGATGCACGCGGTGCTGATCGGCGGAGATCGGCCCCGCTGTCGCCGCGCCGGATTCGCCTGTGCCGTCGGAGGGGAGCGCGCCCAGTTCCGCGGATCGCAGCGCCCGCGCGAGCGCCAGCGCCTGGCTCCCCTGGTGCTGCACGCTCGAGAGGTCGAGCGCGGCGCGGTCGTCTCGCGGCGTGTGGTACGCGGCGGCGCCGCGGATGAAGGCGAAGTTCGCGCCCGCGACCAGACCCCGGCCCTGCCAGGGCGAGAAGCTGGTGTCCGACTGGAGCGAGCGGTAGATGGCGTCGAACAGCGAGCTGGTCACCGGGTGGGGCAGAGATTCGGAGACCAGCGGGAGCAGCGCCGCGCTCCCGGCGGTCTCGAACAGCAGGCTAGGCCCCCGGGTGCCGCGCGCCTCCAGGTTGATCACCGCGCGGACGTCCTTCGCCCACGGATGGCCCTGGACGAACGCAGTGGCCCCCACCAGTCCGGCCTCCTCGGCATCATCGAAGAGGACCACCACGTCGTTGCGCGCGGCGGGATCGGCGGAGAGCGCGCGCAGCACCTCCAGCAGCGCCGCCACCCCGGCGGCGTCATCCGCGGCGCCCGGCCCGGCCGGCACCGAGTCGTAGTGGGCGGATAACAACACGGTGCCCATGGAGTCGACGCCCGGAAGACGGACCACCACGTTGGCCGCCTTCGCGCACGCGCCCTCCGCGCACGCGAAGGCGGACTGCACCTCCGGCTTCAACCCCATCTCTCGCAGCTTGGCGATCAGACCATCGCGCGCCCGGGCATTCGCAGGCGATCCCACCGGACGCGGCCCCTCGCGCAGCAGCAGGTCCAGGTGCTCGGCAGCGCGCGAGGCGGAGAACTCAGCGGCAGGCGCGTCCAGTCCAGCGGGGGCAGGAGGCTCCAGACGGAGGATGGCCGCTCCTCCCGCGATCGCCCCAAAGGCCACCGCCGCAAGGGCGATCGCGCCGTCGCTCCTCACGGGCGGCGGCCGGCGGCGAGGGCGAGGTCGCCCGCGAAGCCCGCGATGAGGGACTCCACCACGGTGGCCGTCAGCTCCGAGTGGTCGTACGCCGGCGCGTACTCGACCACGTCGAAGCCCACCACGCCGCCCCGGGCGGCGAGCTCGCGAAGCGCCTCCCGGAGCTGGAGATAGCTCAGCCCGCCCGGCACCGGTGTCCCCGTGCCGGGCGCGACCGACGGGTCCAGCACGTCCACGTCGATGGTGACGTAGTAGCGCTCCGCCTTGGGCACGGCGGCCACGGCTTTCTTCATCCCCATGGTCATCGCCTGGACGGCCGGGACGGCATCGAACACCTTCCGCTTCCGGCCCTCGGCCAGGTCCTCGGCAGATCCCAACCCGCGCACGCCGATGTTGGTGATGCCGCTCACGAATGGCAGCTCGGAAGCCCGCCGCATGGCGTGCGCGTGCGACAGCCGCGTCTCCTTCGTCCCATCCGAGAAGTCGAGGTGGGCGTCGAAGTGCACCACGTGCAACTTGCCGCCCAGGCCGTCGAACCCGCGGAGCACGGGGTAGGTGATGGAGTGGTCTCCCCCGATGACGATGGGGACGGCGCCCCTGGCCCGGACCTTCCGGATGGTCGCGGTGATCCGGTCGAAGTTCGGCTGGAAGTCCGAGGGGAGGATCAGCACGTCGCCCACGTCGACCACCGTCACGCCTTGAAGCAGCGTCCGGCCGGTGTCGAAGTCGTAGTACCCGTCGAGCGCCGCCGCGCCCTGCTGTCCCCACGGCCATCGTGCCCTCACCGCTTTCGGCCCGAAGCGCGCCCCCGGCCGGGCGCTGGTGCCCGCGTCCCAGGGCACGCCGATGACGGCGAACTGCGCCTGGAGCTGGTCCACGTCCTCCACGCACAGGGTTCCCATGAACGTGGAGGGACAGCCTCCGGTCATCTTCCCCGGCAACCCGGGATAGTCAGGGTCCGGTTCCGGAGCCGGATCTCCTCCCAGCGCGAGCAGCGCCAGCAGGGCCGGGGTGAACGCCATCGCCGCCATGGGCTTCCTTTCCTCGGAGGGGTGCGGTGCTACCGTGCGCCCGCTCCATGGATGATAGCCGCAGCAGCGCGGGCCCCTGGGTGAGGCGGTTCGCGGTCTTCACCGGCAGCCAGGCGCTCTCCCTGCTGGGTAGCGGCATCACGGTGTTCGCCTGCACCGTCTGGCTCTCGCAGGCGCGCTTCCCCGGCCCGGAGCAGAAGGCGGCGCTGGCCGGGGCGCTCACCGCGCTGGCGGCGGCGCTGGTGGTGCCGCGGGTGCTCTTCGCCGCCGTGGGCGGGACGCTGGCGGACCGGGGCGACCGGCGGCGCATCCTGGTCTCGGTGAACCTGGCCAGCGGCTTGCTCAGCCTGACCCTGCTGTGGGTGATGCTGCGGGGCTCGCTGGATCTTCCGCTCCTGGTCGGCATGGCCGCGCTCTCGGCCGCGCTGGACACCTTCCACCGCACCGCCTCCGAGTCCTCGCTGGCGCTGCTGGTGCCGGCGCCGCACCTGGCACGCGCCAACGGCGTGGAGGACACGATGGCTGCGATCGCCAACGTGCTCGCCCCCGCGGCGGCGGGCCTGCTCATCGCGCTGCCCCGGGACGCCGCGCGCCAGGTGCTCGCCGGTCTGCCGCTGGCCATCGCCGCGGACGCACTCACCTTCTTCGTCGCGGCCGCAGGCCTGGCCACCGTGCCCATCCCTCGCGCGCCCACCGCCGCCGCCAGCGCAGCGGATCCCCCCGCGGCCGGCCTGGTCGCCGAGGCCCGCGAGGCCCTCCGCTACCTGCGCGGCCGCCCGTCCTTCCTGTGGCTGCTGGCGGTAGTGAGCGTCAGCTTCCTCTGCTCGCCCCCGCTGCACCTGATGCTGCCGTTGATCGTGAAGTTCAACCTGGGGGCCGGCGCGGAAGCAGGGACCACGTTCGAGAGCGCGCTGGCGTGGGTCCAGGCGCTGGCGGGCGCGGGGTCGGTGGTCGGTGGACTCCTGGTCAGCCTGGGTGGAGGCGCTCGGCGGCGGATGGTGCCGGTGCTCCTGGGAGCACTCCTCCTGGACGGGGCCTCGGTCTGCCTGCTGGGGCTCTCGGGTCACCTGGCCGCAGCAGCCGCGTTCGCCTTCCTCTGGGGCCTGGCCGCGCCGCTGGCCGTCACCCACGACTACGCCCTGTGGCAGACGCACACGCCGCCGGCGATGCAGGGCCGGCTGCTTTCCGCCCGGCGCACGCTGACGCAGATCTGCTGGGCCGTGGGTGCGGGGGTGGCGGGCGCGGCCTGCGCGCGGTGGGACCCGGGCCGGGTCGCCGCCATCTACGGCGGCGTGCTGGCGGCCACCGCGCTCTCTCAGCTCTTCAACCGCCGCTTGATGGCGCTGGAGGCGGAGCGATGAGCCGGGCCACGTGCTGCGCCAGCAGCTCCACGTCCGGCTCCTGGTCGATGGTGTGGTGCGTGCCAGGCACGAGCACCACCTCCACCGAGCCCGCCAACCGGCTCCAGTCCATCTCCGGCATCCCGGCGTCCACCTCGGGGCAGAACACGGTGACGCGGCCCGGGTAGTGCCGGGGCCGGTAGGCGGCCAGTGCCTCCATCTCGGAGTTCCAGGCGGCCAGCATCTGGTCCACCTGGGAGACCCCGAAGTCCGGGGGTACCAGCCCGAAGTCCTTGGCGAACCCCAGGCCCTGGATCACCTGTTCGGCCTCGCTCAAGTCCAGCAGCTCCTGCAGCTCCGGGAAGCGCTTGCCGTAGCTGGCCACCAGCTCGCGGGCGACGGCCGCGCCGCGCTCCTTCTGCAGCAGCTCCGCGGTGGCGGTGTCGCCCGCCTCTGGAGGCACGGAGGTCGCCAGCAACGCCAGCAGGCCCACCTCGCGGCCCTGCTCCAGCAGCAGCCGGCCCATCTCCAGCGCCGCGAAGCCGCCCACCGTGCAGCGGCCGATGAGGTGGTAGGGGCCACGGGGCTGACGCCGCACGAGCGCGTCCACGTACTCGCGGGCCATGTCCTCGACGCGGTTGGGAGGCGGGCCGCCGGGCCGCAGATGCTCGAAGCCGTAGACGGGCTGCGACGGGCCCAGCCGGTTCGCCAGCGGCAAGTAGCACAGCACTGTTCCTCCGCCCTCGTGCACGCAGTACAGCGGCGCGCCGCCGCCCTGGCCCGCCTGGAGCCGGACCAGCGGAGACCAGGCGGCCGGGTCCGATTCCTTCCGCAGCAACACCGCCAGCTTCTCGATGGTGCCGCCCTCGAACAGCGTGGAGACCGGGAGGGAGCGGCCGAAGCTCCGCTGAATGGCGTGCATCAGCCGCACCGCCAGGAGCGAGTTGCCGCCGGCGCGGAAGAAGTCGTCGCGGACGCTGAAGGGCTGCGCCCCCAGCACCTCGCGCCACAGGCCCAGCAGCTCGGCCTCCACCCGGTCGCGCGGGTCCCAGTGGGTCTCGCCATCCGGTGACGGCGCGGCCCCAGGGGCGGGGAGCCGGGCGCGGTCCACCTTCCCGCGCGCGTTGCGCGGCAGCGCGTCCACCGGCACGAAGGCGGCGGGCACCTTGTAGGGCGGGAGCCGTTCGCGGAGCCATGGCTCCAGCGCCTCCGGGGGCTCGTTTGCGGCGACCCAGGCCACCAGCCTGGCGTCTCCCCCCGACTCCTCCCGGCGCTCCACCACCACTTCTCGAACGGCCGGGTGGCGCGCGAGCGCGATCTCGATCTCCTCCAGCTCGATGCGGAAGCCGCGGACCTTCACCTGCCGGTCGGCGCGGCCGAGGAACGCCAGCCGCCCGCCGGGGAGCTCGCGGACCAGGTCCCCGGTCCGGTACATCCGCTCTCCCGCCACGAAGGGATCTGGGACGAAGCGGTCCGCGGTGAGCGCGGGCTGGCCCAGGTAGCCACGGGCGATCCCCGGGCCGGCCAGGTGGAGCTCTCCCGCGGCCCCGGCCGGCACCGGCTCCATCCGCCCGTCGAGCAGGTACGCGCGGACGCCCGGCAGTGGCCGGCCGATGGGGAGCGGGTCCGCCGCCTCCGCCTCCGCGAGGTCCGCCCACGTCGAGGACACGGTGGCCTCGGTAGGGCCGTAGGCGTTGAGGAGGCGCACGCGCCGGCCCTGGCCCTGGGAGGCCTGCCACGCGCGCAGCGTCTCCGCCCGCGCCGCCTCGGTGCCGATGACCACCGCGCGGAGGCTCGGAGGCAGGGAGACGTCGCCCGCGGCCATGGCCAGGGTCAGCTCGTGCCAGTAGGCGGTGGGCAGGTCCAGCACGGTCACGCCCGCGCGCGCGCACAGGTCCATCAGCGCCGCGGGGGTGGCGGCCAGGCCCTCCGCGCTCACCACCACCTGGGCTCCCAGCGCCAGCGCCGGGAACACCTCCTCCACGCTGACGTCGAACGCCAGGGAGGCCAGCTGGAGGACGCGGTCGGCCGCGGTGAGACCCACCTCCCCAGCGAAGGCGGCGGCGTAGTGGGAGACGGAGCGGTGCTCGATCACCACGCCCCTGGGCGCGCCGGACGAGCCGGAGGTGAAGAGCACGTACGCCGCCGCGCCGGGGTCCATCGCCGCCGCCGGTGGCGGGCCAGCCTCGCCGGTGGGTCCATCCACGAGCACGCGCGGTAATGAAGGGAGCCTCGCCTCGAGCGCGGCGCTCGTCACTGCACAGGTCAGCCCCGCCTGCTGCACCAGCGCCTCCAGGGGCCTCGCCGGGAGCGTTGGGTCGAGCGGGACGTACGCGCCGCCGGCCTTCCACGTCGCGAGCATCGCCACCACCGCCGCGGGCGATCGCTCCAGGAAGAGACCCACTCGAGTCTCCGGGCCCACCCCGGCGCCGCGCAGCCTTCGCGCCAGGGCGCCGGCCCGGCGGTCCAATTCGGCGTAGGTGAGCGTTTCACCGCCTCCGGCGACCGCGACCGCATCCGGCGTCCGCTCCGCCTGGCGCCCGACCTGGACGTGCACGGGGAGCTGCGGCGGCGCGGCCGGGGCGGATGCGGCGGTCCAGGCGGCCACCCGGGCCCTCCGCTCCGCCGGGGCGAGCAGCGGCAGCCGGGAGAGCGGGGTGTCCGGATCCGCGAGCGCCGCCTCCAGCAGGGTGCGGAACTGGCGCGACAGGCGCTCCACGGTCCGCGCATCGAAGAGGTCGGCGTTGTACTCCCAGTCCACCAGCAGCGCCTCGCCGGCGCCGGACTGGCCCATGCCGCTGCGCTGCTCGGCGCGCGGGGTGACGACGACGCCCAGGTCGAACTTCGAGGTGCCGTTGGGCACGCCGTCGTCGATGTCCACCGAGAGGCCCGGCATCCGGAGCCTGGGCATGGGCGAATTGTGGAACGAAAAATCCACCTGGTAGATGGGCAGGTGGCCGGCGCTGCGCGCGGGCTGCACGGCGTCCACCACCTCGCCGAACGGGAGGTCCTCGCGGGCGTAACCGTCCAGCGTCACCTCCCGCACCCGCCGGAGGAATTCGCGGAAGGTGGGGTCGCCGCCGGCGTCCATCCGCAGGCCGATGGTGTTGACCACCATCCCCAGGATCTTCTCCAGCTCCGGAAGGCGCCGGACGGCCACCGCCGTGCCGACGCAGAAGTCCTTCTCCCCGGCCAGCCGGTGGAGCAGGGCGGCGTACGCGGCCAGCATGGTCATGAACGTGGTGGCGCCGGCCTCTCCGCTGAAGGCGCGGATCTGCTCGTAGAGCTCCGGGGACCACTCGGAGCGCACCATGCTCCCGCGGTACGTCTGCGAGGCGGGCCGCGGCCGGTCGTACGGGAGCGACAGCAGCGGCCGGACGCCGGCCAGCGCGCGGCGCCAGTACTCCCGCTGCGCCCGTGCCTCCTCCGTCTGGAGCCAGCGCCGCTGCCAATCCGCATAGTCCGCGAACTGGATGGGCGGTTCCTCCAGCCGCGGCGGCCGGCCCTCGCAGAAGGCCTGGTACAGCTCGAACGCCTCCTGGAGGAAGAGGTGGAACGACCAGCCGTCGTGCACGAAGTGGTGCTCGGTCTGCAGCAGCGCGTGCTCGCCGTCGCGCAGCCGGAACAGCGTCCAGCGCAGCAGCGGGAGCTGGTCCGCCCGGAAGGGGACGGTCACCCGCGCCGCCACCTCCCGCCGCAGCGCCTCCTCTCGCGCCAGCTCCGGCAGGTGGGAGAGGTCCACCTCCGGCAGGGAGACGGGGTGCTCGGCGTGGATGACCTGGATCGGCCGCCCGCCCGCGTCCGGGAAGGTGGTGCGGAGGATCTCGTGGCGCTCCACCATGGCCTGGAGCGCGCGCTTCAGCGACGGCACGTCCAGCACACCCCGGAGGCGGAGCACCGCCTGGAACTGGTAGGCCACCTCGCCGGGCTGCAGCTGCTCCAGGAACCAGACGCGCTCCTGGGAGCAGGAGGGCAGCAGCTCGCCGTCGCGCGGGACCCGGAAGATGCGGGAGGTCTCCTGACCGGCTGAGGTCGTTGCGGTCTCCAGCGCCTCGGCCAGCGACGCCACGGTGGAGCGCTCGAAGAGCGTGCGCAGGGAGAGGGAGGGGCTCAGCTCCGCGCGCAGGCGGCCCAGCAGGCGGATGGCGAGCAGCGAGTGGAGGCCCAGCGCGAACAGGTTGTCGTCCGCGCCCACCGCGTCCGGCGAGAGGCCCAGGACGGTCGCCACGATGCCCGCCACCAGACGCTCCATCTGGCTGGCGGGTGGCCGGGACCGGGGCTCCGGGGGCGGCGGAGGCAGCGCGCGCCGGTCCACCTTGCCGGTAGTGCCCAGGGGGAACGCGTCCAGGCGCACGCAGGTGGCGGGCACCATGGCCTCGGGGAGCACCCGGCGCGCGTGGGCCCGCAGCGCCTCGGCGCGCAGGTCCGGGGCGCCGGTCACGTAGGCCACCAGGCGCGGCGCGCCGGGCTGGTCCTCGCGCAGGACGACCACGGCGTCGCGGACGCCGGGATGGGTGCGGAGGGTGGCCTCGATCTCCCCCAACTCGATCCGGATGCCCCGCAGCTTCACCTGCGCGTCCGCCCGCCCGGTGACCTCGAGCTCGCCGTCTGGGCGGCGCCGGGCGAGGTCCCCGGTGCGGTACAGGCGCTCCCCGTTCGGCAGTGCGATGAAGCGGTCCGCGGTGAGGCCCGGACGGTGGAGGTAACCGCGGGCCAGCCCCGCGCCGCCCAGGCACAGCTCGCCCTCCTGGCCGTCGGGGACGTCCCGCAGGTCCGGCCCCAGAATGCGGGTGGTGACGCCGGGGAGCGCCTCGCCGATGGGGAGGCGCCCTTGCGCCTGGAAGGAGGTGAGATCCCGGACGGTGGCGGTGATGGTGGCCTCGGTGGGCCCGTAGCCGTTGAACAGGCGGGTGCCGGTCCCTACGGCGCGCTGCCAGCGGGCCAGCGCGTCCGCGTGGGCCTGTTCGCCGCCCACCATCACCGTGCGCACGCACTCGGGCCAGCGGCCCCGCCCTTCGTCCAGCGCGCGCGCCACGTCGTGCCACCAGGAGGTTGGCAGCGAGGCGTGGGTGATCTCCCAGCGCCCGAGCGCCTCCAGGAAGCGCTCCTCCGACTCCAGCATGGCGTCCGTCCGCAGCACCACGCAGGCGCCGCGCGTGAGCGGGACGAGGATCTCCTCCACGCTGACGTCGAAGGAGAGGGAAGCGAACTGGAGCACGCGGTCCCCCGGCCCGACCCCCAGCAAGTCCCCCGCCGCGCGGGCGTAGTGCGCCACCGCGGCGTGCTCCACCATGACGCCCTTGGGCCGGCCCGTGGAGCCCGAGGTGTAGAGGACGTAGGCCAGCGTGCCGGCCTCTGGAGGCGGGAGCGGCGCGGTAGGCGCGGGCCCCTCGGCCTCCGCCTCCGGCCCCACGAGCACCAGCGACGCGGTCCCCGGCGGAGCGCGACGGGCCTGGGCGACCACCGTCCGGGCGCCGCTGTCCTCGAGGATGAAGGAGAGCCGCTCCACCGGGTGGGCCGGGTCCAGCGGCACGTAGGCGCCGCCGGCCTTCAGGATGCCCAGCACCCCGACGATCATCTCCACCGAGCGCTCGACGCAGATCCCCACCAGCGTCTCGGGGCGCACGCCGGCCTCGCGCAGCCGGTGCGCCAGCCGGGCCGCGCGCGCATCGAGCTCGCCGTAGGTCACCGCCCGGCCGGTCTCCAGCACGGCGGGGGCCGCGGGTGTGCTCCGGGCGTGCTGCTCGAAGAGCGTGACGGCGGTCGTCATCAGGGCGCGGCCCTCCGGTTCAGCGGTGCCAGCAGCCGCTCGGCGATGCCACCCGACGAGAGGAGGTGGGCCACCACCGTGCGCGCGCCGACTCGGAGGTTCCACTGGCGCAGGCTGCCCCTCCAGAAGTGGGTGACGGATGCGTGCAACCCGGTGCCGTGCACCAGGTGCCACCAATGGACCGGGATGTAGAGGCTGTCGCCGGGCTCCAGCACGCACTCCAGCGGGCGGGTC
>DATBSS010000384.1:0-16674 GCA_036559665.1 Myxococcaceae bacterium
CCGGGAGGGCGAGGCGGTCCCTCCAGCTTCGCTCCCGGCCGAGGTCGTGGCCGCCGTCGCGGAGGAGATGGAGCGCCAGGACCCGCAGGCCCGGGTGGAGCTGGCCACGGAATGTCCGGCGTGCCACCGCCGCTGGCTCACCACCTTCGACATCGCCTCGTTTCTCTGGGCTGAGGTGGCCGGCTGGGCCCACACCCTGCTTCGCGACGTGCACGTGCTCGCCCGCGCCTACGGGTGGTCCGAAGACGCCATCCTGGCCATGCGCCCGTGGAAGCGGCAGCGCTACCTGGAGATGTGCGCGGGATGAGCCATTTCCTCGACCACCTCGTGGCCCGGCAGGCGGGAGCGGGCGCGGTGCTGCGGCCCATCGCGGCGCCGGTCCATGCCGCGGACGTCGCGGATGGCGCGCTGGACGGAAGCGAGCCCGGCCGCTCCGGCGAGACGGCGCTCCCACCGGGCGGCCCGCGGCCTTCCGGGGATGAGCCCTCCGCGCTCCTTCTTCCCGAGCGGACCCAGGGAGCGCTGGCGCCACCGCCGCCGCCTCCGGGAGGAGCCCCGGCAGGCGCGCCCCGGATCGCGCCGGGCGCTCTTCCGCTCACCGCCCCCCCGGCGGCCCCTCCCGGAACCGCTCCAGGCAAGCCCAGCCTGGAATCACTCGCCGTTCGCCGGGAGGTGATGGGGCCAGCCCGCGCGCAGCCGCCGGTGGAGGCCGGCCTCTCCCCGGTGGAGCCCCCGGGTGAGGTGGCGTCCCCCATGGCCCTGGCCCGGCCACCGCCGCCGCCTGACTCCGCGCGCGTGGTCCTCCAGGAGCCCGGGGCTCCCCGAGAGGAGCCGCATCCGGCGGCGGCAAGGCGCTCACCGGAATCCGTGCCGCGCGCGGCCGCCGGAGATCGCCGCGGCGCCGTCCCGCGCGCCGAGCCCACCGGCATCCTCGAGGAGCGCACCGCGCCGGAGGTCCGCAGGGCGTTCGCTTCGCCCTGGTCGTGGCCCCCGGAGCTCCGAGCGCCGGCCATCCGGAGCGGCGAGGACGCTCCGCCGGAGATCCACGTCACCATCGGCCGCGTCGAGATCCGGGGAGCCGCCGGACAGGCCCCGCCCGCCGCGCCCCGGACGCCCGCGCGCCCCGCGTCCCCCACCTCCCTCGATGCGTATCTCGCCCGGCGAAGCGGGAAGGGCTCGTGAGCAACCACCTGGCCATCGCCGCCGTGACGGCGACCATCCAGCGCCTGCTCACCGACGGTCTCTCGCCCGACGTGCCCGACATCTCCGTGACCGCCCGTCCGCCGGACCGGGCGCGCCAGAACCAGGGCCAGAGCCAGCTCAATCTCTTCCTGTTCCAGCTCCTGCCCGACCCGGCGCTCCGCAACATGGATCTCTCCCCGCGGGTGAAGCCGGGGGAGACGGTCCAGCCCCCGGTGGCGCTGGGCCTCCGCTACCTGCTCACCGCCTACGCCGCCAACGACGACGAGCTGAGCGCCCACAAGGTGCTGGGGAGGGCCTTGCAGGTGCTGAACGACCGGACCGTCCTGGACCCGGCCGTCATCCGCAACGCCCTGGCGGGGAACGATCTGCACCAGCAGGTGGAGCACGTCCGGCTCTCCGTGGATCTGGTCTCCCTCGACGACCTCCACAAGCTCTGGGCGACGTTCCAGACGCAGTACCGGCTCTCCGCCGCGCTGCAGGTCTCGGCGGTGCTGATCGAGAGCCGCCGCGCGGTGCGGGCCCCGCTGCCGGTCCTGGAGCGGAAGCTCGTGGTGGCGCAGGGCACGGTCCCGCCGTACCCCAGGCTGGAAGCGGCGGTGCCGCCGGCCCGGCAACCCAGCATCCGGCTGGGGGACGTGCTCACGCTCACCGGGCACGACCTCTCCAGTCCCGGAGCCGCCGTCCGCGTCCGCTTCACGCATCCGCGCTGGACGGCGCCCGAGGAGCTCGCGGCCGCGAGCTCCTCCCGGCAGCAGGTGACCGTCGCCATCCCCGGCGGCCCGCTGGGATGGCCCGCCGGCGTGTACGGGGTCTCGGTGGTCGTGGCGCGCCCCGGGGAGCCGGTTCCCCAGGTCAGCAACGAGCTGACCCTGTCGCTGGCACCGCGCATCACCTCGCTCACCGCCACCCGGGTTGGCAAGGCCCCCAATTTCATCCCCGCCGTCACGGTGGTCTTCACGCCACAAGCGTGGGTGGAGCAGCCGGTCCTCTTGATCCTCGGGGACCGGGGCATCCCGGAGCCGGCCCGGGCGGCCAGGGTCGGGACGATCACCTTCCCGCTCCCTGGAGTGGCGTCGGGGACCTACTCCGTCCGCCTGCGGGTGGACGGAGAGGACTCCATCCTCGTGGACCACTCTGGACCCGTCCCGGTCCTGGACCCCCTTCAGCGGGTGACGCTCCCGTGAAACGGAAGGTCACCAGGGCCGGGGGCGTCTCCGATTGGCAGGCGGCCAACCAGCGGCACCTCACCGCCGAGGTGGCGAGGATTCGCGCCGCCCTCTCGCGACATGCCCGCGGCGGCGCCGCGGAGGGACACAAGGGCCGCCAGGTCCGGACGCCGCCGCGCCAGCCGCGGGCGCCGGTCCATCCCCCCATGGCGCTCGACGTCGTCCAGCGCGCGTTCGGCCTCACGGGCTTCGAGCGGGACATCCTCCTCTGCTGCGCCGGGATGGAGCTGACCGGCGCGTTCGCCGCCGAGTGCGCCGCCGCCCAGGGGGATCCACGCCGCGGCTACCCTACGTTCGCCCTGGCCCTGGCGGCGCTCGACGAGGCCCACTGGAGCGCCCTCACCCCCCAGGGGCCGCTGCGCCGGTGGTTGCTGCTCGCCGTCCAGGAGGCGGCCACGCTGGTGGCCAGCCCGCTGCGGATCGACGAGCCCATCCTGCACTTCCTCGCCGGCCTCCCGTTCTTCGACGCGCACCTCCAGGAGATCGCGCGCGAGGCGCCGGACCCGGGCGAGCTCCCCGCCTCTCATGCCGCGGTCGCCGCGCGGCTTCAGCGGGCGTGGGGGCACCCCCCGGGCGCCCTGCCGCCGCCCCTCGTCCAGCTCTGCGGCCCGGATCCGCGGGCGCGCGAGGCGGTGGGCGCGCGCGCGTGCGCCGCGCTGGGGATGCAGGCCCGGGTCGTCCAGTCCGGCAGCATCCCCGCCGGCCGCCTCGAGCAGAGCGTGCTGGCGCGCCGCTTCGAACGCGCCTCGGCGCTGGCGGGCCAGGTCCTCCTGCTGGAGTGCGCGGACGGCGCCTCCCCGGAGGAGCTGCATGCGGCCGCTACCTTCGCCCAGCACCTGCGTGCCCCGGCGATGCTGGGGGGGCGCGAACCGCTCTCCATTCCGGAGCGCGAGCCGCTCCGGATCGACCTGGGCCCGCTGACCGCCGCGGAGCGCCGCCTGCTCTGGGAGCGCGCCCTGGGGCCCCTGGCGCCACCGCTCCAGGGACAGCTCGACCACGTGGCCGAGCATTTCAACCTCGGGGTGCAGGGCATCCGCGCCGCCACCGCCCGCCTCCACGCCCTCGCGCAGGGCGGCGGGGAGGGGTTGGGTGAGGCCCTGTGGGAGGCCGGCCGCGCCCAGGCCCGTCCCCGCCTGGAGCGGTTGGCCCAGCGGCTGATGCCGGCGGCTACGTGGGACGACCTGGTCCTGCCGGAGGAGCTCCGGCAGACGCTCCGGCAGATCGCCTCCAGCGTGCGCCAGCGCGCGCGGGTCCACGGGCTCTGGGGCTTTCAGGCGCAGGGCGCCCGCGGGCTGGGTCTCAGCGCCCTCTTCGCCGGCCCGAGCGGCACCGGCAAGACGCTGGCCGCGGAGGTGCTGGCCCGCGAGCTGCGCCTGGACCTCTACCGCGTCGACCTCAGCCAGGTGGTGAACAAGTACATCGGCGAGACGGAGAAGAACCTCCGCCGGGTCTTCGACGCCGCGGAGGAGAGCGGGAGCGTCCTGCTGTTCGACGAGGCGGACGCGCTGTTCGGCAAGCGCAGCGAGGTGAAGGACAGCCACGACCGCTACGCCAACATCGAGGTCAGCTACCTGCTCCAGCGGATGGAGTCCTACGACGGGCTGGCCATCCTCACCACCAACCAGCGGGAGGCGCTGGACCCGGCGTTCCTCCGCCGGATCCGCTTCGTGGTCCAGTTCCCCTTCCCGGACGCCGCCCAGCGGGAGGAGCTGTGGCGCCGCACCATCCCCGCGTCCACGCCCACCGAGGACCTGGACGCGGCGCGCCTGGCGCGGCTGGGCCTGTCGGGCGGGAACATCCGGACGGTGGCCCTCAACGCCGCGTTCCGCGCCGCCGACCTCGACCAGCCCGTGCGGATGGCCCACCTGGCCCACGCGGCGCGGATCGAGCTGGCGAAGCTGGAGAAGCCGGTCCCCGAGGACGAGCTGAGGAGATGGACGTGAAGCCGCCCGCCATTTTCCTCCACGTCGACGAGCTGGTGCTCCACGGCCTCGGGGGCTCGGACGGGGAGCAGGTGCACCTCCTGTTGCGCCGCGAGCTGACGCGGGTGCTCGCCGAACGCGGTCTCCCCGGCGCCGCCCTGATCGGCGCCCAGATGGCCCGGACGCTCTGTCGCGCCGTCACCGGAAGGGAGCCCCCTCGATGATGATCGCCTCTCCCCAGGCGCCGCGGACGCTGCGGGGCGCCATCGTCGGCGTGGATCTCTTCAACCCGGCCGCCAGCACGGTGGTGTTCCAGTACAACCCGGACTCCATCACCCGCACCCTGCAACCCCGGCAGGTGAGCGAGGACGGCAACCGCGCCGAGGCGCTGCGCCTCACCGGCGCCCCGGTGGAGACCCTGAAGCTGGACGTGGAGATCGACGCCGCGGACCAGGGCGGCCTGGTGGCCGTGACGGGGATCTACCCGCAGCTCTCCAGCCTGGAGATGCTCATCTACCCGAAGACCGCGCAGGTCATCGTGAACTCGGTGCTGCTGGCGGTGGGCACGATCGAGGTCGTCCCGCCGGCCGGCCCGTTGACCCTCCTGGTGTGGGGCCTGCGGAGGGTCGTCCCGGTCCGGATCACCGAGCTGTCCATCACCGAGGAGGCCTACGACGCCCGCCTCAACCCCGTGAGGGCCAAGGTGTCGCTCGGGCTCCGCGTCCTCTCCTACAGCGATCTGTCGATCACCCACCCCGGCTACGGCCTCTTCCTGGCCCACCAGGCCGTCAAGGAGACGATGGCCACGCTGGGCAGGTCCAACCCGCTGTCCGGGATGCTCTCGGGCTGAGCGCCCCGGCGAGGAGACCCCATGCTCGAATCCACCAGCCGCTACAGCCAGCTCGAGGACGCCACCATCACGCTCCCCTCGGGGCGCGTGGTGACCTACAAGCGCCGCCGCTTCCTCCCCGCGGTGGAAGCGGGGACCGCGCTCGCCGAGATCTCGGTCACCGAGGGCGACCGGCTGGATCTCCTCGTGGCCCGGGTGCTGGGGGAGCCCCAGCTGTTCTGGCAGGTGTGCGACGCCAACGGCGCGATGAACCCGTTCGACCTGCTGGAGGAACCCGGAACGGTTGTCCGGATCGCGGTTCCCCGGCTCTGAAACGGCGCGCGCATGGGCTTGCTCGGAATCCACCTCAGCCTCCTCGTCGGCCCCACGGTGCCGCTGCCCGCCCCTCCGGTCCTCGCGGAGGCGCTGCAGTCCGCCGAGGTGACCCACGATGACCAGGGCCGTTCGGGCTTCGAGCTCACCTTCGGCGTGGGCCGCGCCGGGCCCAGTGACATGCTCGACTACCCGCCGGCGTTCGGCGACCTGCTGTGCCCGTTCAACCGCGTCATGCTGGTCGTCACCTTTGGCGTGGTTCCCCGGGTGCTGATGGACGGGGTGATCACCCAGCGAGAGCTGTCCCCGTCCGCGCAGCCCGGCCAGTCCTCCCTCGGCGTCACCGGAGAGGACGTGAGCGCGCTGATGGACCTGGAGGAGAGGAACCACGCGCACCCGGCCCAGCCGGAGGCAACCATCGTCCCCCTGCTGTTGCTTCGCTACGCGCAGTACGGGGTGACGCCCACCGTCGTCCCCCCGCCTTCGCAGAGCCCGCCGCTCCCCCTGGAGCGCATCCCGTCCTTCCGCGGCACCGACTACGCGTACCTCCAGGAGATGGCGCACCGGTACGGCTACGTCTTCTACGTCGCGCCGGGCCCGGTCCCCTTCTTCAACCGCGCCTACTGGGGACCGCCGCAGCGCACGGGGCTGCCGCAGCGCGCCCTCTCGGTGGCGCTCGGCCCGGCCACCAACGTGGACTCCATCCGCTTCAAGCACAACGGGCTGGAGCCCACGCTTGTGAAGGGAGCGGCCCTGGTCAACGGAGTGCCGGTGCCGGTCCAGACGTTCGCCAGCACCCGGATGCCGCCCCTGGCGGCCAGGCCCGCGCTCCTGCCGGTCCCCGGGAGGACCCGCACCCGGCTGCTCGAGGTGCCGAGCGGGACCCGCTACGAGCGCGCGTACGCCCACGCCCAGGGCGTCACCAACGCCTCCACGGACCGCGCGGTGGAGGTCCAGGGCCAGCTGAACGCCCTCCGCTACGGGGACCTGCTCCAGCCACGGGGCTTGGTGGGCCTGCGCGGCGCCGGCTACTCGCAGGACGGGAGCTACTACGTCAGGCGCGTGACCCACTCCATCAAGAGGGGCGAGTACGTGCAGCGCTTCACCCTCACCCGTGAAGGGACGGGGTCGCTCACTCCGGCGGTGCTGCCATGAGCGGCCACTTCGGGAAGTACCGCGGCAAGGTGGTCAACAACGTCGATCCCATGCAGCTGGGCCGGGTCCAGGTCAGTGCCCCGTCGGTGCTGGGGGAAGGCCGGATGAGCTGGGCCATGCCCTGCGTCCCCTACGCCGGCCCGCGGGTGGGCTTCTTCGCCGTGCCTCCGGTGGGCGCCAGCGTCTGGGTGGAGTTCGAGGGCGGGGACCTGGACTACCCGATCTGGGCCGGCTGCTTCTGGCAGACCGGGGAGCTCCCCGCCACTCCCGCGCTGGCCCAGACCAAGGTGTGGAAGACCGAGGGCGTCACCGTCAAGCTCAACGACCTGCCCGGGGCCGGCGGGCTCACGCTGGAGGTGGGGCCGCCGCTGGTGGCCATGCCGCTCAAGGTGGTGCTGGGAGCCAAGGGCCTCGAGCTCACCCACGGCACCTCCAGCGTGAAGCTCGGGCCGGTCTCCGTCACCATCAACAACGGCGCGCTGGAGGTGATGTAGCCATGCCCTTCCTCCTGCACGTGGGCGCCACCGCCACCTGCCCGCACGGCGCGCCGGTCCAGATCTCGCCCGGCAACCCGCGGGTGAAGGTGGGCGGCCGGCCCGTGGCCACCATGTCCGACGGCTACCTGGTCACGGGGTGTCCCGCCACCGCGGGGCCGGTGCCCATTCCCTGCACCCAGGTGAAGTGGCTGGTCCCTTCGGCCCGCGTGCGCGCCGGCGGGCAGCCGGTCGTCCTGGATACCAGCACCGGCATGTGCCTCACGGTCCAGCAGGCGCCCGCCGGGCCGCCGACGGTGACGTCCACTCAGGTCCGCGCGAGGGGGAAGTGATGCACTTCAGCTACCCCTACCGGGTCGACGGGCGCGGCCGGACCGCCGGCGCGGACGACTCGCAGCACGTCAACGACCTCATCGAGCAGGTCCTCTTCACCTCGCCGGGCGAGCGCGTGAACCGGCCGGACTTCGGCACCGGCCTGGCGCAGCTCGTCTTCGAGCCCGCCGGCGAGCACCTGGCCGCCACCACCCAGTTCCTCGTCCAGGGGGCGCTCCAGCAGTGGCTGGGCGATCTCATCCAGGTCGAGTCCGTGGCGCTGGAGTCCCAGGAGTCCACCGTCGTGGTGACGGTCCAGTACGTCATCCGCCGCACGCAGCAGCGCCAGGCGGCCACCTTCTCCCGGAGCGCCTAGCGCCATGGAGCTCGAGTACCAGTGCGGGACCGAGCGGCGGCGGCGCCGGGTGGAGGCCCACCCCACGCTCAACGGCATCGCCTTCCTCCGCGTGCTGGACGCGGAGGCGGCCCCGCTGGGGTTGACCCGGCAGCGCACGCTCCTGGTCCACTGCCTCAAGGCGGTCCGCTCCGACCTCTCCGGCCACAACGTGCAGCTCCGCGGAGGGGTCCGCTTCACCAACGTGGGCGTGGAGTGGGCCTTCCGCGCGGACGAGGCGGCGGCCCGCGCCCCGGATCCGGATGCCGCCCGCGCCTACTACGGGACCCTGGCGGACCCGGAGCGGATCGTCGTCGTCCGCACCAACTCCTCGGGAGACTTCTCTCCCTACACGCTCGCGCTCCGCCGCTCCCTCACGGACGCCTCGCCCCCCGAAGGGTTCGACCTGCTGCTGCACCAGGTGGACTTCTCCTTCAAGGTGGAGTGCCCGACGGAGCTGGATCCCCTGCCCACCCCGGCCGGCGCCGCCAGGGCCGAGGAGGAGCCGCCGATCGACTACCTCACCCGGGACTTCGCCAGCTTCCGGCGCCTGATGCTGGATCGCCTGGCGGTGGTGGCGCCGGGGTGGACGGAGCGGAACCCCGCGGACCTCGGCATGGCGCTGGTGGAGCTCCTCGCCTACGCGGCGGACCAGCTCAGCTACTACCAGGACGCCGCCGCCACCGAGGCGTACCTGGGGACCGCCCGCCGGCGCGTCTCGGTGAGGCGCCACGCGCGGCTGCTGGACTACCCGATGCACGACGGCTGCAACGCGCGGGCCTTCGTGGCGCTGGAGATTTCCGGGGACGCGGACGGGCAGACGTTGCCCGCCGGGGCGCGGATGCTCACCCGGGTGGAGGCGCCCGTCCTGCTCGACGCCTCCGCCTCCGACGTGGCGGTGGGGGGCGGCGCCCAGGTCTTCGAGACGCTGGACTCGGTGACGCTGCACCACGCGCACGGCGCCATCCCGATCTACACCTGGGCGGACGAGCGGTGCTGCCTCCCGGCGGGTTCCACCTCCGCCACCCTGGACGACCCGCGCCGGGCGCTCCGGCTGTCTGCCGGGGACCTCCTGGCCCTGGAGGAGGTGCTGGACCCGGAGAGCGGCCTGGAGGTGGACGCCGACCCCGCGCACCGCCACGTGGTGCGGCTGACCGGGGTCGCCCACGCCGAGGATCCGCTCGACGGCCGCCACCTCCTCCAGGTCTGGTGGGCCGCCGAGGACGCCTTGCCCTTCCAGCTCTCCCTGGCGAGGGGCGGCGGCGGCGAGCGTCCGGCGAGCCTGGCCCGGGGCAACGTGGTGCTGGCCGATCACGGCCGGAGCGTCTCCGGGGAGGTGCTGCCGGCGGTCCCGGACTCGGGGCGCTACCGCCCGCGGCTGAGGCAGGGCCCGCTCACCCAGGCCGCGCGGCGCGGCGCTCGCCGGGGCGCCGGGGCCAGGGTCTCCGCCGCGGCCGAGCTGCGCTGGAGCATGGACCAGGTGATGCCGGAGCTCCGCCTGGTGGAGGACGGAGTGTGGGCCTGGCGGCCGCGCCGCACCCTGCTGGACAGCGGGCGGTACGCGCGGGACCTGGTGGTGGAGGTGGAGGACGACGGGCGGGCGTGGATCCGCTTCGGCGACGGCGTGATGGGACAGCGGCCTCGCGCCGGCGCGTCGCTGGTCGCGGCCTACCGGATCGGCAACGGGACCGCGGGGAACGTGGGCGCCGGGGCCATTGCCCACCTCGTGGACGACCCGGCTCTGGACTGGCTCCGCGGCGTCACCCGCGTCCGCAATCCCCTGCCGGCGCGCGGAGGCGTGGAGCCTGAGCCCCTGGAGCAGGTCCGGATCCAGGCGCCCCAGGCGTTCCGCGAAAAGCAGCGCGCGGTGACGGCGGAGGATTGCGCGGAGCTGGCCTGCCGCCACCCGGAGGTGCAGCGCGCGGTGGGGACGCTGCGCTGGACCGGGAGCTGGCACACCCTCCTCATCACGGTGGATCGCCGGGGCGGGCACCCGGTGGACGAACCCTTCGCGTCGGACCTGGCGGCCTTTCTCGAGCGCTTCCGCCTGGCGGGCTTCGACCTGCGGATCGAAGGGCCCACGTTCGTGGCCCTGGACGTGGCGATGACCGTCTCCGTGGCGGCCGGCCACCTGGCCAGCAGCGTGCGGGCCGCCTTGCTGGACGTGTTCAGCAACCGCGATCTCCCGGACGGGCGCCGGGGCTTCTTCCACCCGGACCAGTTCACCTTCGGCCAGTCGGTGTACCTCAGCCACCTCGTCGCCGCGGCGATGGCCGTCTCGGGTGTCGACTGGGTGGACACCGAGGAGGCGCTCGACAAACCCAACCACTTCCGCCGCTGGGGGCAGCCGTCCCGGGGGGAGTGGGAGGCGGGCGCCATGACCCTGGACCGGGTGGAGATCGCCCGGCTCGACAACGATCCGAACCAGCCCGAGAACGGGCGGGTCGACTTCATCATGCGAGGTGGGCTGTGACCGAGCCCCTCGATTCCTCCGGGCCGCCTTCGCAGCCTCCGGGGCGGACGTCGCTGGCGTATCGGCTGGGCACCCGCTCCTGGTTCCTGCGGCGGATGCTGGCCCGGCTGCCGCACCAGGCGGTCCCCTCCGCCGGCGGCGAGCCCGAGCGCACGCTGCGCCCGCTGGCGGCCCTCACCACCCGCAGCGCGGAGGACCCCACCATCGCGCTGCTCGACGCGTGGGCCACGGCGGCGGACGTGCTCACCTTCTACCAGGAGCGCATCGCCAACGAGGGGTACGTCCGGACGGCCACGGAGCGCCGCTCCATCCTCGAGTTGGCGCGCCACCTGGGCTACGAGCTGGCGCCCGGCGTCGCCGCCTCCACCTGGCTGTCGTTCGGCGCCGAGGACGCCCCGGGTGCGCCGGTCTCCGTGGCGGTGCCCGCCGGGCTCGCGGTGATGAGCATCCCGGCGCAGGACCAGCGCCCGCAGACGTTCGAGACGGACGAGGCGCTCGAGGCGCGGCCGGAGTGGAACGCGATGCGGTCTCGCCGGCGCGCGCCGCATCCGGTGGGGGCCGGCACCGGCGAGCTCTACCTGGAGGGGACCGGGAGCCAGCTCCAGCCCGGCGACCCCCTGATCCTGGTCTGGGAAGAGCGGGAGCGCCTCCCCGCCAGCGGCGCCTGGCACCTGTGCAGCGTGCAGTCCGTCTCCCAGTCTGAGGACGGGAGCTTCACCCGCGTCGCGTTCGCGCCGGCCCTGGGCGCCAGCTTGCCGCGCGGCGCCGGGGGCGGGATGCGCGTCCTCGCGCCGCGGCTCCGCGCCGCGCTGTTCGGCCACGGCGCCCCCGACTGGAAGGCCATGCCGGACGCCATCAAGCGCTCGTGGCGGCCGGACTACGATCCCGTCGCGCGGCCCTACGCGGAGTGGCCGCGCTTCGAGATCACCACCGCCGCGGAGCAGGTGATCGACCTGGACCGCGATCAGCCCTCCATCGTCGCCGGGAGCTGGGTGGTGCTGGTCAAGGCGGGCGGGGCCCAGCTCTACCGGGCGCTGGAGGCGGGTCCCGGCGCGCGCACCGACTTCACCCTCACCGCCAAGACGACCCGCCTGCGGCTCGACTCGCCGGCCCAGCTGGCCGGCTTCCCCTTGCGGGACACGCTGGTGCTCGCCCAGACCGAGGAGTTGCCGCAGGCGGAGGCCCCGCTACCCGGGGTGCTGGAGCGGCGGCGGCTCCCGCTCGCGGAGTGGCCTCCGGCGCTCCCGCCTGGGCGGACGCTGGTGGTGGAGGGACAGCGGTCGCGCCTGGCGGTCGGCGCCGGGGCGCGCGCGGAGCTCGCCGGCGACCGGGTCCACCGGGCGCTGGACCCGGGCGAATCGCTGGTCGCGCTCCGCCATCCCGCGGACGCTCCCCCGGGGTTCGCGGGGTGCTGGTACGCAAGGGACGAGGACGGCCGGGAGGGGTACGTGGCTCCCGCCGGCGCCACCATCCCCGCGCCCGCTGCGGCCGGCGATCCGCTCCACCGCGAGACCGCGGTCCTGCGCGCCATGGAGAGCGACGCCCAGGGCGGCATCCTCGTGCTGGCCCAGGACCTGGAGGGGGTCTACGACCGGGCCACCGTCGCCGTCCACGGGAACGTGGTCCGGGCGACCCACGGGGAGACGGTTCGCGAGGTCCTGGGCAGCGGGGACGGAGCCCGGGCGTTCCAGAGCTTCTCCCTGCGACGGGCCCCGCTCACCCATGTGCCCGCCGCCACCGCCGCGGGCGCCGAGAGCACGCTGGTGGTGCGGGTGGGCGGCGTGCGCTGGCAGCAGGTCGCCTCGCTGGCTGCCGAGGACGGGCACGCCCAGAGCTACATGGTGCGGGTGGACGATGACGAGACGGCCCGCGTCGTCTTCGGCGACGGCATCACCGGCGCCCGCCTGCCCACGGGCCAGGAGAACGTGGTGGCCACCTACCGCGCGGGCATCGGCCCGGAGGGGGAGGTGGCCGCCGGACAGCTCGCGCTGCTCAAGGATCGGCCGCTCGGCATCCGTTCCGTCACCAACCCGCTCCCGGCCACCGGCGCGGAGGCCCCCCAGGGCCGGGACGCCGCCCGCGCCAACGCGCCGGCCTCGGTGCTCACGCTGGACCGCGTCGTCTCGCTGCAGGACTACACCGACTTCGCCTCCTCCTTTCCCGGGGTCGGCAAGGGGCAGGCCAGCGACGTCAGCACCGGGGAGCGGCGGCTGGTGCACGTCACCGTGGCCGCTCGCGGCGGAGGACCGGTGGCCCCGGGCACCCTGCTGCACGCGCGCCTGTCCGACGCCCTGGGCCGCCTGCGCGTGCCCTACGGCGAGTACCGCCTGGGCTCGTACCGCCTGGCCCTCTTCGACGTGGCCGCCCGGCTCACCATCGATCCGCGCCGGGTCGCCGCGGCGGTCCTGGCCGCGGCGGAGGCGGTGCTGCGGCGCGCGTTTTCCTTCGACGGGCGCCTCTTCGCCCAGCCGGTGACGGCCGCGGAGGTGACGCGGGTGCTCCAGGACGTCCCGGGCGTGGTGATGGTGGATCTCCAGCGGTTGGCCCGCACCGGCGCGCCCGCGGCAGCCGCGGTCGCCTCGCTGCTGCCGGCCGCCGCGGCGGGCTGGGACGCGGCCGGCGAGCTGAGCCCGGCGGAGCTCCTGCTGCTCAACCCGGCGCCGGAGGGCGTGGCGCTGGAGGAGGTGCGGCCATGAACGAGGCTGGGCGCGACCGCGAGCGGCTGTACGCGCTCCTGCCGGCGATCTTCCGGAGCCGGGACGCGCTGCAGGGAGCGCCGCTGCGTGCGCTGCTGGGCGTGATGGGTGAGGAGCTGCTGGCGATCGAGGAGGACATCGCCCGGCTCTACGACGGCTGGTTCATCGAGACCTGCCCGGAGTGGCTGATCCCGTACATCGGCGACCTGGCCGGAGCCCGGGCGCTCTTGCCGGTGGACCCCCAGATCGCCAGCCAGCGGGCGTACGTGGCCAACTCGCTGGCCTACCGCCGGCGGAAGGGCAGCGCCGCCATGGTCGAACAGCTCGCGCGCGACGTGACCGGGTGGCCCGCGCGCGCGGTGGAACTGTTCCAGGGGCTCTCCACGACCCAGTTCTTCAACCACCTCCGCCCCGGCAACGTGCGCACGCCGGACCTCCGGCAGGCGGACGCGCTGGAGCGGCTGAACGGCCCGTTCGAGACCACGGCCCGCGCCGCCGACGTGCGCCACGCCGACTCGGGTCGCGGGCGCCACGGCCTGTCGAGCCTGGGCATCTTCCTCTGGCGGCTGGAGGCGCTGCCGGTGGTGAAGGCGCCCGCGGCGCCGGCCGGCGAGGGCGAGCCCGGCGCTGAACCGGGGTGCTTCCGGTTCAGCGTGCTGGGCAACGACGCGCCGCTGTTCAACTCGCCGCGCTCCGAGGAGGACATGGCCCACCTCGCGGAGGAGCTCCACGTGCCGGGGCGGCTCCGCCGCCGCCCCCTGCACGAGGAGTTGGAGGCGCGCCGCGCCGCCATGGTGCGCGGAGCCACCCCGGAGGAGGCCTGGTTCGCCTCGCCCGCGGTGATCGAGGTGTACGCGGACGGCCGGCTCCTCCCGCCGGAGCAGCTCCTGGTCTGCGATCTCTCTACCTGGGCGCACCCGCCCACCTCGAAGCGTTACCCCGACGGGAGGGGAGGCGAGGTGGAGATGGCGATCGCCGTAGGGGTGGATCCGGTGCTGGGGCGGCTGGCCTTCCCGCGAGAGCGGGAGCGCCCGCTCCCGCGGACCGTCCACGTGAGCTGGTACCAGGGGTTCAGCAGCGGGGTGGGGGGAGGGTTCTACGAGCGGCAGGCCACCTTCGGTCCCGGAACGGTGTACGGGGTGGCGGTAGCCCCCGGGCCGGGCCAGCACCCGAGCCTGGTGGCGGCGATGGAGCAGTGGGCCCTGGACGGCTGGCCCGAGGCGGCGATCGAGATCCTCGACAGCGAGCGCCACGACGCGCCGCCCCTCATCGTCCCGCCCGGAAAGCGGCTGGAGATCCGCGGGGCCAACGTCCAGCGCCCGACGCTCCGCGCTCCCGCGGACGGTTGGGCGGTGACGCTGGGCGAGCGGGCCGCGCTGACCTTCAACGGGTTGCTGGTCGCTGGCGGCCGCGTGGACGTCGCGCCCGGCGATGGGGCGGCGATGCGCCTGGTGCACGCCACGCTGGTCCCCGGTCACTCGCTCGATCCGGCGGGAGCGCCGGAAGCGGACGGCCCCAGCCTGGTGGCCAGCGGCGGGAAGATCGGCTTCTCGCTGACCGTCACCTCCAGCATCACCGGGCCGCTGTGGCTCCAGCCCGCGAGCGACCTGCGGCTGGAGCACAGCGTCGTGGACGGCCTGGGAGGAGAGGGCATCCGCGGCGACGCACGGGGCACGGCGATCGGCTCGCTGGCGGTGGAGTCGTGCACGGTGCTGGGCGGCGCGCAGGCGGAGGTGCTGGAGCTGGCGAGCGACTCGGTCTTCACCGGCGCCGTCCAGGTGGTGCAGCAACAGCGTGGGTGCGCCCGCTTCTGCGCGCTGCCGCCGGGGTCGCGGACGCCGAAGCGGTTCCGCTGCCAGCCGGACCTGGCGCGAGACGCCACGGCACAGGAGCAGGCGGAGCTGGGCCGCCGCGTCCGCCCGTTCTTCACCTCCGAGCGGTACGGCCACCCCGGCTACTGCCAGCTCCGCGCGGACACCGCCGAGGCGCTGCGGCGCAACGCGAGCGACGGGGGCGAGCCCGGGGTGTTCCACCACCTCCAGCAGCCGCAGCGCGAGACCAACCTGCGCACCACGCTGGGCGACTACCTGAGGTTCGGCCTGGAGGCCGGCATCTTCTACGTGAGCTGAGGGAGACTTCCATGAAGGGCGACTTCACCCGCAACACGTTCCAGGCGCTCCGTCACTACTCGGGCGTGCGGATGCAGCAGGGCCGCGTGCAGCTCGACGCGGACTGGAACGAGCAGCTGGACATCCAGGAGCACGCGGACCGCACCGAGCGGCGGGACCTCATCGGTCCCTGCGGGGCTCCCCTGGAGCTCGACCGGGAGGTGGCCAGCACCGGCTTCGCCGTCATGCTGGGAGCGGACGGCGGCCTGTCCGTCCGCCAGGGCCGGTACTACCTGGACGGGCTGCTGTGCCAGAACGAGCGGGACTGCCCGCTGTCCGCGCAGCCCGACCTGCCGGGCTACGGGGTGCCGGCCGAGCCCGGGCGCTACCTCGCGTACCTCGACGCGTGGCCGCTCCTCGTCACGTCGGTGGAGGAGCCGGACATCCGGGAGGTGGCGCTGAACGGGCCGGACACGTCGGTGCGGGTGCGGACGGTGTGGCAGGTGAAGCTGGTCCCGCTCGCGGAGGACCGGCAAGACGCGGAGATGTTCGGCCGCACGTGGCTCCCGGAGGAGCTCACCAGCACCGGGACGGTGGCGGCGCGGGCCGTGCCGCCCTCGCCGGTGGGAGACGCCTGCATGGTGCCGGCCGGGGCCGGGTACCGGCGGCTCGAGAACCAGCTCTACCGGGTGGAGATCCACGACGACAGCACCACCCGCGGGGGCCCCACCTTCAAGTGGTCCCGCGACAACGGGACGCTGTACACCCGCGTGCGGCAGATCATCGACGACATCCTCATCGTGGACCAGGCGGGGAGGGATCCCCTGCGGCGGTTCCGGCCGAACCAGTGGGTGGAGCTGAGCGACGAGCGGAAGGTGCTGCACGGCCTTCCGGGGCTGCTGGTGCAGCTGGCCGACGTCCAGGATGACCGGCTGAGGGTGATCTGGCCGGAGACCTACCGGCTCCCCGAGGGCGAGGTGATCACGGTCCGGGCGTGGGACGGGGCCAGCGGTGCGGAGCCGTGCGGGACCGACGGCTACCTGGACCTGGAAGACGGAGTCCAGGTGAGCTTCTCCAGGGGGCAGTACCGCACCGGCGATTACTGGCTGCTCCCGGCGAGGACGGCCACCGGCGGGGTGCTGTGGCCGCAGGAGGGGTTCCCGCCGGCGCCCGTGCAACAGGGCCGGCACGGCACCGAGCACCGCTTCGGGGCGCTGGCGATCGTCAGGCAGGACGACCGCGGGCAGTGGTCGATCGAGCGCGATTGCCGGCAGTACTTCGCGCCGCTCAGCCAGCAGCACCTATTGCTGTACGCCGGGGGAGACGGGCAGGAGTCGCTCCCGGGCCAGGCGCTGGGGAGCCCGCTGGCGGCCTCGGTGGTGATCGGCCAGACGCCGCTGCCGGGCGCCCGGGTCAAGTTCGAGATCACCGTTGGTGACCCGGCGGTGGCCACCTTGACCGGCCTGGACGCGGAGGGGAGGAGCGGGCCGGCGGTGGTGGTGAGGACGGACCGGCTGGGGGTCGCCCGG
>DATBSS010000385.1:0-1790 GCA_036559665.1 Myxococcaceae bacterium
GTCCACGACCTCGACGTGACCCCGCGGGACCTGCGCACGCTCCCGTGCTCGCTGCACCTGTTCGACGTCCCGCCCAGCCACGACCGGACGCCCACCAGCCCCGGCCACCTGACCCCGGAGGACATGGTCGTCTGACCTGAACGCGCGATGGAGCTCGACCCCCTCCTCCTCCGCCAGCTGCGCAAGTCCGGGATCCTGGACCCGGACCAGGTGCCGCCCACGCCGGAGGCCTTCCGCGAGCTGCTCCAGCGCGTGAATGACGAGTACCGGCGCTCCCGCGAGGACCGCGAGATGCTCACCCGGTCCCTGGACCTCTCCACCAGCGAGATGGAGGTGCTGCGCATGCGCCTGGAGCAGGACCGGGACCGCCTGCTCTCCGTGGTCACCTCCATCGGCGACGCGCTCGGGCTGTTCCAGGACATCGCCACCACGCCCAGCGACGAGGACGACTCCCACCAGGCCCAGGACATCATCACCGACGTGAAGGACCGCTTCACCAGCCAGCTCACCGAGCTGTACCAGGACCACGAGGAGCCGGGCTCCGACACCTACGTCCGCAACGTGCGCGACCAGTTCCTCCGCCTGGCGGACGTGCTGGCGTCGCTCATCCACTCCACCGCCCACTCGGTGGGGATGAAGAAGGAGCTGGAGCTGGCCGGCGCCATCCAGCACCTCCTGGTCCCCTCCGAGGACGTGATCAGCCGGCCGGGCATCACCATCGCCGGGTACTTCCAGCCGGCCGCGGTGTGCGGCGGCGACTGGTGGACGGTGCACGACCTGGCGCGCGGCGGCGTCTTCACCGCGGTGGGCGACGTCACCGGCCACGGGGTGGCCTCCGCCATCCTCACCGGCGTGGCCAAGGCCGCCTGCGACGTCACCCGCACCCTCACCTCCGGCGCGGTGGGCTGCGGGGAGATCCTGGAGCTGATGAACACCGCCATCTACGAGGCGGGCCGGCAGCAGCGGCTGATGACCTGCGTGGCCACCGTGCTGGACCCGGCGCAGCGCACCCTGCGCGTCGCCTCCGCCGGCCACCGCGCCCCGCTGTTGCTCCGCGGCGGGCAGGTGATCCCCATCAACACCGAGGGGGCGCCGCTGGGGGCGGCCCGCCAGGCCACCTTCGCCGAAGCCACCGTCCCGCTCCAGGCCAACGACATGCTGCTCTGGTACACGGACGGCCTCACCGAGTGCGAGAACGAGCGCAACGAGCAGTTCTCGGAGCGGCGGCTCCGCTCCCTCTGCCTTTCGACCAACCGGGACGACCCGCGCGCCGTGCGGGACGAGATCAACCGGAGCATCAAGAGCTTCATAGGCGCTCGCGCGCCCGAGGATGACCTGACCTTCGTGGTCGGGAAGGTGCACTGAACATGAGAGTGGAAACGATCACCTACGATGCGTCGAAGGGCGCCTGGTCACTCCCTGACTTTCCGCACGCCCTCGATTCGGACCGCACGCTGGTGGTGGCGTTCGGCGCCCCCGAGCTGATCGAGAAGCCCCAACCGCTCAAGGACCTCAAGGCCGCCTTCCCGCGCGCCAAGGTGGTGGGCTGCTCCAGCGCCGGGGAGATCGCCGGCACCAGCGTGCGCGACCACTCGCTCTCCGTGGCGGTGGCGAAGTTCGACCACACGGACCTCCAGGTCGCGTCGCTGGAGGTGACCTCCTCCGCGCAGTCCTTCACCGCCGGCCAGTCGCTGGCCAAGCAGCTCGCCAGGCCGGGGCTGCGCGCGGTGTTCGTCCTCTCCGAGGGCCTGGACGTCAACGGCAGCGAGCTGGTGCGCGGCCTCAACTCC
>DATBSS010000386.1:0-17163 GCA_036559665.1 Myxococcaceae bacterium
TGGACCTCTCCTCGGTGGACTCGCTCAGCCAGCCCAAGCTGGAGGGCTTCTGGAGCGAGGAGGTGGATAGCCCGGGGCAGCTCTCCGCCGAGCAGCGCGTCGTGGGCGGCGTCCCGTACCACGCCTACCTGCTCAAGCGCCGCGCGCTCTTCCCGGTGAAGCCGGGCGTGGTGAAGATCGGCCCCGCCGAGGCGGACGTCACCACGGGTTTCCTCTTCGCCGGCCGCCGCGTGCACCGCAAGGGCAACGAGCTGTCGCTGAAGGTCAAGGCGCTCCCGACCGCCGGGCGCCCGCCCGACTTCGCCACCGGCAACGTCGGCGTCTGGCGCCTGGCGGTCGAGCCCACCACCGCGCAGGTGGAGCTGGGCCAGCCGGTCACCATGAAGCTGGTGGTGGAGGGGCGCGGGAACCTGCGCGCCCTGGCGGTCCCGCCGCTGCAAGTGCCGCAGGGCCTGCGCGCCTTCGACCCGACCATCACCGACAAGACGCCCTCCCAGAAGGGGCGGCTGGGTGGGCGGCGGACGCTGGAATACCTGGTGATGCCGCAGCAGACGGGGACGTTCACGATCCCGGCGGTGGAGATGCCGTTCTTCGACCCGGAGAACGAGCGCTACGACACCGCGCGCGCCGATCCAATCACCGTCACCGTGGTGGGCGCCGCGCCGAAGGTCGCCGCCGGGCCGGGGGTGATGCCGGAGGGGCTGGGCAAGAACGTGCTGGCGGGGACCCAGACGCTGAGGCCGCTCCGCTACAAGGCGGCCTTCGCCGGCGCGTCCGGGCCGCTGTGGGAGCGCCCGCTCTTCGTGCCCGCCATGGCCGCGCCGGTGGTGCTCTGGCTGGGCGTGCTGGGCGCCGGGGCGGTGCGCACCGCCGCCAGGCGCGAGGACCCCGCGGCGAAGCAGCGGAAGCGGGCCAAGGCGTCGCGCGCGCGGCTGGCCTCGGCGGAGCGGCTCAAGGACGCCGGGGAGCCGTCGGCCTTCTTCGGCGAGGTGGAGAAGGCGGTCATCGGGTTCCTGGAGGCGCGGCTGGGCTTCGCGGTGGGGGGGCTCACCCGCGACGAGCTGGACGCGCGGATGGAGCAGGACGGCGTGCCCGCCAACCGCCGGGCGCAGGTGCTGTCGCTGCTGGACCAGTGCGACATGGGGCGGTTCGCGCCCGGCGCCGGCGGCCGGAGCGCGCGCCAGGAGGCGCTCCGGGACGCCATGGAGCTGATGGAGGAATGGCCGGCATGATCCCGATCCTCCTGGCGCTGCTGTCTCAAGCTCCCGCCTACTACTCGCCCGCCGAGGCCGAGGCCCTCTTCAACGCGTCCAACGACGCCTACGCGCGGGAGGACTACGCCAAGGCGAAGGAGGGGTTCGCGAAGCTGGTGGAGCACGGGTACCCGGGGCCGGACGTCCTCTACAACCTGGGCACCACCAGCCTGGCGATGGGCGACCTGGGCGGGGCGGTGCTGGCGCTGGAGCGGGCGCGCCGGGCGGGCGTCGGGCAGGACGACATCGAGGCCAACCTCGCGCTCGCGCGGTCGCGGCAGCTGGACAAGGTGGTGGGAGGGCAGACGGAGGAGCCGTTCCTGGAGCGGCTGGCGCTCTCCACGTCCGAGTCGGCGGCGACGACGGGGCTGCTGGTGTTCTGGTCGCTGGGGTTCGCCTCGCTGGTGGCCCTGCGGTTCCTCCCGGCGCGGCGGCGCAACGCGGCCATCGCGGCCTGCGCGCTGGGGTTCGTGTTCGCGGTGCCGTCGGCCGGGGTGGTGGCGGCGCACGTCTACGTCCGGCGCGGGCTGTCGGAGGGCGTGGTGCTGGCGCCATCACTGGCCGCGCGCGAGCTGCCGCGCGACGGGGGCAAGGTGTCGTTCGAGGTCCACGCCGGCCTCAAGGTCCGGATGCTGGAGGAGAGCGGGAAGTTCGTGCGGATCCGGCTGCCCAACGGCCTGGAGGGGTGGACCGAGCGCGATGGGGTCGGCGCGCTGTGATCCGGCTCGAGCGCGTGGAGAAGGTCTACCGGCGCGGGAAGACGGCCATCTGCGCGTTGCAGATCGACGCGCTGGAGGTCCCGCGGGGGCAGTTCCTCACCGTGATGGGGCCGTCCGGGTCCGGCAAGAGCACGCTGTTGTACCTGCTGGGCGCGCTGGACGTGCCCACCTCCGGGTCCATCGTCATCGATGGGACGGCGATCTCCGCCGCGCGCGACGCGGAGCTGTCGCGCTTCCGCCGCGAACGGCTGGGCTTCGTGTTCCAGTTCTTCAACCTGCTGCCCACGCTCACCGCGCTGGAGAACGTGCTGCTGCCGGGGCTGCTGGCGGGGCACTCGCGCGAGGTGCTGTCGAAGCGGGCGGGGGAGCTGATGGAGATCGTGGGGCTGAAGGCGCGCGCAGACCACCGCCCGGACGAGCTCTCCGGCGGCGAGATGCAGCGGGTGGCGGTGGCGCGCGCGCTGCTCATCAAGCCCGCGCTGCTGCTGGCGGACGAGCCCACCGGCAACCTCGACTCGAAGACCGGCGCGGAAGTGCTCAAGCTCATCCGCGAGGCCACCCGCCAGGCCGGCGTTACCGTGGTGATGGTGACGCACGACCCGGGCGCCGCGAAGGTGGGTGACCGGGTGGTGCGGCTGGCGGACGGGAAGCTGGCCGGCGACGAGGCGGTCGCCGCGGCGTGACGGCGCGCGGTCCGGAGCTCACCGGAAGCGACATGCGGGAAGTAGAGTCAGGAGAGGAAGCGAGGAAGGCCCCCTCCTTGACGCGTCTGGGCAAGTACGAGCTGGTTCAAAGGCTCGCGATGGGCGGGATGGCCGAGGTGTTCCTGGCGCGCTTCGAATGGGCGCGGGGCCTGGAGAAGACCGTGGTGGTGAAGCGGATCCTCCCCCACCTGGCCCAGGACGCGGCGTTCCGGGAGATGTTCTTCGGGGAGGCCCAGCTCGCCGCGCAGCTCAACCACCCCGGCATCGCGCAGATCATCGAGTTCGGAGAGAGCGAAGGGACGTACTTCCTGGCCATGGAGTACGTGGACGGGCCCAGCCTGCGGGCACTCGAGAAGGCCGTCCGCGCGCGCGGGGAGAGAATCCCCTTTGCCCACGGCGCGCGGATCGCCGCGTCCTGTTGCGAGGCGCTCGCGCACGCGCACGAGCTGATCGACGCGGCGACGGGCCAGTCGCTCCACCTGGTGCACCGCGACGTCAGCCCGGACAACATCCTCATCGCCCGGAACGGCGCCGTGAAGGTGGTGGACTTCGGGATCGCCAAGGCCGCGTCCCAGACCCACCACACGCAGGCCGGCATGGTGAAGGGCAAGGTCGCGTACATGTCGCCGGAGCAGGTGCGGGCCGAATCGCTCGACCGCCGCTCCGACGTCTACGCGTTGGGCGTGGTGCTGTACGAGATGATCTCCGGAGGCCGGCCGTTCGAAGGCCCCAACGACCTCACCCTCATGACCGCCAAGGTCAACGGGACCATGGTGCCGCTCCGGACCCGGTGCCCGGACGTCCCCGAGGCGCTGGAGGCCATCGTCAACCGCGCCCTGCAGCGGAGCCGGGACGACCGCTACCCGGACTGCCGCGCCATGGCGGCGGAGCTGGAGGAGGCGCTCATCGCCGGCCGGCAGCCGGCGAGCGCGTTCCAGATCGCCCAGTTGGTGGAGCGGTACGGCGGCGCGGGCGCTCAGCGGACGGAGCCGGCCCCGAAGCCGAGCCTCGCGACGCCGGAGCGGCTGTACGACCCGGTGAAGACGCCGGCGCCGGTGCCCGCCGAGGGGACGGATGCCAAGCGCGACGCGGCCATGGTGGTGAAGGAGGAGCCGCTGGCCCGGACCGGAACCGACGGCCAGGAGCGCACGGTCAAGCAGCCCCTCCCACTGCCCCCGGACAGGCGCTCCAACCCGCGGGCGGTGCCGGTCCCGGTGGAGATGCCCGTCGCGGAGGAGCCGACGCTTTCTGGCGCCCCGCCCCCCCAGCCACCTCAACCGTCCGAACCGCCCGAGCCCTCCAGGAAGCTCCGGGGTAGGGAGGCGGGTGCGCCACTGTCGCGGCGCCGGGGTCTCGCGGCCGCGCTGGGCGTCGCGGCGATCGCCATCGTCGCCACCATCGCGGCGTTCCGCTCCGGCGCCGCGAAACCGGACGAACCGGTCAGCCCTCCGAGCGTCGCTCCCGCGTCGATGGCTTCTGCACCGGTCGCTCCCGCACCGGTCGCTTCCGAGGCCGCCAAGGCCCCACCGCCGGTCGAGGCGCCATCGGCCCCTGTGGTCAGCGTCACCGAACCGCCGCCGTCGACTCCGACTTCGCCGGGTTCGTCGCCGGCGGCCACCGCCGCGGAACCGGCCGTGCGGTCCCCCGCGTTGCGTGCTCCGGCGAAGCCATCGCCGGTCGTGGAGCTGACGTTACGTTCGGAGCCGCCTTCGCAGCTCAAGATCCTCACCGGGCGCAAGGTCCTCGCGCAGGCGCGGAATTCGCTTACGGTCCGGGTCCCGCCGGGCACCGTGGTGGTCGAGGCGACGGACACGGGCGAGAACCGCCTCCTCAAGCGCGAGACGCTCACGCTCGGCACCACGCCCAGGCAGGTCTCCCACACCATCGTGATTGGGCGGGGATCGGTGGTGATCCGGACGTTCCCGGCGGCGCACGTCACCGTCGACGGCATCCCGCGCGGTGACGTCCCGCTCAAGCTCAGCTTGTTCGAGGGCCCGCACACCGTCCGCCTCGAGTGCGACCGCAGCATCCCGCTGTGCTCGAGCGGCCTGGCGGTCACCAAGCCGGTGGTGGTGGCCCCAGGAAAGTCGGTCGAAGTCACGCACAAGTGGCAATGATCCGCGGCAGACCTGAGCCTCGCCGGAGGGGAACGCCCGTGAGTCGATCCGTGATGGCAGCACTCACCTGTGTCATCGGCCTCCCTGCCGGGGTGGCCGCCGGCGCGGAGTCGGAGGGTGCCGCCGCCCATCCGCACGTGCTGGTCCTGGCCGCCGAAAAGCTCGCGGAGCGGCCGTTGACCGCTGCGGCCGGCATCGCCGTCCGGGTCGCGCTCGCGACGCCGGGCCTCTCCCGCGCCGATCGCGCCCGCCTGGACGTGGTGAAGGTGAAGCTACGCGTGGCGGCGCCCGCGGCGCCGGCCAACGCGCCGCCCGCCGCGGAGAGCCAGGCACGGGCCCTGCTCAGGCTGGTCGATACCCTCTACAAGGAACTGCAGTACGACGGCGCCGGGGTGGCGCTCCAGCTCTCGGCCCGCTGCGCGCCGCTGGAGGCAATGGACCAGGCCCAGCTGGCGCTCCGGCAGGGTCTCCTCCAGATGGAGTCGTTCGACGATGCGGGCGCGCGCCGTTCCTTCCGGGAGGCCCTGGACCTGGACCGGACCGCGCGCCTCCCATCCTTCGCCCCTCCCAAGACGGCCCGCGTCCTGGAGGAGGTCCGGGCGGCGTTGCCGCCGCCGCAGGTCGTCCAGGCACCCGCATCGACGAAGGACCCCGTCGATGCCCCGGTCGCGGCGCCAGGTCCGACGGGCCTGCGCGCCTGGGCGTGGGCGCCGGCGGCCGGCGGCGCAGCGCTGGGCGTGGCCGGGGGAGCGCTCTTCCTGGGGGCCAAGAGCAAGTACGACCTGATCACCAGCCACGATCCATCGCTCGCCACGCTGGACCAGGTCCACTCGACCGCCGACGCCGGCCGAGCGTTGCAGTCCGGTGCCATCGCCCTCTTCGGCGCGGGAGCCCTGGCGCTGGGTTCGGCCGCGGCCATGGCGCTCCTGGACGGCCGGAGCGCCGCCCAGGTGTCGGTGCACGTGGGGCCCGGCGCGGCCGGCGTGGCCATCGTGGGGGTGCTCCCGTGACGCGCAGATCCTTGGTGTGGTGGGTGTCCGGGGCCGTCACCGCCCTCCTTTCGTCCTCGTGCTTCGACTTCGACAAGGCGGAGCGCGAGTTCTGCGACTCCGGCACCAGCGCCGCGTGCCCCAAGGTCGAGCGCTGCGACAACGGGGTCGACGACGACGGCGACCAGCGCGCGGATTGCGCGGATCCGGACTGCCTGGGTCAGTCCTGCACCGGGGCCACCAACGCCTGCGCGGTCTCCACGGTGTGCCAGGCGAACGGGACCTGCGGCGAGTCGCCCATCACCTGCAACTCGCCTCCCAACTTCTGCTTCAGGACCCCGGGCGCGTGTGACGCCGACAGCGGGACGTGCGCGTATTCCGCCGACACGTCCGTCGCGTGCGACGACGCCAACCGGTGCACCAGCACCGACCACTGCCTGCTGGACGGGGGGTGCGGCGGAACCTTGCTCACCTGCAGCACGCCGCCCGGCGCCTGTTTCAACGCCGCGGGCGCGTGCGACCCCGTCCTCGGTTGCACCTATCCGGTACGCATCGGCGCCTGCGACGACGGCGACGCCTGCACGTCCAGCGACCTTTGCATCGCGGACGGCGGGTGCTCCGGGACGCCGTACAGTTGCCCCAGCACCGAGTGCGCGACGCGCTCGTGCCTGGGTGACGGTGCATGCCTCGCCACGGTGAGGACCGGGCAACCCTGCGACGCCGGCATCTGCCAGGCGAGCGGGAGCTGCGTCACCTTCTCGTACCCGCCGAGCAACTTCGATCCGGTCGCGATCGCCGCGCGCGGAATCGCCGGCAACGTCGTGGTGGGCTGCAACGCCTGGTTCGACTCGACCGACGGCGGTGGTTTCTGGTGCGCGGGCCAGCCGGTCCCGGCGCAGACCGTGGTGCCGCAGGCCGGGGCGCAGGACGTCATGGTCCTGGCGATGAGTGGGCTGTCGGTGACCGGTTCGCTGACGCTGACGGGAACGCGGCCGGTGATCCTGGCCGTCTGGGGGGACGCGACCGTCAACGGCACCATCTCTGCCCGCTCGGTGACGGGCCAGGACGCCGGCGCCGGCGCCTACCCGGCGGGCCAATGCGAGATCGTCAACGGGCAGGTGGCCGCACCCGGCGACGTCGCCTCCGGTGGAGGCGGCGCGGGCGGCTCCACGCCCGGCGGAACGGGTGGGGACCTGTCCGGCGGCGGCGGCATCCCCGGCGGAGGCCCCGCCGCTCCCCGCGGCGTCGCGACGCTGATCCCGCTCCAGGGTGGTTGCAACGGTGGTGCGGGAGGCCGGGCCAACGACGCCGCCGGAGTGGGCGGCGCGGGGGGAAAGGGCGGCGGCGCCGTGCAGCTCTCCGCCGCCGGAACGCTCCAGGTCTCCGGGACCATCACCGCCAGCGGCGCCGGGGGCCATGGCGGACTCCAGGACCAGGTCGGGTCGGCCTCGGAGGGTGGCAACGGAGGCGGCGGAGGCGGCGCCGGGGGCGAGGTGCTCCTGGAGGGACGAGACGTGTCCGTCATGAACGGGGCAACCCTGACCGCCAACGGTGGAGGCGGCGGCGAGGGCGGAGACAGCCAGTCGTCGGGCAACCGCGGCAATGCTGGAGCCGACGGCCCGTCCAACGCCCCGTCCGGAGGCGCCGGAGGCTCGGGAGCGGTCCCTTGTGCCGGGAATGGCGCCTCCGGCGGCTCGGCCTCGGGAGCGCCGGGCGATGGGAACAACATCGGGTACAGCTTCGGCGGTTGCGCGACCGGTGGAGGCGGCGGGGCGGCGGGTCGCATCCGGGTGAACGCGAGCCAGACGTGCCAGGTCAACGCCGGGACGGTGAGCCCGGTCCCGACCTACGGCGGCCCGTGCCCTTGAGCAGAGGGCGGTGAGCCCACCCTGCACCCTCGACTCGAAGATCGGCGCCGAGCTGCTCAGCCCATCCACGAGGCCACCGCCAGGCTGGCGTCACCGTGATGGTGACGCACGACCGGGGCGCCGCGGCGTGACGGCCGCATCCAGGTGATGATTGCTGGTGGCCATGCCCGGGCCAACGGTCAGGGACCTGGCCAGGCCACCCTTCCAGGAACGCGCCCGGGCTCGACCCCGCCCGGGCGCGACTCCCTACGCGCTACCGCGCCGCCCGGCGCCGCCGCAGGGCGAACGCCCGGAGCGCCGCGCCCACCGCCGCCAGCAGCGCCGTGTCCGCGCCGCCGCTGCCGGTGCTGCACCCGCACCCCTGCTGGCCGATGTTGACGACCAGCGGCGTGGACTGCACCACGTTGCCCGCCCCGTCGGTGATGACCGCGTGGATGAGGTGGGTGGTGCCGGTCTTGAGCTGGCTGGCGTCCCAGCTCCCGGTGACCGGCGACGAGGTGCCGCTGGTAAGCATGGTGCCGTCCACGAAGATGTCGATGCCGGTCAGCGTGGTGCCGGTGGCCACCGCGCCCTCCGCGGTGATGGTGACGGCCGACCCGGTGACGGATGCACCGTTGCCCGGCGCGGTGATGCTCACCGTGGGCTGCGGGAAGTTCGTGACGACCAGCGAGGCGCTGGCGGTGAGCGCCGTGTTCGCCGTGTCGGCCACGGTCACCCGGTGCACGCCCGTCGTCTTGAAGGTGAGCTTCACGTCGGAAGCCACCCCGGAGGCGAACGAGGGGTTGGCGGGCAGCGTGGCCCGCGAGTCGTCGCTGGTGACCGCCGCCGGCCCCACGTAGTCCTCGGCCACGTTGTCCTGGGCGTCGTACGCGGTGACGGTGAACGGCACCGGCGCGAAGGAGGTCGCGCTGGCGGAGAGCCCGCTGATCGCCAGCTTGCTCGCCGGCCCGCTGGAGATGTTGAACGAGGCGCTGGTGGCGCCCGCCAACCCGCCAGCGCTTGCCGACAGGGAGTAGCCCTTGGCCTTCTTGTTCACGCTCAGGCCCGGGAACGTGGCCACGCCGGCCACCGCGCTCACCGTGGTGGTGCCGCCCAGGACGGCGCTCGGGTTTCCGCCGTTCAGCGCCAGCGACACCGAGCCGGTGAAGGTGGCGTCCAGGTTGCCGGATGCGTCATGCGCCTCCACCGTCACCGACGGAGTGATGGCGCTCCCCGCCGCGGCGTTGGACGGCTGCGTGCCGAACGCCAGGTGGGTGGCGGGCGCGGGCCCGGATGCCACATTGAACGCGGAGGTGACCGCGCCGCTGAGGCCCGAGCTGCCCAGGACCAGCGAGTACGCCTGGCCCGCCCGGTCGACCGCGAGGTCGTTGAACGAGGCCATGCCGCCCACGGCGCTCACGGTGGTGGTGCCCGAAAGCCGCGCGCCCGGCGTCCCGCCGGCGAGCGAGGCGGTGATGGCCGCCGTGGACCCGGTCTCGAGATTTTCGAAGGCGTCGCGAACCGTGGCCACCACCGTGGAGGTGGGGACGTTCACCGCCGTGTTGCCCGGCTGCTGGGTGACGGTGATGTGGTGCGGGACGTTGGCGAAGATGTCGAACGCCGCGGACGTCACCTGGGCGAAGCCGAAGAAGTTCGCGGACAGCGTGTAGCCCGCCCCGACCCTGTTCACCGCGAGATCGGGGAACGTGACCCGGCCATTGACGGTGTCACGCATGGTGGTCCCCAGCAGCGTGCCGTTGCTCGGGTTGTTGGCGATGGACACGAACACCGTCCACACCGACGACCCGTTGACGTTGCCGTACTGGTCGATGGCCTCCGCCACGGCCACCGGGTTGAACGGCGCGCCGGCCAGCGCGTTGCTGGGCTGGGTGCCCCAGCGCACGCCCACCGGCACGTCCGGCGAGATGGTGAAGGCGCTCGAGGTGTCCGTGGTCAGCCCCGCGGCGCTGGCATCCAGCGTGTAGCCGGCACCTGCCTGGCGGATGGAGAGGTTGTTGAAGGTCGCCTCGCCCGCCACCGGGATTTGCGTCGCCGTGCCCAGCAGCGTGCCGCCGCCCGGGTTGGCGTTGATGGACAAGGTGATGGAATTCGTGGCCGTGGGCACCAGGTTCCCGAAGGCATCCGTCACCCGGACCTTGACGGCCGGGGCGATGGTCACGCCGGCGATGGCGTCCGAGGGCTGCGCGGAGAAGCCAAGCGCGGCGGGGACGCCCGGCGTCACCGTGGTGTTGCCGGTGGCCTGGAGGGCGCTGTTCGTCGAGTCCACCGCGGTCAGGGTCTGCGGGCCCACCGTACCGAAGGTGACGCTGGCCGCCGCCGTGCCCGCCGTGAAGGAGGCGGTGGCCGGGAAGGTGGCCTGGCCGTCGCTACTCGTCAGGTTGGCCGTGCCGGTGTAGCCGGAGGCCACCTGTTCGAGGCTGTCCTGGGCGTCGATGGTGGCGTTGGCCGCGACGCCCGCCTGGGCGCTCGCCGGCAGCGTCACCCGGTAGCTCACCGCCGGGCCCGGCGGCGCGCTGCCCGCCGTACACGCCCCGTAGGCGTCCACCGTGAGGTCGATGTCGTCCAGGTAGTGGCCCTCGCGGGTGACGCTGAAGTCCGTGCGGTAGCCCCACTGGAACCAGACCGTCTGCCCGAAGAGCGCGTCCACGTTCACCGTGGTGAGCTGGAAGGAGCCGTTGGTCGGCCCCACGATGTTCGTCCAGCTTGCTCCCTGCGCGCTGTTGGTCCCGTTGTAACCACCCGCCGTGATGTACGGCGCGGTGGTGCTGGCCGTCGTGCCGACCTTCGTCCACGGACCCGCCGCGCTGGTGGTCGAGTAATTGAGGACGACACCGTCGAAGTTGTTCTCCAGGTTCCAGCCATGGCGGAAGCTCAAGGAACCCGTTCCGGCCACCGGGAAGGTGAAGCCGTTGATCGCCGGGGCGACGCTGCCGTCACCACCCAGCGTCAGCGTGGGCGTCAGGTCGTTGGCGTAGGCGCCGGGGCAGGTATTGCCGGTCGTGCCCCCGAAGCGCCACGCCGTGGTGGTCGACTGGAAGTGGCAGGTGGACGTCTGGATGTTCGCCGCTCCCGTCCCGCCCGTCTGCCAGTAGGCGTCCGCGTTCGGCGGCCGGGTGCCGTCCAGGTCGTCGAAGTACCGGATGGCCGGCACCACCGTCCCGGTGGGCTGCACCGACCGCTGGACGGTGTTGGCCTCCTCGTTGAGCGACGAGCCCGACGACTCCACCGCGTGCACCACGTAGTAGTAGGTATTGGGGAAGACGAGGTTGGCCGCGTCCGCGTAGGAGGTCCCCGTCACCCCCGTGGCGATGCGATTGGCCGCGCCGGGCGTGAAGCCCGACGTCCGGCTGCGGTAGACGTTGTAGGTGATGGGTCCCGCGCAGCTCTGCGTGGCGGCGCCCCAGGAGAGGTTGACGCCGCAGGTGGAGGCGACGGCGTTGCTGGCGCTGGTCAGTCCCGCGAAGACCGGCAGCAGGAGGCAGTCACCAGTGGCGGTGGCCGAGGCCTCGCTGGAGTTGATGGACTCGGCGCACGAGACGCCGCGCACCACGTAGAAGTAGGTGCTGCCGCCGGACACGGGGGTGTCCGTGAAGGTCGTGGCCGGGGCCGTCACGCTCCCCGCGGGCGTGTACGGGCCGCCCGCGGTGGTGCTCCGGTAGATGCGGTAGTCGGTGTTGCCTCCCGGGTCCACCCAGTCGATCCGGATCTGGTTCGGACCGGAAGGCGTGGCGGTCACGCCCGTGGGCGCCGTTCCGCGGGTGGGGCAGGTGTTGTACGCCACCAGCGCGAAGTCCTGGTCCAGCGCGGAGGCGTTGCCCGGTAGGCCGTCCGAGTTGATGTTGGTCGCAGTGACGGTGACCGTGGCCGGGCCGGTGGTGCCTGGGGGCAGGAACACGCTCTCCACGTTGTTCCGGGTGTCCGCCGAGCCCCCGGTGACGGAGTTGCGGCCAGTGAACACGTTGCCGCGGTAGGTGTTGCCGCCGACGGCGACGGTCAGGTCCAGGTTGTTGTTGAACGAGTTACCGGTGGTGCTGCCCGGCGCGTCCGTCCAGGCCAGGGTGACGCGGAAGGGCAGGCTCGGGTCGCCCGCGAAGATGTTGAAGGTGCGGGTCTGGCCGGTGGCCGTGAACAGGTCCGCTGGGTCCTCGTCGCGCATGAAGCGCGCCGTGTCGTCGAAGGCGAAGCCCAGGTCCAGGTGCCCCATGCCCTGGTTGTTCGAGTACAGGTTGTCGTTGGCCGCGGACCCCGTCATGTAGCGGGCGGAGTTGATGAGCCAGGCCTTCACCAGCGTCGCGCTGGGGGTGAAGAACAGGGTGTTGATGATCCGCTGCCGCGCCAGCAGCGCCGCGCCCGCGATGAGCGGGGTGGAGTGCGACGTGCCGGAGGATGCGGTGGTCCACTGCTGGCCGACCGGCCAGAAGTTGCTGGTGCCCGGGCCGGCGCACACGCCGGTAGCGTCGAAGCAGGCCAGCTGCTCGCCGTTCGGGTTGCCCGGCGGGTTGGCGTGCTGCCCGGCCGACTGGGCGACGCCGCCGGAGACGTGCGTGCCCGCCGCCACCAGATCAGGCTTGATGCGGCCGTCGGTGCAGGGCCCGCGGGAGGAGAAGCCGACGATGTCGTTGGCGCTGTCCGCGTCCGTGTCGGGGACGTTGCACTGGTCCGCCGCGCCGAAGGGGTGGACGTTGTTGGCCGCGCCCGCGGTGATGACGTTCTTGGCGGTGCCCGGCGAGCCCACGGTGCCGGCGCCCGAACCGCTGTTGCCCGCCGCGAAGACGATGATCATCTCCTGGTTGCCCGCCACCGGGACGGTGGAGCCGGTCGGCTGCGCGTCGCGCACCAGGGCGTCGTAGCGCTGCGAGGAGGCGTTGTAAGCGCCGCTCACCGCCGCGCCCCAGGAGTTGCTGGAGACGCGCATCCCGTCCCGGTACGCCATGGCCTGCAGGTCCTCGAAGTCGGGGGAGGTGAAGGTGTCCGGGTCGAAGACCACGGAAGAGCCCACGCGCGCGAATGGGACGATGCCCAGGTTGTAGCGGTACCCCGCGGCGTCCTGGTGCGGCGCACCGGTGAGGTTGTTGAACCCCATGATGATGTGCGAGTTCAGGTTGCCGTGCCCGTCGCACCCCTGGATGGTGCTGCCCGAGTGCGGCGTGCCCACCAGGCGGTTGTAGGTGACGCGGCTGGTCCCGGTGATGTTGCCGTTCGTGTAGAGCGAGAAGTGGTTGGGGGACTGGGTGCCGTTGTCCAGGCCCGAGTCGGACACGTCCACGCCCACGTTGGTGGCGTCGAATTGCGCCTGGGTGAAGCCCTTGGACGCCAGCCAGGCGAGGTGGCCGGGGCTGGTCGGCGTGCTGCCGCCGGCGTTGAGCTGGCCGGCGGCGATCACATTCGCGCGCTCGTCCAGCTTCCTCGGCATCACCCACGGGTAGATGGAGACCACGTCCGGCTGCTTCGCCAGCGCCAGCACCGAGTCGCGGTCCGCACGGACGACCAGGTTGACGTAGCCCAGCGCCCGCTGGTCGATCAGCTTCGGATCCAGCGCCGCGGCGCGGGCCAGCGTGTCGGCGTTGCCCTGGGCGTCCTCCACCAACTGCACCTCGTACCCGTCCGGCTTCTCGAAGGTGAAGACTTGCGGGTTGAGCTTGTAGTCATTCAGGTACGGCCCATCCCACTGCACCTCCGGCGCCGCCTTGGCATAGGAGATGAGCCGGGAGAGCGAGGTCGCGTCCCCGTAGACCAGGTACGCGTTGTGCGGGATGTACGCCACCACCTGGACGCCGCTGCCCTGCAGGCCCGCGTGCCACTCGTTCTTCATGGCGCCCGCGAACTGCACCAGGTGGAGCCCGCGCCCCGAGGACGGGAGCGTGGTCTCACGCATCCGCGCCGCCGCAGCGTCCAGCGTGTTGATGCTCCCGGCGTTGAGGAGGATCTCCTGGTACTCGTCGCGCAGCTGGTAGCTCCCCTCCGGGAGCGCGGAGACCTTGGCGCCGTCCACGTCGACCAGCGCGAAGGAGCCGTAGTCGGCGACGAGCCGGCCGCCCTGCTGGAGCAGCCGCGCCGAAGCGCTGCCGGTCACCTGGACCCGGTGCGGACCGGAGAGCGGTGCCTGCGACGAGGACGTCGCGGTGGCTGCCTGGTCGGGTTGGGAGCAAGCGGCGAGGAGAGTGGCGAAGAGGAGAGCGGCGCTCGCGGCGCGCGCATCACGACGAGTTGGCATCGGTGGATTTCCCCGGGGGCAAAGGAACGACGGGCCGCACCCTGACAGCTCTCAGGCATGTGTTGCAATTCGAACTTTTGCCCAGTGCCTTCGCACCCTTACTCGCGGCAAAGTCCTGGAAGTCCTGAACGGGGCCGGCGGGCTAGTGTTCGAGACCGTGCACTGGCTCGTCCGGCTGATCTCGATTCGGCACCTGTTGCTCTCGCCGCTGCGCTCGGCGCTGACGGTGGGCGGCGTGGCGGTGGGGGTGGCCACGCTGGTGGCGGTGACGGTGATCAACCGCTCGGTGATGCAGGCCTTCCGCTCCACGGTGGACACCGTCTCCGGGCGGGCGGACCTCACCGTCGCCGGGTCCGAGGCCGGGTTCGACGAGGCGGTGCTGGAGCAGGTGAAGAAGGTCACCGGCGTGACGCACGCCTCGGCCGCGCTGACCGCGGTGGCGCCGGTGGCGGGCAGCCCGGGGGAGAGCCTGTACGTCCTGGGGGTGGACTTCCTGGACGACGGGTACTTCCGCGACTACCGCGGCGCGGGGCAGGAGCTGGGCAACCCGGCGGATGACCTGGAGCTGCTCAACTCCACCGACCGGATGCTGGTCTCCGAGCGCTTCGCGCGCGACCACGGGCTGAAGCCCGGCAGCACCTTCCGGTTGGTCACCGCCGACGGGGAGCAGCCGTTCGTGGTGCACGCGGTCATCCAGGAGGAGGGCCCGATCAAGGCGTTCGGCGGGTGGGTGGGGGTGATGTTCCTGGGGTCGGCGCAGGAGGCGTTCCACCGCGGGCGCGCGGTGAGCCGCATCGACGTGGCGGTGGACCCCGCGCTGGACTTCGAGGAGGTGAAGGCGCGGATCCAGCGCGCGGCGGGGCCGCAGTTCGAGGTGGACCGGCCGTCCCGGCGCGGCGGCACGGTGGAGAAGATGGTGCTCAGCTTCCAGATGGGGCTGAACCTCGGCTCCGGCGTGGCGCTGATGGTGGGCGTGTTCCTCGTCTACAACACCGTCGCCATCGGGGTGGTGCAGCGGCGCCGGGAGATCGGGATCGTCCGCGCGCTCGGCGCCACCGCGGTGCAGATCCGCGTGCTGTTCACGCTGGAGGCGGTGGTGATGGGCGCGCTCGGCACGTCCATCGGGGTGCCGTTCGCCATCGCCCTCTCGCGCTCCGCCATCGGGCTGGTGTCGCGGACCATCTCGCAGATCTACGTCCAGGTGCACGCCGGGGACGTGCGGGCGGGCTCGGTGGAGATCGCGCTGGGGGTGGTGCTGGGGATCGCCGGGAGCGCGGTGGCCGCGCTGCGGCCGGCGATCACGGCCTCGAAGGTGCAACCGGTGGAGGCGCTCCGTCGCGACCTCGCCGCGGGGGCGGACGCGGGCCTCAAGCGATCGCCGATCGCGCTGGGGCTCGCCTGCCTGGCGCTGGCGTACCCGGCCTCGCTGGTCCCAGCGCCGCGGGAGAACTTCCCGCTGGGCGGGTACATCTCGGTGTTCCTGGTGCTGGCGTCGGCCACGTTCCTGATGCCGTGGCTGCTGTGGCGGATGCACCGGTTCTACGTGCGGCCGGCGGAAGCCGCGCTGGGGATCTCCGGGCGGCTGGCGGCGGACAACTTCGCGCGGGCGCCCGGGCGGAGCGCGGTCCCCTCGTCGGCGCTGATGATCGGGGTGGGGATGACGGTGTGCATCTCGGGGTTCGTGGGATCGTTCCAGCATTCCTCGGCGGACTGGATCGACCAGGCGGTGCCGGCGGACCTGTTCATCACCTCCAGCGCCAAGCTGGGCGGCGTGCAGAACGTGCCGATGCGGCCGGAGCTGGCGGACGAGATGAAGAAGATCCCCGGCGTGTGGGAGGTGGACCGGGTGCGGCTGTACCCGACGGACCTGCTGGGGCTGCGGGTGATGGTCTTGTCGCTGACGCCAGAGATCCACGACACGCGAGGCACCATGGACGTGCTGGAGGGCGCGGTGCCGACGCTGGAGCAGCGGCGGGCGCACCAGGTCATCATCTCGGAGAACCTCTCCCACCGGCGCGGGCTGCACCCGGGGGACGAATTCCCCATGCCCACCCCGAGCGGACTTGTCACCTACCGGGTGGCGGCGGTGGTGCGCGAGTACACGTCCGACCAGGGGACCATCTTCCTGGACCGCGAGCGCTTCGTGGAGCAGTTCCAGGACGACCGGGTGGACACCTTCGAGATCTACCTCTCGGACCCGAACGCGCTGGAGGCGGTGCGGAAGGAGGTCACCGCGCGCTGGGGCGAGAAGTACCACCTGTTCGTGCTCTCCAACCGCGAGCTCCGCACCGAGGCGCACAACGTCATCGACGGCGCCTTCTCGGTCACCTACGCGATGGAGGCGGTGGCGGTGCTGCTGGCGCTGCTGGGCGTGGTGAACACGCTGCTGGCGGCGGTGCTGGACCGGACGCGGGAGATCGGCCTTTTGCGCGCGGTGGGCGCCTCGCGCCGCCACGTCTTGCGCCTCTTCGCGGGCGAGGCCGCCCTGATCGGCCTCACCGGCGGCCTGGTGGGCGTGCTCGCGGGCATCCTCAGCGGGCTGGTCATCGTCCGCGTCATCGGAGTCCAGTCCACCGGCTGGTCCTTCCCGTACCTCTTCCCCTACGCCACCGCCATCCAGATGGTCTCCGCCGCCTCCGTGTGCGCCGTGCTCGCCGGGTTGTACCCGGCCGACCGCGCCGCCGGGCTCGACGTGGTGGAGGCGCTGGCCTACGAGTAGCGTCGGCCCGACCATGTGGCGACCGGCGCGTCCGGCCGAGGATGAGCAGATCGTCGGGCTCTCCCTGGCCCTCTACCGCGAGGACCCCAGCCCGGCCTCCGTGAGCCCGGAGCAGGTCCGCCACACCCTGGCCACCTTCCGCCGCGAGCCCTGGCGCGGGCGCGCTGCCGTCCTCGAGCTGGACGGGGCGATCCAGGGCTTCGTGCTCCTGGTCTCCTTCTGGTCCAACGAATTCGGCGGCGAGGTCTGCGAGGTGGACGAACTCTACGTCGCGGCCGCCCACCGCGGCCAGGGACACGGCGCCGCGCTGTTCGACGCCATCGAGCGCGCCGGGCTCTGGCCGTCGCCGCCGGCCGCGCTCGCCCTGGGCGTCACCCCGGGCAACGCCCGCGCGCGGGCGCTCTACGAACGACTCGGCTTCAAGGTGACCGGGACGGCCCTGGTCAAACCACTCGGGAAACGCTGAAACGACGCGACTGGACGGAGTGCACCGCTTGGCCTAAGGACCCGGCCGCCGCATGGCAGACCCGAAGTTCAACATCCTGCTCGTCGAGGACGAGCCCGTCATCCGCGAGCTGGT
>DATBSS010000387.1:0-4668 GCA_036559665.1 Myxococcaceae bacterium
ATCGAGACCCTTCCCGCCTCCTCATGTACATGCCAGGTACATCAACAAAATAGATCAGCGGTAACCGGCGACCAATGCCTCCACGTGCCGAAGGAGAGGGTGGACGGCGCCGCGCGATCCGATCCAGATTGCGCGGCCCGAATTTCCCGAGGGGTCCACACGACGATGCTCAGCCATAATTATCAGTACGCCGCGGTCTTGACTGATTCGCTCAAGGTGTCCTGGAAGGTGGAGGACCTGATCGGCGGCGACAAGAAGCTCGATTTCAGCAAGCCGTTCCTCCCCGACTCGCTGGCTGGCGTAAACGGTATCAAGTGCCTGGACGCCGCCGGGAAGCTGAAGCTGAACCAGATCCGCGGCAACAGCTACCTCCACCTGTTCGGCTTCGTGGAGGAGTTCATCCTCCCGTTCGTGCTGGAGCACACGCAGAAGGCGGTGCACGGCGACCAGATTGCGGTGCGCGCGCTGGTCACCTTCGCGGAGGAGGAGGCCAAGCACATGCACCTCTTCCAGCGCTTCGCCGAGGAGTTCGAGAAGGGCTTCCCGGTGAAGTGCGGCGTGGTGGGCCCGGCGAAGGACGTGGCGAAGGTGGTGCTGGGGCACAGCTCGCTCGGCGTGGCGCTGGTGACGCTGATGCTGGAGTGGATGACCCAGCGGCACTACCTGGACAGCGTGAAGACCGACCAGGCGCTGGACACGCACTTCAGCGAGCTGCTGCGGCACCACTGGATGGAGGAGTCCCAGCACGCCAAGCTGGACACGCTGCTCGTCGACGAGCTGGCGACGAAGGGCGGGCCGGACGCCATCGCCAAGGGGTTCGAGGACGTGCTCGCCATCGGCGGCGCGTTCGACGGGCTGCTCGCGGCGCAGCAGAAGCTGGACCTGGAGGCGCTCTCCAAGGTGACCAACCGCCAGTTCACGGACGCGGAGAAGGCGGAGATCACCGCGGCCCAGGTCAAGGCGTACCGGTGGACCTTCCTCGGCTCCGGGCTTTCACACCCGAATTTCCTCAAGACCGCCGGCGAGCTGTCCCCCGCCGCCGCCAAGAAAATCGGCGAGGTCGTCCCGGTCTTCAGCTGACCGGTGCGGTACCATGGCCACCGCTTTTTTGACGGGGTGGCCATGAAAATCATCGGGTTCATGCTGCTGGGGGCGCTGGCCGGCGCCCTGGGATGCGCGGGGCCGGCGCCGGGCGAGACGTCATCGGAGCCCGTCACGACCACGGCGCCCGCGCCGCCGCTCCAGGAGCCGTGGATGCCGGCGCCCGAACCGCCGCCGGCGGGGACGTGCGCGGGCGTGGACGCCCGGTGCGAGACGACGGCCTGCTGCGACGGCCTGGGATGCTTCGACGCCGAGTACACCTACTGCCGGCCGGATTCCGCCTCGGCCTGCACCTGCTCCGTCCTTCTCCGCTGAAACGCCCGTCGCGAAGCGGCTCGGCGCCCTATAGAGGTGGGCGCCGGCGGGCCGGGCAGGACATCCCCAAGACCAGGTGAGGGGAGGGCTAGGCCTTGGCCGCCGCGATGAAGCGGATGACCAGGGAGCAGAGCCCCAGGAGCAACGCGGAGGAGACCCCGGCGTCGACGATGGCCCGCCAGGGCATGGGGAGGGCCCTGACCAGGAACACGGCCAGGGTGATCATCCCCACCCCGACCCAGGCCCGGACCAACTCGCGGCGGGTGCCGCCCAGAAGGCCGAGCGCCTTCAGCGGCGCCGCCAGCCACCCGAGCACCCCCGCCGACCGCGCGGCGACCTCGAACGCGCGCCGCACCGCGGCAGGCACCCAGCGGCGGTGGAGGGACCGATATCCCTCGAACCAGGTGAAGAGCAGGACGGAGGCGGCGAGGGCGACCCACTCGGCCGGCGAAAGACCCCCGCGCACGCCCGCCAGGGCCCTGGCCCCCAGCCGGGCAATGGCCTCGGCGAAGGCGAGCCCGATGGCCAGGATGGACCACCCGGCGAGGGCGACGGTGCGGCGGGACGTTGAAGAGGGAAGGGGAAGCAGGGGGTGGCGCCAGTCAGGGAGTAGAGCTGGGCCTACGTTGGGCACCGGGTGCCCGGACGCGGGGTAGGCCGCGTCGACGACGATCGTCATGGTGTTCACCTAAGAGTCAACTTCGAGGTTCGGGCCTCCTGATGCCAACGGAGCCCGACGAGTACGTCTGTGTGGGTTATCTGCCGACGCTGGGTCCAGGTTGCTCGGAATCTGGGAATAACGCAGCGCATCAGGAAAGACCCATGCCAGAACGCCTGGTCCCTGCCCATGGCTCCTGGGCTTGGCCATGGGGCGAGGGGCGGGGGGGTCGAGCTGAGCCGAGCAGGGGCGGCCCGCCCATCCCCCGGCGGGCCCCTGGGCGCCGCTCTGGAAGAGCTCCCGGCCAGCTCTCGAAGAGCTCTCGAAGAGCTCATGCCGTAGATGTATCAACGACTGAAACACGTTGATATCAATGCCCGCGGCAGGGTCCTTCGCCAGGGCCTCCCATGCCAATTCTCGCAGCGATTCCAGGGCCTTGCGTGACCTGGCGCCGCGAAAAAATTTGCGATTGATCGGAAACTCAGAATTTTTCGTGTGCGAGAATGGGTGCAAGGTTCACACAGCGGCCGCGAGTTACCGGGCCGACAGGAGTTACTACAATGGCTACCAACTACGGCGCGACCACCTCTTCTTTCTCTCCCTCCACTGTCCGGTACGATGCGTTCTCCCCCGCCCCCGCGGCGGCGCGTCCCGCGGTGTCTCAGCCGGTGTCTCAGCCGCAATACATCGGCGCTCGTGATAACTTTGGTTTCACCCCGTCCTTCAACGCCCTGGGCGCCACCGCTCCCGCGGCCGGCATCCCCAGCCTGGGCGACGCGCTCCTCAACAAGCCGCTGGATGTGTTCAGCGGCGCGCTGATGAGCGGCAGCCAGCAGATGGGCCTCCGCCCGGACGCGAACCAGCTGATGTCGCAGGTGCTGGTCCAGGTCCTCTCCACCGTGCTGAACCTGGTGGTGGGGCTGCTGAAGGGCCAGATGGGCCAGGGCGGGCAGGCCGCGGTGGGCCAGGGCTTCCCCGGCACGGGCATCCAGCAGGCCGGCGGTCTCCCGTCGTTCCCCTTCGGCCAGGGCGCGGCCGGCTTCCCGGCCACGGACTTCTCCACGGCGGGCGGCTTCCCCGTCGGCGCTCCGGTCTTCGGGCAGCAGCCGGCGGTGGGCCAGCAGTTCGCGCCGGCGCAGGGCGGACAGTTCGACGCCATCCCCGTGGGCTACGCCCCGACCGGGACGCTCCCCATCCCCACCGATCGCCGTGAGTTCGAGAGCTACCTTGCCGCCGCCACCGGCGCGGACGGGAACCAGAACGGCAACATCGACCAGAAGCGCGCCAAGGAGGGCACGCGGTTCGGCTCCATCAAGGACGGCGAGTTGTTCGACGCCTCCATCGCCCGGACCTACGCCTACCAGTTCGCGGCCACCGGCAAGGGCTACGACGGCCGCACCGTGGACGGCCTGGCCGACGGCGCCAACGCGTTCTACCGGATGTCGCCCGCCGCGCAGACCTTCATGCAGGTGGCCTCGGTGTACAAGGGTGACCTCGCCGGCGGCGCGAAGAACTACAACAACGCCAAGCTCCAGGAGCTGCTGAAGGAGAAGGGCTACGACCAGGCCGACAAGCCGGGCGTGGGCGCCACCGACATCGAGACCATCGGCGCGGTCGCGGACGCTATCGACCGCGGCGTGATCACCCTCCAGGACGTGCTGGGCAAGGAAGGCGCCATCGAGAACAAGGCCGAGTACGACCAGGCCATCGAGCTGGTCCAGAGCGGCAAGTTCGCCGAGATGCTGACCAAGTACGACTCCTCCGCGTACGATGGCGCGCAGGGCGCCGGCGCGGGCAATGCTGGCAACGCTGGGAACGGCGGCAACGCCGGTAACGCGGGCAACGCTGGTAACGCTGGTAACGCTGGCGACGCGCGGCAGGCGGCGGCCGCGAAGCTGCAGGGCAACGCTGGTAACGCTGGCAACGCCGGCAACGCCGGCAACGCTGGCAACGCTGGCAACGCCGGCAACGCGGGCACCGCCGGCAACGCTGGCAACGCCGGCAACGCCGGCAACGCCGGTAACGCGGGCAACGCCGGTGGCGCTGGCGCCGCTCAGGCGGCGGCGGGCCGGACCCTCGGCGGCGTGGACGGCTTCTACCGCGACGCGCTGGCGGCGCGGGGCCTGGGCGTGGGCGGCATCTCGCAGGGCGTCAGCTACGGCGCGCTCAGCGGCGACCAGCGGACCCAGATGAGCGGGATGGACGACCGCCACCGCGCGATCCTCCACCTGTGGGGCATCCAGATGGGCTCGGCGGGCCAGCAGGACGGCGGCGTGCTGCTCAACGTCCTGCAGAACCCGGAGAAGTTCAAGCCGGCGGAGGTGCAGGTGGCCAAGGAGCTGGCGGCGGCTGACCGCGCCAACTTCGGCGGCATCACCGGCAGGTCCCTGGACCAGGCGTTCTTCGGCGTGTACCGCGACATGACCGGCCAGGACATCTCGCAGCGCTACGGCAACGCCCCCATCCGCTACGCCCGCGGCCCGGTGGACACCAACAACCGGCTCACCGGCGCCAACGGCCTGAACAACTTCGAGAACGAGGTCCTGCAGCTCTGGGGTCACTCGCCGCTGTTCACCGGGACCGTCGACGGCAGC
>DATBSS010000388.1:0-7165 GCA_036559665.1 Myxococcaceae bacterium
CCGCTGTGTGCGCAATTCCCGGATGCGATGGCCAATTCGTTTTCCGATCTCGGATGGCAATTCTAGTATCCCGGTGTGCGAGCGCTTCGTCGGAGTCCTACCCAACCCCAAACCACTGGGGAAACAAGCACTTCCATAAAAGGTCAATGGCGCCTTGCCCAGATACAGAGAGTGAATTTATCCAGTGATGCCGCGGGTTTCCGGCCCCGATGGACTAAATTCCAGCCGACCCCAGGCGTGCGAGGGTGAAGTGGAGACCCCACCCGGGGAGCCAAGGGTCGTCTTTGGTCCGATGCGTCAAGGACAAGCTTAAGTCGATGCGCCAACACTCGCACGAAGGGGAGTACGAAGCGCTCAGTGCCTGCCAGGTGAGCGAGTCCAGCAACCGGGCGCCGGCCGGCTGGTTCGGCGAGAGGATGGCGTCGTAGCCAATGGTCAGGCCGAAGGGGAAACGGTAGGCGCCGCCCGCGGTGAGCAGCTCGGCGCGCTCCGGGGACGGCGACGGATCGGCCGGCCCGACCAGCGCGTCCACGCCTCTCCGCTGGCGCTCGGATCCGTCGATCAGCAATCGTTCGTAGCGCGCGTACGCGCGACGGCCGCGCCCGTCGTCGGCGCCGAGCGAGGCCGCCAGTTGGGTGAACCGCCCCTCCGGGACGCTGTAGCGCGCGGTGGCGTCCGCGCCCAGCCAGCCGGCGTGCAGCCCGGCGCGCGCGGAGGTGTCGCCCAGCCGGCGCTCGAGGAGGTCGTAGCCCTGCGCCAGGTCCAGCCGCAAGAGCTCCGAGACCTGGCTCCCCTGGCGCGCCAGGAGCCGCTGGTTCACCTCCGCCACCGCCTGCAGCAGCCCCGAAGGCGGCACCGCTTCGTCCAGCTCGTCGTAGCGCCCGAGCGGCGCGCCGAAGACCACCGGCACCGAGCGCAACTCCAGGGACGGCGTGAGGGTGTGGCGAAATGCCCCGCCCGCGAAGGTGCGCGAGAGCTGGGTGTCCACCGCCACGCCGCCCATCGGGTAGCCGCGGTGGGCGAATTGCCCGCTGGCCTCGCCGACGTACAGGTCCTCGCGGTAGGCGAGGTACGGGGAGATCTGCGCCACGTCGCCCAGCTGGAACGTCGCCGCCAGCCGCGGGCGCAGGTCCAGCCGGTCCCGCGCCTCGCGCTCGCCGGGCTGGAAGCGCCGGTCGCCCTGCGAACCGTCCAGGTCCGGGTGGAGCGGGTCGAAGACGCCATCGGTCCCCTCGTCGCCGGTGCCGCCCCAGATCGGCGCCTCGCGTGACAGCTCGGCGCCCAGACCGAACGACACCGGCCCCCAGAGCGGCCCGTCCAGCAGGACCCAGCGGTACGCGGGCAGGCGCTGGAGCGTCGCGGGCCCGATCGCCGGGTCGAGCCGGTACCCGAAGCGCGTGTCCTGCCGCAGCGCCAGCTCCAGCCCGGCGTACTGGTCGGCGCCCCGGCGCGCAAGCGCTGCGGTGGAGCGCAAATACTGCGCCTCGCGCAGGAGCACGTCCGGCGTGAGGTCCTTCACGTAGTACCCATCCGAGACCACGGAGAGGTCCGCGCGCAGGTCGAAGCCCCCGCCCAGCTCCTGCGCGTGCTGGAGAGCGCCCTCGAAGCGGAGGCCGTTCCTCGTCCCGGGGACGACCAGGCTCGGGTCCACGGGGTCACGCCGGGGCCTCAGGTCATAGAGCACGCCCACCAGCGCCCGCCCCGCGGTGGTCTCGGACGGGGTGTAGCGCAGCTCGGTCAACAGCCGCGGGCCGCGCACGCCGAAGGGCTTGCTGGAGCCGCCGAAGAACCAGCCGGGCGTCAGCGTGACGTCGGCGCTCTCGCCCAGGGTGATGAACAGCGGCTCCTGGAGCGCCAGCCCGGTGAGGTAGGTGGCGTCGATCCGCGGGACCAGGAAGCCGGTGCGCCGGTCAGAGAGCGGGAGGTACGCCCACGGCAGCGGGAGGACCGGCACGCCGTACACGTAGACCACCGGCCAGGCGAGCGTGACCCGTTCGCCCAGCTGCACGTCCGCGCGCGCGGCCTGGATGCGCCAGGTCGGCTCCGCCTCCGCGCAGTCGCAGGGGGTGAAGGAGATCCCGTCCACCGCGAAGTGGTTGGGCCCCAGCCGCTGGATGCGGCGCCCGCGGATGACGAGGCTGGTCCGCCCCAGCGCGCGCAGCGCCTCCGCCGTCTCGGCCGCGCGGAGGGCCTCCGGCGCCACGTCGCGCTTCTGTAGGAAGGCCCCGTCCGTCACGGTGGCCTCCAGCGAGCGGACGTCGAGGTCGATCTCCTCCGCCACCGCCACCATCAGGCCGAGCGCGAGGAGCACCTGCCCGCGCGCCACCGCCCGCTGCTCGCCCCGGACGTAGCGGATCTCGTCCGCGCGCAGGGTGGCCCGGTCCGTCCGCAGCAGGGCGTGCCCGCGGACGGTGATGACCTGGGTCTCGTCGTCGTAGGAGAGGAGGTCCGCGGTGAGGTCCACCCGCTCGCCGGCGGCGGTCTCCAGCTCGGTGGCGTAGGGGGCCTGCGCCAGCGCCAGGCGCGCAGCCAGCAGCGCGGCGATCACGGGCGCGGGGTCAGGCGGGCGGCCGCGCTACCTCCGGCCGCCGGACTGGAAGTCGACGTACACCTCGTTGCCTTCCTGCTTGGCCTCGTAGGGCACGTTCTCCTTCAGCTTGATCTCCACCCGCACCGTGCGCGTGGGTCCGGTCCGCGGGTGCACCAGCGCCACCGCGCCGTTGAAGTACGAGGTGTCCAGGAAGCGTTCGTTGTTGTGGAGCGCGATGGCGGTGTTCTCCAGCTCCAGCACCACCTGCTTGTCGCCCCCACGCGAGAGCGAGTAGCGGACCGGCTCGTTGGTGCGGATGTAGACGCGCTGGGCGTTGGGGTCCTGCTTGAAGCCCACGAAGGTGAGGTTCTTGCGCCGGTTGGAGACGGTGAGGTTGGACGAGGACTCCACCTGGCCGCTGCTGGTCTCCGCCATCGCCACCTTCTGCTGCTGGCGGGCCTCGGCGGCCTCCTGCTTCTTGCGCTCGCGCTCCGCGGCGGCCTCCTCGGCCAGCCGCTTCTTCTCCTCGGCCGCGGCCTGCTTCGCCGCCAGCGCCTCCTGCTTCTGCTGCTCGCGCGCCCCCGCGGCCTCCTCCGCCGCCTTCTTCTTCTCCTCGGCCGACGCCTGCTTCGCCGCCAACTCCTCCTGCTTCTTCTGCTCGCGCGCCGCCGCGGCCTCCTCCGCCTTCTGCTTCTTCTCCTCGGCGGAGGCATTCTTGGCAGCCAGCTCCTCCTGCTTCTTCTGCTCGCGCGCCGCCGCGGCCTCTTCCGCCTTCTGCTTCTTCTCCTCGGCAGAGGCATTCTTGGCAGCCAGCTCCTCCTGCTTCTTCTGCTCCGCCGCCGCGGCCGCCTCCTCCTGCTTGCGCTTCTTCTCGTCGGCAGCGGCCTGCTTGGCGGCCAGCTCCTCCTGCTTCTTCTGCTCCGCCGCCGCGGCGGCCTCCTCCTGCTTGCGCTTCTTCTCGTCGACGGCGGCCTGCTTGGCGGCCTCGGCCTCCTGCTTCTTGGTGAAGGCTGCGGCGGCCGCTTCCTCTTCCTTCCGCTTCTTCTCGTCGGCGGCGGCCTGCTTGGCGGCCTCCTCGTCCTTCTTCTTCTGTTCGGCGGCGGCCTTGTCCGCGGCCGCCTGGTCGGCCTTCGGCTGGGCCGGCGGCTGCTTGTCCGCCATGGCGACCTCCTGGCCGCCGGCGCTCGCGCCCGCGCCCAGCACCTTCACCACCAGCTTGGTGTCGGCGGTCTGGATGTCGGTCTCGTACTCCTTCTCGAAGCCGATCAGCACGCGGGCGATGGCGGAGGCGTCGGAGCCGTAGCTGGCGGTCTTGATGGCGGTGACCACCCCGTTGCCGACCTGCTGCTCGTCCTGGACGCCGGAGAAGACGGCCTCGGAGATGTCGATCACCAGGCGGGCGGGATCCGTCATGGTGAAGGTGGTGAAGTTGGGCTTCTTGGTGCCGACGATGGTGATGGCGCCGCCGCTCACCTGCACCTTGGTGATGGTGTTCAGCTCCAGCCTGTCCTGCGCCGCCGCCACCGCCGCCAACGTGGCAGCAGCGACCGCGACGAGCCGCGTCACGGACGTCATGGGCACCCCTGGGAAGATCTGGCGAATGCTAGCAACGGGTCCAAGGCCTACCAACTTTCCGGCCCTACGACGCGCAGCGGGGGCTCCGTGTTCCCATCATCGGTCCGGCCGGGGCAGCGAGGGCTTCCGCGTCCGGTGGCTGCGCGCGTATTCGATCAGGTTCTTGATGTCGTAGCAGATCTGCCGGATGTCGTGGCCCATCGTCAGCTCGATGTGGCTGTTCCCCTTCACCGGGCGCCAGAGGAGGTATTCGCTCTTGGCGGCGCGGTAGACCCGGCGGGTGGACTGCACCGAGGCCAGCGGGTCCTTGTCGCCGAAGATGATGGCCATGGGGATGCGGATCTTGGAGAAGCCGCGCTTGAAGTCGTACCCGGTGCGGTAGCAGACCAGCTCCCCGCGGCGGATCCAGCGGGCGAACTGTTCGATGACCTTGCGGGGCTCCCGCTCGCCTCCTTCCCGGAGGAGCCAGCGGATGTCTTCCGCGCCCACCCGTTCGAGGTTGGCCAGCCGGTTCACCCGCGCCGCCACCTTCCCCACCACCGGGTTCATGGTCTGGGTGAGCGCCAGCGCCTTCTCGATCTGCTTGAGCCAGGAGTCCACCGGCACGGCGCGGAAGCGCAGCTCGGCCGCCTCGCCGACGCGGGCGCGCTCGTGGGCCTCGGCCTCGCGCCGCACCGCCCTCAGCGCGCGGGCCAGCAGCGTCTCCCCCGCCTCGCCCGCCTTGCGGCGGAGGTTGAGCGAGCCGTACGCCAGGTCCACCGCCCGGCCGAGCAGCGGGACGGAGAGCGCCAGCGCCCTGAGCAGCAGGAAGCCGCGGCCCAGGTCGCCCGGGGCGCCGATGGTGATCAGCCCGGCCAGGTCGTCGTGGATGCCGGCGTAGCCGTACCCCAGGATGCCGCCCATGGAGTGGCCGCAGTAGTAGATGCGCTGGCGGCGGGTGATGCGCTTGACCCCGGAGACCGCGGCCGGCAGGTCGTAGAGGAAGTAGCTGTCGATGTCCCAGTCGTAGTCGAGGTCGGCGGGCGGGGCGTGGCCGAACCGGGCGGCGCGCTCGCGCTGCAGGGACACGCTGCTCTTGCCGTGGCCGCGCAGCTCCAGGACGTGGATGTCCAGGCCGAAGAAGAGGAGGTTCTTGACGAACTCGCCGCTCGTCCAGGCGTGGCGGTTCTGCGAGAAGCCGTGGACCAGGAGGAGCGGTTCGCCGAACAGCGGCTGCGGGAAGTCCTGCGGCCGAGGGCGGTAGCGGGTGATCACCAGCGACCAGCGGTCCGACGTCTCCACCACGTACTTGGTCTTGGTGTAGAGCGACCGCGCGTCGATGTCGTCCACCGTGACCTGGGCGGGTTCGCGGTCGTCCGACTCGGGGAGTCTCATCGGGCGGGCAAGTTAAGCACGCCCTGGGGAGAGCCGCGCGCGCACGTCACCGACCAGGACGAGGGAGCCCGCGGCGAGCACCACGTCGTCCGGTCCCGCGAGGGCGGTTGCGCCGTCCAGCGCCTCCCCCACGCCCGCGTACGTCCGCACGTCCGGGCAGAGGGTCTGGGCGCCGGCCGCGTACGCCGAGGGGGCCAGGCTTCTGGGACTGGGGAGCGGGCAGAGGTGGAGCGACGCGCAGCGCGGGAAGAGCGCGCGGGCCATGCCGTCCAGGTCCTTGTCGGCCAGCACCCCGAACACGGCGTGGACCCGCCGGCCCGGGTAGAGCGCGTCCAGCGCCGCCGCCAGCGCCTGGGCGCCGGCCGGGTTGTGCGCTCCGTCGAGCAGCAGGGGGGCGATCCGCTCGCCTCCTCCGCCGCCCCCCGGGCCGCCGCGACTCGCGTGCCGCGGGATCTCCTCCAGCCGGCCAGGCCAGCGGGCGGTCAGCAAGCCCTCGCGCGCCGCCTCGTCCGGCACCCCGAGCACCTCCAGGCACGCCCGCGCCACCGCGGCGTTCTGCAGTTGGTGGGGGCCCCGGAGGGAGAGCTCCATCGCCGGGTCCAGGTGGAAGTCGCGGCCCTGGAGGCGCAGCGGCGCCCCAACGGAGGCCGCCGTGGACTCGATGACCCGGAGCGCCTCCTCCGGCTGCGCGGCGCAGACGCACGGGACGCCGGGCTTGAGGATCCCCGCCTTCTCGCGGGCGATGGCCTCCAGTGTGTGCCCCAGCCACTCCATGTGGTCGAAGGAGATGGGCGTGATGGCGGTCACCTGAGGCTGGCAGCAGTTGGTCGCGTCCAGCCGCCCACCCAGCCCTGTCTCCAGCACCGCCACGTCGACCCGCTCCTCGGCGAAGTGCTGGAAGGCGACCAGCGTCCCCAGCTCGAAGAAGGTGAGCGGGAAGGGGCGCTCGTCGCGCCGGCGGTAGCGCGCCAGCACCTCCAGCACGCGCTCGCCGAGCGTGCGGTCCTCGATGGGCCGCCCATTCACCTGGATGCGCTCGTTGAAGCGGACCAGGTGCGGCGAGGTGTAGAGGCCGACCTTCCTCCCGGCCACCTCCAGCGCGCGGGCAACGAAGGCGCAGGTGGAGCCCTTGCCGTTGGTCCCCGCCACGTGCACCGCGGGCAGCGCGCGCTCCGGATGCCCCAGGTCCGAAAGCGCCTCCTCCACGCGCTCCAGCCCCAGCTTGATGGTCGAGGCGGGGAGCGACTGGAGGAAGGCCGCGGCTTCGAAAGGGGTCAAGCCATCAGCCCGAGGAGTTGGCCCAGCTTCTGGCGGAGCTCCTTGCGGTGGACGATGGAGTCGATCATCCCGTGCTCGAGCAGGAACTCCGACCGCTGGAACCCTTCGGGGAGCTTCTGCCGGATGGTCTGTTCGATGACGCGGGGACCGGCGAAGCCGATCAGCGCCTTGGGCTCCGCGATGATGACGTCGCCCAACCAGGCGAAGGACGCCGCCACACCGCCGGTCGTGGGGTGGAGCATCACGGAGACGTACGGCTTCCGGACGTCCCGGAAGCGGGCGATGGCCGCGGAGGTCTTCGCCATCTGCATCAGCGAGAAGATCCCCTCCTGCATCCGCGCCCCGCCCGAGGCGGAGAAGACCAGCGCCGGGCACTTCAAGTCATGGGCGCGCTCGAAGACGCGGGTG
>DATBSS010000389.1:0-6586 GCA_036559665.1 Myxococcaceae bacterium
GCCCACCTTCTCCACCTTCCAGCCGTAGTCGGTGGCGATGATGGCCGCGGTGTCCCCGTCCAGCATCTGGTTGGCGGTGGCCATGGTGCCGCCGGCCATCAGCTTCTTGATGATGTCCGTGGTCTTCACGCCCATCCGCTGGCCGAGGTCGGAGACGCTGATCGCCTCTTGCAGCTTGATGACCTTCTTTTCTTCCGCCATCTCGGTGATCTGGGTCTTCGCACCCTTCTTGGTGGCCTTGCGCTTCTTACCGCGGAGCGGGATGGAGACGCGGCCCCAAATCAGGTCGCTGATCTCCTGCTTGTTCAGCTGCCCGTCCTTCTCGGCGGTGCGCTTCTTGCCGCCCGTCCCCTCCTTCTTCTTGGTGACGTCGACCAGCTCGCGGCCGCGGCCCAGGTGGTCGGGGACGACCTTGAATTCGCGCACCTCGCCGATGGCCTTGCGGCCCGGCGCCATGGGGATGTTCTTGTGCGCCGACGAGGAGGGGGTCACCCGCCGCACCGAGACCGCCGGGCGGGAGATCACCACCGCCTGGGTGGCGGTGGGGCGCATGGGCCGGCCCTCTCCGGAACCCTGGCCGCCTGGACCGTGCCCGCCGGGCCGGATGCCCGGGCCGCCGCGGCCCGGAGGCGGGCGGGGAGGCACCGGCTGGGCCGGGCGGGAGATGACCTGCGCCGGGCGGAAGCCGGGCGAGGACGGCCGGGGCCCCTGGCTGCCGAGCGCCGGGCGCTGCCCGGATGTTCCAGGCGGGCGCGCGGCCAGCGGCGCCGAGCCGGGCGCGCGCGAAGGCGGATGCGCCGGCGAATACGGCGCGCGTGGTGGCAGCTCCGGCGCACGGGGCGCGGCGGGAGGCTCCGGCGCGCGCGCGGCCGGGGAGGCGGGCGGCGGCTCCGGCGCGCCGGCCGCCACCGGGATCGGCGACTCGGCGGCCGGGGGAGCGGCCGGCGGTGGTTCGGGCGCCCGGGCCGCAACCGGGGCCGGGGCCTCCTGGACAGGGGCGGCGGGAGCGAGCGGCGGCTCCGGCGCGCCGGCCGCGACCGGAGCCGGCGGCTCGTGCGCAGGGGCGGGTGGCTGGGCGGCGGCGGGCGCCGGGGGAGCCTCGTCCCTGAGCGGTGGCTCGGTCACCACCTGCTCGGACTCGGGCGGGGCCACCGGGGCGGAGCGCAGCTCTTCCTGCGTACCCTGGCCCACCTTCCGGCGGACCATGAATCCCTTGGGGGCGACCGCGGGTGGCGGCGCCTTCGGCTTACGCTTGTCCAGGATCTTCTGGACTGCGGCGGTCGCCTGGTCGTCCTCCAGCGAAGACGAGTGGCTCTTCACGTCGTACCCGAGCGACACCAGCTCGGTGACGACGTCCTTGTTGTCGAGCTCAATGCCGTGCTTGTTGAGCTCTTTGGCGATCTCGTGGACGCGCTTCTTCGACATACCGTTTGAACCCTGCGCCTTCTAACTCTCAATTCAGTACCGCTGCCAGCTTTTCCAGGTCGACCTGTCGAGCGGACCCCCGGAAGGCCCTTCCGAAGGCCTTCCGCTTGGCTGCCGCCCTGAGGCACCCCGCTCCGCAGAGGTAGGCACCCCGGCCCGGGGCCCGCCCCTTTGGATCCACCGCCACCTCCCCCACTTCGTTCACCACCAGACGCCGGAGCTCCTGCCTGGGCGCCTTCTTCCCGCAGCCCACGCAGGTCCGCTCCGGCGCCACCCGCCTACAACCCTCCCGTGGGCTGGGGGCTGGCCGATGCCGGGGGGGCCCCCCCCCCTGCGGCGCGCTCGGCGTTCAGCTCCGCGCGCAGCTTGGCTTCCTCCACCAGGTAGTTCTCGGCGGCGCTCTTGAGCTGCCGAGCCTTCTTGATGCCCACGCCGGGCACGTCACCCAGCTTGGCGATGTCCTTCTCGTTGGCGATGTCCTCCACCACCTTGTAGCCGGCCATCTGGAGCTGCTCGATGGTCTTCTCCCCGACGCCGCGGACGCGGGCCAGCCGCTCGTTCTGGGTGAGCTCGTCCGGGTGGCGGCGGGCCTCGATCAGCCGGGCCTGCTCGCGCTCGTACTCCATCTTCGCCAGCTCGGCGGCGTCGGTGACCATCTGGGAGCGGGCCACCTCCTGCATCGCCGGGATGCGCGCCAGGTCGATGCCGGGGATCTGCGCCAGCACGTCCGGGGAGGCCTCCGCCACGTCCTTGGCCTGCCGGAAGCCATGGGCGTAGAGGGTCTCGATCAGCATCTCGTTCACGCCGGGGAGCGAGCCCAACGACTTGTTGGCGAACTCGCGCATCTCGCGCACCCGGCTCTCGCTGTTGATGTCCAGCTTCCAGCCGGTGAGCTGCGCCGCCAGGCGCACGTTCTGGCCGCGGCGGCCGATGGCCAGGGAGAGCTGGTCGTCGGGGACGATCAGCTCCATGGCGTGGTTGGCCTCGTCGATGATGACGCGGCTGACCTCCGCGGGGGCCAGGGCCGAGCAGACGAACCGGGCCGGGTCCTCGTCGTAGGGGACGATGTCGATCTTCTCGCCGCGCAGCTCCTGCACCACCGCCTGGACGCGGGACCCCTTCATGCCCACGCAGGCGCCCACCGGGTCCACGTCCGAGTCGCGCGAGGAGACGGCGATCTTGGCGCGGCCCCCCGGCTCGCGGGCGGCGGCCTCGATGACCACGATGCCCTCGGCGATCTCCGGGACCTCCATCTCGAACAGCTTGGTCAAGAGATTCACCGAGGCGCGGGAGAGGATGATCTGCGGGCCCTTGGACTCGCGGAGCACGTCCACCACGTAGGCCTGGACGCGGTCGCCGGGCCGGTAGGTCTCGCGCGGGACCTGTTCGCGGACCGGGAGCACGGCCTCGGCGCGGCCCAGGTCCACCACGATGTTGCCGCGCTCGAACCTGCGGGCGATGCCGGTGACGATCTCGTTCTTGCGGTCCTTGTACTCGTTGAAGACGTTCTCGCGCTCGGCGTCGCGGGTCCGCTGGAGGATGACCTGCTTGGCGGTCTGGGCGGCGATGCGGCCGAACCCGCGCCGGAAGGTCTTCAGCTTGAGGATGTCCCCGTACTGGTCGTCCTGGGCCTTGGCCTCGGCGGCGTCCTCGTCGCGGTAGAAGATCTGGAACACCAGCTCGTCGCCCGGCTGGACATCCATCCCCTTCTTGTGGGCCTCGTCCAGGTTGAGCTGGTTCACCGCCTGGATGGGGTCGGTGATCTCCTCCACCACGGTGATGGCCTGGAACAGCTCCACCACGCCCTTCTCCGGGTCGTACTTGGCCTCCAGGGTGCGGTCCTGGCCGAAGTGCTTCTTGGCAGCGGTGTTCATCGCGTCCTCAAGGGTCGCGATGAGGACCTGCCGGTCGATGCCCTTGTCCTTGGCCACCTGGTCCAGGACGAGGTTGAGGTTGATGCTGGGGTTCTGAGGCTGCGCCACGTTGCTCTCCTTGCTTCCACGGCCCGGGTCCGCGAGGGGCGGGCCTGTATGTGACTGCTCCGACGGTTCCTCTAGGTCTTACAGCTCGAGCTCCAGGTGCGCCTTGGCGATCTCGCGCATCGGGATGCGGAAGGCTCCGGCGCCCTCCACGTCCACGGTGACGGTCTCCGGGTCCACCCCGGTGAGCATCCCAGAGAAGTTCTTCCGGGGCGGTTCGCCGATGGGGCCGTACGTCTTCACCTTCACCTTCTTGCCCTGCGCCTTCTGGAAATGCTCCGGCTTCTTCAACGGCCGGTTGAGGCCCGGGCTGCTCACCTCCAGGCTGTACGGGTGCTCGATCAGGTCGGCCACGTCCAGCGCCGTCTCTACCGCGCGCGAGCCCTTGGTGCAGTCCTCCAGGCCCACGCCGCCGCCCGGCCGGTCGATGTACAGGCGCAGGATCCACCCGTGCTCGCGGACGAACTCCACGTCCACCAGCTCCAGGCCCTCCAGGGCCAGGATGGGTTCGGCGATCTCTCGCGCCTTCTGTTCGACGTCCTGCTTCGGCACCGCAGTCAGACCCCAGAAATGAAAAAAGCGGGCACGGAGGCCCACTTTTCAGAACAGACAGCCAACAACCCTGAAAAATGTCGGTCGGGCGGATACCACAGGCCCAGCCCCGGTGCAAAGGAACCCAAAGTGGGGGATGTGGGATTCCCGTGGCGGAGGGTTGGCCACGGGCGCCTCAACGCCTACCCGCCTCCAGCGCTACACTCCGGTCCCGATGATGCGTTGGCTCGGGTGCCTGGGGGCGGTACTCCTGACGGTGAATTGCACCGAGGGCGGAGCGTCCCTGGAGGACACGAGCGTATCCGGGGCGCCGGCGAAGCTCTCGCACCTGTCCGGCAAGGTGCTGGTCAAGCGGTCGAACGGGGACGACTGGATCGACGCGGCGGAGGCGATGGACTTGCGCGAGAACGACAAGGTCCGGACGGCCCCAGGCGCCAGCGCCTCCATCGATTTCGAGTCCGGCGGCACGGTGTCCCTGGGCGAGGACGCGCTGATCGCCATCGCCGAGACGCGGGTGCGGCCCGGGCTGGAGCGCAGCGACCTCACCGTGATCCGCGGGCGCGTGGAGGCCGAATTGCCGGACGTACAGCACCAATCGCTTTCGGTAACGACCCCCAACGTGACGGTACGGGCCGGGAGGAAGATCGAATTCCAATGATCTCCGCGACCAGTCTTGCCGCGCTGATGTTCGTCACCGGCCCACCTGCGGGGCCGGAGCCGTCCGGGTCCGCCAGCCTCACCATCGTGGTGGACGACGCCGGCACCCGGGTCCACAACAAGGGGAGCTCCTGGGTGTCGGTCACGCCCAACGCTCCGGGCAAGACCACCGTGGTGTCGCCAGGCGCCAAGGAGGACTTCACCGGCGGGCCGGACGTCCAGCAGGGTCCCGCGCCAACGCCGCCGCCCGTGGCGGTGGCGTCCAGGACGCTCGCCGCGCCCTCCTTGCAGTCTCCGAACGACGGCGAGAAGGTGAAGCTGAAGACCACCGACAAGGGCCCGGGCCAGGTGACGCTCACCTGGACGCCCGTGGCCGGGGCCAGGGAATACGAGGTCGAGTACACGGTCGACAAGGGCAAGGCGATTTCCTTGAGGGCGGCGCGCGCCGAGGCAAAGTTGCCTCCCATCCCGTCGGGGAAGGTGGCGTGGGCGGTCCGGAGCGTGGGGGAGGGGGCGACGTCCGAGCAGTCGGCCAGGCGCTGGTTCGAGCTGCAGACGGAGGACATCAAGCTCGACGTGAAGCCCCCCACGGGCTGGAAGTAGAAGGGAAGTAGAAGGAGAGAGGCTCGAGAAGTCAGTGCGCCTGTTCAAGACCATCCTCCTGTTGATGCTGGTGGCCAGCGTCATCCCCATCCTCGGGGTGGGCGCCCAATCCATCTCGCGCATGCGCCAGCTCCTGCGGGGCAACGCGCAGGAGCTGGCCCAGGAGCGGGTGCGCCAGCTCGCGCTGCGGACGGAGGGGCTCCTGGCGGACTCCGGCCGGGCGGTGGGTTCGCTGGCCCGCGTCTACAAGTTCTTCCAGCTCCCGCTGGACGAGCAGCAGACGCTGATCCGCAACCTCCTCATCGACCGCAAGGAGATCTTCATCCTCAGCGTCTTCGACGCCCGCGGGAAGCGCATCCCCAACCTCCAGGCGATCTCCGACGTCACGCCCGAAGAGGTGGCCAGGCACCAGGTCCTCGCGGAGGGACTGCTCAAGGCTCCGGCCGAGCTGAGCTATTCGGCGCCGTACCCGTCGCCCTCGCACGGCTACGCGGTGGTGACGCTGGCCTTCCCGGTGGGCGACCCGGAGAGGAAGCTCATCCAGGGCTTCGTGGCCGCGGAGGTCTCGCTCCAGGGCCTGCACAAGCTCCTGGACGCGCAGCCGGTGGGCTCCACCGGCTTCGCCTACCTGGTGGACCTGCACGGCAAGCTGATCGTCGGTCCCAGCGCCGGCCTGAAGGGGATGAAGCCGGGGGCGGATCTCTCCGGCCGCCCGGCGGTGAAGCACCTGCTGGCCACCCTCGAGGACTCTCCCCCCTCCGAGCTGCTCCGGGTGGGCAACTTCGGCGAGGGCGCGGACGCGGTGGTGGGCGCCTACCTGGTCACGCCCGGCCAGGGCTGGGCCATCGTCTCCGAACAGCCGGCCGCCCAGGCCTACGCGCAGGTCCGCACCATGGAGCAGGGGGTGGCGCTGGGCGTGGTGCTGGCGGTGGCGGTGGCGGCGGCGCTGGCCTGGACCTTCTCCCGCAACCTCACCTTGCCGCTGCGGCGGTTCGCCGCCACCGCGCTGGAGCTGGCGCGCGGGAAGTTCGGCGCCCAGGTGTCGGTGAAGAGCAAGAACGAGATCGGCGAGCTGGCGCAGACGTTCAACTACATGTCCAGCCAGCTCCTGGCGTACGACGCGGAGACCAAGGGCCTCTACAAGAGCCTGGAGGAGGGCTATCTCGAGACCATCGTCGCGCTGGCCAACTCCATCGACTCCAAGGACGCGTACACCCGCGGCCACAGCCAGCGGGTGGGCGACTTCGCGGTGGAGATCGGCCGGGAGATGGGGTTGACCGAGCGGGAGATCAAGCACCTCCACTACGGCGGCATCCTCCACGACATCGGCAAGATCGGCATCGTGGAGTCCATCCTCTGCAAGCAGTCGC
>DATBSS010000390.1:0-2956 GCA_036559665.1 Myxococcaceae bacterium
CGGGCGGAGGACCTGCTCATCACCACCGGCAGCCAGCAGGCGCTGTACCTGGTGGCGCGCGCGCTGATCAACCCGGGCGACCCGTTCCTGGTGGACGAGTCCACCTATTACGGCGCGCTGAACATCATCTCCATCGCGCGCGGGCGGCTCATCCCCGTCCCCAACGACGGCGAGGGCCCCGACCTGGCCACGCTGGAGCGGCACGCGCGGGTGGGCGCCAAGGGCCTGTACGTGATGCCGGACTGCCACAACCCCACCGGGCGGCGGATCTCGGCGGCGCGGCGGGAGGCGCTGGTGGCGTGGTCGCACCGGTCCAACGTCCCGCTGATCGAGGACGACTACGCGTCCGACCTGGTCCTGGAGGACGCGCCCATGCCGGCGTTGCGCGCGCTGGACGGGGAGGTGATCTACCTGGGCACCTACTCCAAGAAGCTGAGCCCGGCGCTGCGCATCGGGTACCTCCTGGCGCCCAAGGGGCTGCGCGGGCCGCTCTCGTCGCTCAAGCACGCGCTGGACCTGGGGACGTCCTCGCTGCTCCAGTACGCGGCGGCGGAGTTCCTGGAGCGCGGGTACCTGCGCCCGCACTTGTCCAAAGTGGTGGGCGAGTACCGCCGCCGGCGGGACGCGCTGTGCGACGCGCTGGAGAAGGCGCTGCCGCCCTCGGCGAAGTGGGAGCGGCCCAAGTCCGGGGTGTTCGTGTGGGTCCAGCTCCCGCCCTGGATGGAGCCGGAGGCGCTCTTCCAGGAGGGCCAGCGCCACGGCGTGCTGGTGAGCTCGGGGGTGCTGCACGGCGTGGGTGGGGACGGGCACCGGGGCGTCCGGCTCACGTACTGCTACGAGTCCATCGCGCGGCTGGTCGAGGGCGCGCGCCGCCTGGGGCGGGCGTGGACGGCGCTGGAGCGGCGGGTGCGCGGACGGGCCGCGCCGCCGCGGGACATGGCCCGGTTCGAGGTGGGGGTGTGACAATGGCCGACGCGGAGAAGAGCACCGTTGCGACGAAGGTAGGGCTGGCCCGGATGCTGGAGGGCGGCGTGATCATGGACGTGGTCACGCCGGAGCAGGCGCGGATCGCCGAGGAGGCGGGCGCCGCGGCGGTGATGGCGCTGGAGCGGGTGCCGGCGCAGATCCGCAAGGAGGGCGGGGTGGCGCGCGCCTCGGACCCGTCCATGGTCAAGGGCATCCAGGCGGCGGTCTCCATCCCGGTGATGGCCAAGTGCCGGATCGGCCACTTCATGGAGGCGCGCATCCTGGAGGCGCTGGAGGTGGACTTCGTGGACGAGAGCGAGGTGCTCACGCCCGCGGACGAGGAGCACCACATCGACAAGCACGGCTTCCAGGTGCCGTTCGTGTGCGGGTGCCGCGACCTCGGCGAGGCGCTGCGGCGGGTGGGGGAGGGCGCGGCCATGCTGCGCACCAAGGGCGAGGCGGGCACCGGGAACATCGTGGAGGCGGTGCGGCACCTGCGCGCGCTGCGCTCGCAGATCCGGAAGCTGCGCACCCTGGACCGGGAGCAGCTGATGAGCGAGGCCAAGGCCCTGGGCGCGCCCTACGAGCTGGTGGCGAAGGTGGCGGAGGACGGGAAGCTGCCGGTGCCCAACTTCGCCGCCGGGGGCATCGCCACCCCCGCGGACGCGGCGCTGTGCATGGCGCTGGGGGCGGAGGCGGTGTTCGTGGGGAGCGCGATCTTCCTCTCCGGAGACCCGGCGCGGCGGGCCAGGGCCATCGTGGACGCGGTCACGTACTGGAAGGACCCCAAGAAGCTGGCGGAGGTGAGCGCCGGCCTGGGGGAGGCGATGCGCGGGGTGGAGATCGCCGCGCTGCCGCAGGCGGAGCGCTTCGCCGCGCGGGGTTGGTGATGATCGGCGTGCTGGCGTTGCAGGGCGGGGTGACGCCGCACCTCCGGGTGTTGGAGTCCATCGGGCTCCAGGCGGCACCCGTGCGGACGCCGGAGGAGCTGCGGCGCGCGGACGGGCTGGTGCTCCCGGGCGGGGAGAGCGGCGCCCAGCTCCGGTTGATCGCCCGGCACGGCCTGGAGGGGGCGTTGCGGGACTTCGCCGCGGCGGGCCGGCCCATGCTGTGCACCTGCGCGGGGCTGATCCTGGCGGCGAAGAAGGTGACCGGGCCGGAGCAGTGGAGCCTGGGGCTGCTGGACGTGGACGTGGAACGGAACGCCTACGGGCGGCAGCTGGAGAGCTTCGAGGCGACCGGGGACGGGATGCGGATGGTGTTCATCCGCGCGCCGCGCATCACCCGCGCCGGGTCGGTGGAGGTGCTGGCTCGCTTCAACGGCGAGCCGGTGCTGGTGCGGCAGGGGAAGGTGGTGGGCGCGGCGTTCCACCCGGAGCTGGCGAGCGAGACCGCGGTGCACCGGATGGCGTTCGGCGCCTGGTGCTCGCCGGGCGTCACGGGATCACCCCGATGCTCCACGCCCTACTTCTTTTGAGCCTCGAAGTCCTCGAGGAGCCTGCGGATCTCCGGGGCCCGCTCGTGGTCGGGGGCCAGGCGGAGGAACTCGCGGTAATGCGCGGCGCCCTTGTCCGGTTCACGCAGGCGGGCGTGGACGGACCCCAGGGCCAGGTGGCACTCGGCGTTGTCTTTGTCCACGTCCAAGCACTTCTGGAAGAAGGGCAGCGACTCCTTGTACTGGCGCTTCTTGAGGAGCAGCTTGCCGTCCTCGAACAACTTCTCCGACTCTCCCATCTTGGCCCGCGCCGTGGGGGTCGTGGCGCCGGCGCGCCGGATGACCGCCTCTTGCCTGCACTTCTCCACCTGGCCGCTCGTCCTCGCCCAGTCGTCGTGGAAGCTCAGCGTTTCCCGGGTCGCGATGAGCATCCGTTCGGCCGACTCGCAGTTGCCGTCGGCGATCGCCTGCTGCGCCATGCCCAGCCCCCGCTGGTTCTCCTTTTCCTGCGCGACATGCCTGCGGAGGAGCTCCACCATCTCGGGCCGGGTGCCG
>DATBSS010000391.1:0-3310 GCA_036559665.1 Myxococcaceae bacterium
CCTGCACGTCCGGATCGGCAACGCCATCCGAGCACTCCTGCGGACTTGGCCGCGTTCATGGCGCGGCAGCGCTCGGGAGGGCGCTGACCCCGCGGGGCGGCCGGGGCAGTGGGGCCCGCCGCCTCCGCCCGTCTAGAGCGCCTCGGCCACCCGGAACGCCGCAATGAGCAGCGCGCGCCAGCAGCGACGCCAGCGCGGGTCGGACGGGTCCAGCTCTCGCCGGCCGGGACCTGCGGCAGGTCTCCACCCGGGAGCTGCGCGGCCTCCTCTCCACGCGATGGGAGGCCGGGCGGAAGCAGCGCATCGCTCACCTCAAGTCGTTCTGCTCCTGGCTGCGCGAACGCGACGAGGGAGCAACCCTCACCCTGCAGAACGACCCGAGCCTCGGCCTCAAGGTGCCTCCCTCCCGCCCGGAGAAGGCCCGGCGCGCCAAGGGCTACTCCATCGAACTGGTGGAGCGGCTCTACACCGCGCTCTGGCGCCAGGACGTGCGCGACGTCCTGCGCCTCCGGGCCTGCACCGGCATGCACCACACGGAGATCGAGCGCATCGCGGCCGGCGGCGGGGAGGTCCGCCACGTGAACGACCCCTCGGGGATCGCCGGGACGGTGCGGTTCGTCCACAAGAGCGGCAACGAGCACATCCTCTCGGTGGATGCCGCCGCGCTCGCGGCAATCGAGCGGATGGTCGCCGCCGGGGCGCGCCCGCCCTCCACGCGGCAGAGCGGGCCCGGCGGCTGCCCGAGGGCCGACACGGTCGCGCGGGTGTTCGCCCGCGCGGCGAAGCGCCTGGGCCCGTCCGGTCCGCCGGAACTCAACCCCAGCGGGCTCCGTCACTCCTTCGCCACCTGGGCCGGGGGAGTCGGCAGCGTGGTCTACCCCGGGGCCGGGGCGCGCCGGGGGGCTGATCTCCGCGGTCGTGGGCCGCGCCGGAGGCGACCACCCGGGAGCGGTTCTGCTCGGGGGTCCGGGTGCCACCGATGATCAAGGTTCCCATCCGGCTCGAACACCCGGACGATCCGGTGGTTCCGCTGCCCAGCGCTCGGGGGACTCCCCCGGTGTTCCTGGTACCTCAAGCGGCCGACCCTCAGGACGCCTCGCGCCGGCAGGTGTCCTGAGGGGGCATCGGGCCCCGAGCGCAGTCCGGTTCCGTGGACGATGCGTCTCCGATCTCGGACGCTCTCCGTGGGGGGAGACCCTGCACCACACCAGAAGCCCCCGCACCAAGCTGAGGACCCCAGGGGGGCAGCGCGAGGGATAGCCCAGCGCCGCCCACCGAAGGGTGGCAGCGCCGGGGTTCCCCTGCGGCCCGAGCAACGGGGCCCGCCCGCCTCTCGCCCGGATGGTTCAAGTAAGTCTACGGCACGTCCGAGCGGCCACCGCCAACCGACTCACCCCGGCCGATCTGGCGGCGGCCCTGGCGAGACAACGCTCCGGGGCGCTGACCGCTCGGGGCACCCGGAATGGAGCCGGGAACGAGCCCGGGCGGCGCGCTGGGGCGCGTTCCGAACGCTGGCCATGGTCGCGACCATACCCGTTGCTGCAACGCGGAGGGCGCGCCAGCACCGACGCCAGCGTTGGTCGAAAGGGTCCAGGTCGGCCACCGCGGCGTAGGCGAGCGCGGCGTTGCGGAGCATCACCTCGGACACCACGATTCTCTCCCCAGCATCTTCCGGCTCCGGACGCTTCCTCTTGGCGGATCTGGTCATCGCCCCTGGATGCGCACGGTCCAGGGGGCGAAGTCCGGAATGGATGGTGACACTGGCCGCGGCGGCCGGTGAATCGGGCATGACGGCTGGATACGGCATTCACGGGCGGTTGGATGCCGCATGCGTCGGCCCCAGCGCAGGCCGGGCGCACCGTGCCCTTCGGTCCTGACCGGAGAAACATCCCATGAGAAAGAAGCAGCGAAGGCCATCCCGCCCGCCCCCCGAGCACCTCCAGGAGTCCGTCTCCACCCTCCGCGACGCGGCGAAGGACCTGGTGCTGGACGCAACGCGGTTGTGGCGAGAGCAGAATAACGCCTGGACCGAGCGCCTCCTGGCGTCGGCCTTCGACGTCCTGACCGCGTCAGAGGTGGTGCTGGGCGAGGTGTTGGAAGTGGAGGCGGTCGCTCGGCACTGAAGGGCGCTCAGGGAGTTGGCTGGATTGGTTTCTTCGGGTCTGCGGCGATGGGGCGGTAGCACTTGTCGCCGTACCGGAAGAGGCGCCCGCAAGGCGGTTTCACGTCCGCCATTGCGGCCCAGCAGTTGCCGAAGATGGCTACCTCACCCATCTCGGCATCGCACGGCGCCACCTTGCACCCGGGCAGCGTACTCCTGGGTACGTACTGCTCGGCCGGCACCTTCTCGCCCCAGGCGACAGCGGCGAGCGCGATTTCGGGCTCGAACCGTAACCACACCGAGGACTGGTCCGCCCCAGTGGCGGGGACGATGACCACGAGCGGGCCGGGCTGGGCGGCGTTCGCCCGGATAGGAAGGAACGGCGCCAGCAGAAGGGCGAAGCACCCCACGAACGCCCCTGACCCGGCGGAGATGGCGATCTGCTTCCAAGAGAGCCGTCCGAGTCTCCGGAAGAGTCCACGGGTGGCCCGTGCGCTGGCCTTCTCCTCCAAGGCTTCGACCAGCTTGAGGGAGAGCTCGCTGGCCGGGAGGTGCTCGCGCAGCTCCTCCGCCAGCCGGTCCACGTCCACGATGGGCGGGTCGCCGTGGAGCGCCAGCAACCCCCTGGTAACGATCTCCGTCTGCCGCTCGTAGCCAATCCGCGTCTCCAGGCCCTCGATCGCTGCGGCCACCTCGGACTCGATGGAGACCTTGCTCCCGGGAATCGTCTTCCTGGTGAGGGTAGCCTGCGAGATGTTGAAGCTGGCCAACCCCGGCATCTCGGAGAGGTGCTCCGCCGCTTTCGAAACGCCCCAGCCCTTCGCCTCCAGCAGCATCCGGGCCTCTTCGTAGGTTTCTAGCAGGCGCGGCAAGGACTTCATGGTCTTCCTCGGGGGCAGAGGGTGAACAGGATGCCGGAGGCTACCAAGGCGCGCCACGCGTGAGGCCGCGAAAGCGGAGCCGCTTCAGGAATAGGCGCGGGAACCGCCCTGGCCCTCCGCCGTGTGTGACGGGCCGGAGCAGAGGCGAGGGACCCGGTTTCGTAGACAGCAGGCAGTTTCATTTCCCCGGTCATTCCCGCCACCGCGCTCCCGCCACCTGTCAGCGATGTCTTGACTGGCTCCGCTCCCGTTCCCCCCTGCTTCCTGATGCCCCCCGTCCCGCCATCGCCCGTTAGTCTTCCCGCTGCCGCCTCTTGCGTCGCTCCGC
>DATBSS010000392.1:0-3289 GCA_036559665.1 Myxococcaceae bacterium
CTGCGCGAGAAGCTGCTGCGCGAGAAGTACGCCCAGCTGGTGAGGGCCGAGGTGGCGCACCTCCAGAAGCGGGCGGACGTGAAGCTGGTGGCGCCGCCGGCGCAGGCCGGCGAGGGGGGGCCTTGAGGAAGCTCCAGCCCCCGCCCGAGCGCTTCCTGATCCGCCAGATGACCCCGGACGACATGCCGGAGGTGATGGAGATCGAGCGCGTCGCCTTCACCAACCCCTGGTCCCCGGATCTGCTCCGCCGCGAGCTGACCCACGACTGGTCCACCATCCTGCTGGCGGAGGAGGAGCTGGCGCCCGGCGTCCGGCGGCTCCTGGGCTTCTCCATCTTCTGGGTCGTCCACGACGAGCTGCACATCCTCAACGTCGCCACCGACCCGTCGCAGCGGCGGCGGGGAGTGGCGCGGCAGGTCATGGACGCCACGCTGGAGCGGGGCCGCCAGCGCCGCTGCACCATGGCCACCCTGGAGGTCCGGCGCAGCAACGAGGCGGCCCTGTTGCTCTACCGGGCGCTGGGGTTCCGGGCGGTCGGGGTCCGGCCCAACTACTACGTGGACGAGGGCGAAGACGCCATCGTGATGATCCTGGACCTGTGAGAGCACCGCGTCAGTCCCCGTCACACTCCGCTCCAGCGGACTCGAATTGACCTCAAGAGACGCTTTGACAACTTTTCCTGGGGACGACTACACTCCTACTGTTGCCGTGAGGGTGTGATGCGCTCTGCACCGCCCAGCTCCGAGACGCTGACCCGGACGGAACAGCCCGGCCAACGACCCGTCTCGTCTCGAGCCCCCGGGACCCCGCCGCCGTTGCCCCCCGGCGCCACGCTGGGCCGCTACGTCGTCCTGCACGTGCTGGGCGAGGGCGGGATGGGCGTGGTCTACGCCGCCCACGACTTCGTGCTGGACCGGCGGGTGGCGGTCAAGCTGGTGCGGCCGGACCTCCGTCCCGCCGAGCGCGAGGCGCGCCGGCCCCGCCTGGTGGCCGAGGCGCAGGCGGTGGGCCGGCTCAGCCACCCCAACGTGATCGCCGTCTACGACGTGGGCGAGCTCTGGGGCGAAATCTACATCGCCATGGAGCTGGTGGCGGGGCACACGCTGCAGGACTGGCTGCGCGCCGAGCCGCGCTCGCTGGAGCAGATCCTGGATGTGTTCGAGCAGGCCGGGCGCGGCCTGTCCGCGGCGCACCGGGCCGGCCTGATCCACCGCGACTTCAAGCCGCACAACGTCCTCGTCGGCGCCGACGGCCGCGTCCGGGTCACCGACTTCGGGCTGGCGGTCTCGCAGGGCACGGCGGCCGGCGACGGCGCCGGCACCCCCGCGTACATGGCGCCCGAGCAGGCGAGTGGGAAGGGGAGCGCGCGGGCGGACCAGTACAGCTTCGCGGTGGCGCTGCAGGAGGCCATTGCCGGCGTCCGGCCCGGGCAGGACGGCGCCACCGCCAAGGTGCCCGGCTGGCTGCGCCGGGTGATCGAGCGGTCGCTCCGCCCCGTCGAGGAGCGCTTCCCGTCCATGGACGAGCTGCTGGAGACGCTGGCGCGCGGCCGGCAGTCGCGCGAGCGGCTCCGGCGGCAGGTAAGCGCGGTGGGGTTGGCCGGGGCGGCGGCATTGGCCACGGCGCTGGCGGTCTACCGCCCGCCCGAGGCGGCGCGCGTGGTGGAGCGGGTCCGCGAGCTCGTCCGGGAGGTGGTGGTCCGTCTCCCGTCGCTGGACCCGGCCCGTGCGCCGGCGGGCGACGAGGCCGAAGCCGCGGCGGCGCGCGCGTCCGGCGCTCCGGCGCGGGACGCGGCGTCGCCGGCCAACGCCGTGGCCGTGGCCCTCTCCGGGGGCGAGCTCAGGGTCGACCCCAACCCGCCGCCCGTGATCCTGGCACCGCCCTCCTGGGGTTCGCCCGCCTTGCCGGAGCGGGAGCAGCCCTCCTGGGTGGAGGCGGTGGCGAAGCTGGTGCGCGCGTTCCGCGACCTGGGCCTGGTGGACGATTCGCTCCAGCTCGATCACTCGGCGGTGGCGCGGGCGGATGATGAGAGAGATCCACTTGCCTGGCTGCCGGCCCTGGGGTTCGGGCCGGACTTCCGGACGTCCTTCGGCGAACCGGCGAGCGGCCCCGTCTCCAATCCCAGCCGCGTGAGCGAGCTGGAGGACGCCGTCTCGAGATCGAACGATCCGATGGAGCTGGCGGAGGCCCGCTTCGAGCTGGCGCAGTCCCTCTGGGACACCAACCAGGACCGCGAGCGCGCGCTCCGCCTGGCCGAGCAGGCGAGGGCCGCCCTGCAGGAGCACGACACCGACACGGCATCGAGCGACCTGCTGGGCAAGATCACCGAGTGGCTCAAGACCCGCCAGGGGAAGTGACGGATTCCCAGACCTCGACGCTGAGCCGGAGCGAGGCGCGCGCCTCGCAGCACGTCCGGCCGTCGCGGAGCGCGCTCCTCTCGCTCGCCCTGTCCTGCGAGCGTCCGCTGGAGGTGCCCTGGCGCTTCGCCCTGGACGGGGTGGATGAGGTGGTGCTGGGCCGGGGAGCGGAGCGCTCGTTCCGCCTGGAGGAGAGCGGCCCGAAGAAGCGGCTGGAGATCCGCGCCCCGGACGCCCGCATGAGCTCGCAGCACGCCCGGCTGGTGCGCGACCTGGGCCGCTGGGTGATGGAGGACGCCGGGAGCAAGAACGGGGTGGTGGTGGACGGCGTGTTCCAGAAGCGTGCCCTCCTCTCCAGCGACGAGCCGCACCTGATCGAGCTGGGGCACACCTTCTTCGTCTTCTCCACCCGCCTGGTCACGGGCCCGCTCCCGCTCCACCTGGCCTCGGACCCGCGCCCGCTCCCGGAAGCGTCCGGGCTCTCCACCTTCGTGCCGCAGCTGGCCGCGGACCTGTCCGCGCTGCGGGAGGTGGCGCGCTCGCCGGTGCCGGTGCTGCTCACCGGCGAGACGGGGAGCGGCAAGGACGTGGCCGCGCGCGCGGTGCACGCCTGTTCGGGGCGGACCGGCCCCTTCGTCCCGGTCAATTGCGGCGCGCTGGCCGCCACCCTGGTGGAGAGCGAGCTGTTCGGCCACCGGCGCGGCGCCTTCACCGGCGCGGTGGAGGAGCGGCCCGGCCTGGTCCGCGCGGCGTCCGGCGGCACGCTGTTCCTGGACGAGGTGGGCGACCTCCCGCTCCCGCTCCAGGCGGCCTTGCTGCGCGTGCTCCAGGACGGCGAGGTGCTCCCCATCGGCGCGGAGAAGCCGGTCCGGGTGGACGTGCGCGTGGTGGCCGCCACCAACCGCGATCTCGCCGCGTTCGTGGAGCGGGGC
>DATBSS010000393.1:0-22255 GCA_036559665.1 Myxococcaceae bacterium
TTCCACCAGGGACGGCCCGGGGGCGCAGCCAGCTCGCCCCTGGGCGCAACGTTTTCCGGGATGGGGCAAGATCGAGGCATCGACCCGCCGCTCCCATGACCACCTCCATCTCCATCGACACCGACCGGCTCACGCTCCGCACCCACCGCCTCGACGACTTCCCGGACAGCCGCGCGCTGTGGGCCGACCCGGAGGTGACCCGGTACATCGGTGGGCGGCCCTTCACCGAGGAGGAGTCCTGGCAGCGGCTCCTCCGGTACGTGGGGCACTGGTCGCTGATGGGGTACGGCTACTGGACGGTGCGCGAGCGCAGCTCGGGGCGGTTCGCGGGCGAGGTCGGGCTCGCCAACGGCCGCCGCACGCTGGATCCGCCGCTCGGGGACGCGCCGGAGTCCGGATGGGCGCTGGCGCCCTGGGCGCACGGGCGCGGCTACGCGACGGAGGCGGTGCGCGCGGTGCTGGTCTGGGGCGCGGAGCACTTCGGCCCCCGGCACCGGACCGTCTGCATGATCGCCCCCGAGAACCGGCCTTCACTCCGGGTGGCGGAGAAATGCGGGTACCGGGAGTACGCGCGGACCACCTACAAGGGCGAACCGACGATCCTGTTCGAGCGGGTGTAGACCGGCCCCCGGGGGCGCCACGAGTGGACGGCGCCCCGATCACCCCCGCTACCCCTGACGCCGGTAGACGAACGTCTCGAAGTAGCCCGGGATGGTGCTCCTGGAGGTGACGTTGCCCCCGCCGCCGTTCTCGGCGATCAGGTAGTGCTGGCCGTCCGAGGCCTGGAACGCCACCCGGTCCCCGTCCTGGATGATCCCGTCGCCGCCGATCTCCACGATCTTCATGCGCTCCCACGCGGCCGCCGCGGGGCGGTTGGCGTTCACCTCGTCGCCGCCGCCGTACTCGGCGACGACGTAGAGCCCGCTGGACGACTTGAGGTTGACGTAATCGCCGCTGCGCAGCTCGCCGCCGTCGAGGTCGGCCATCTCGAACTGCTCGTTCGCGCCGGGGGCCGCGCCGGTGGCGTCCAGCCCGCCGTTCCGGGCCGACATGTACTGCCCGGTGACGGCCTGGAACGTCGCCTTCGCCTGGCCCGCCGGCGGCGGCGGAGCGTTCGGGTTCCACGCCTCCAGCACCCCGAACCCGCCCGCGTAGAACTGCCGGATCTGGTCGGCGTTGACGGTGATCGCCCCGTCGCGCGCGAGCGGGTCGTTGACGATGTAGCGGCCGTCGTCGGTCTTCCCCATCACGGTGACGAAGTGCCCGCCCGGATCGCGGTGGTTGAGGTAGTGGCCGGCCGCGTCCTGCTGCGCGCCCCAGGCGTTCCACACCCCGGAGCCGCCGAGGATGGCCGGGTGCCCGCGGCCCAGCGCGTCCTCCACCGCCTGCACCGGGTCGCCGTACAGCGGCTGCGTCTGCGCGCCGGCCCGCTGCAGGCCGGTCGCCAGATGCGACATGTTCATCAGCTGTGACTCCTGCGAGTCGTAGCCCAGGATGGTGTCGCGCATCCGGTCGATGGTCGCCAGCGAGCCGTTCGGGCCGGCGGGCTGCCAGAGGCCGATCGCCTCGGCCACCATGGCCGCCGAGGTGGGCCCGCAGTCGTTGAACTTGTACGGGAATCCGCCGCTCGTGTACGGCGTGGGGCCCCACTGGCTCATGAAGAACCGGTTGGCCTGGTCGACGGTCCGGATCGGGCCGCTCGAGGGCGTGGGGAGCGTGTCCGGCGGATCGCCGTTGGCGAACAACCGGCCCATGTGGCCGCGCACCAGGCTCTCGTAGTTCCACCCGGCCGAATCGTTCATGGCGCCCGGCCCGCGGTGCCAGGCGCGCGCGGCGGCGTAATCACCGCCGTAGGCCCGGCTCATCTGCGCCAGCTCCTGCGCCGCGTACTCGATCTGCCACTCGGGCGGGATGCTGGCCGCCGCCGAACCGCGGCCGGCCGAATAGCTCTCCTGGCCCGGCTTGGTCTGGCGGACCCAGGACTCGAAGTCGGACATCAGCCCGCCGTCGTCCAGGCCCAGGAGCCCGTGCCCGTGCCCGTCCGCGTGCACCTGCCAGTTCTTGAAGCTGGACTCCTGCTGCATCATCCCCGCCATCACGTGCGGGTCGAAGCCGTACTGGTTGGAGTACTTCTTGATGGACGGCCAGGTCTCCCCGAGCGAGAACTGGTGATTCATCTCGTTGGTGAGCGGGCCCGTGGGGGCGGGGGTGGGGCCAGGGGTCGGGCCGGGAGTCGGACCCGGGCTGTTGCCGGGGACCTTGATCACCCAGCCGGCCTGGATGCGGTCCGGGTTGGTGATCCACGGATTCAGCCGCTGGAGCTCCGGGACGGTGGTCGAGTAGCGCGCGGCGATCCCGCCCATCGTGTCGCCGGACCGGATGGTGTAGTCCTGCGTCCCGCCGCCGGTGTTGTTCCCGGTCCCGGGGACGGTGAGGCTCTGGCCCGGGGAGATGAAGTCGGTGTTGCGGACGGCCGGGTTGAGATCGCGCAGCGTGGCCACCGTGGTCCCGAACCGCTGGGAGATCCCCCAGAGCGTGTCGCCGGACCTCACGACGTACGTCTGGGTTGCGGCGGAGGCGGCGGCGCTGAACGTGTCCGCGGCCGAAAAACCCAGGGCCTGGCGGGTGACAGGCAGCTTCCGGGGAGCGGGGGTGAAGGCCGAGACAGAGGGGCGGGCCAAGTCGGAATTGAGTCGCATGTTCCTGTAACTCCTATTTAATCTGGCCGATTGACTCATCGGTCAGCGCGTGGGGACAGGCGCATTATCCTGCCGACTCAAAAATCAGTTTCTCTGGAAACGAACCTGCCATTCGGTTTCTTCTGTTCCTGGCCGATGAGAAAGGGCAGACCGGCGTGAGACCTTCGCGCCCATGAACGACCCCTCGCCGCTCTCGCTGAAGCGAGTGCTCCCGGCCGGTCTGCTCGCCGGCCTCGTCGTCAACCTGGTGGACATCCCCAACAGCGCGCTGCTGGTGGCCCCGGACTGGAACCGGGTGCTGGCGTCCCAGGGCGTCACCCCGAACGGCCCGGCGATCGGTGGGTACTTCACCACCGTCCACTTCCTCTACGGCGTCCTCGTCCTCCTCACCTACGCGATCATGCGGGCGCGTTTCGCGCCGGGGGCCTGGACGGCGCTCGGGGCCGCCGGGCTGTTGCTGGCGGTGAACCGCCTCTTCGGCTTCGGCGCGGTGGTGATGGGGCAGATGCCGGCGTCCATCTGGCTGCGCTTCTCCGCCAGCATGGTCCTGGGCACGCTGCTGGGCGGCGTGGCCGGCGCCCGGCTCTACGAGCGGAGCGCGCCGGCGCGGAGCTGACGGGCGCTCATCCCCCGTTCGATGCTGCGGCGATCCGATCCGTGGTAGGGACCGGAGCGGGGGACCCCCGCCCATGTCCGCCTCGGACGGAGACAGCGTCGGCGCCGTCGCCGCCGACTTCTGGGACTGGCAGCTCCGGGAGAACCCGGAGATGGCCACCGCGCTCGGCGACTACCGCTTCGACGCGCGGCTGACCGACCTCTCCGCCGACGCGTTTGCCCGGCGGGGCATGGAGGCCCGCGCGCTGGTGCGCCGCCTCGACGCGATAGGGCCTCAGGCCGGGGAGGACGCGATCACCGCGGACGTGCTGCGCCACCACCTCGCCGAGCCCATCGACGCGGACCGGCTGCGCCTGGCGGAGATCGCCGTCGACCAGATGGACGGGCCGCAGGTGGCGTTCCCACGCCTGATGTCCAGGCACCCGCTGCGCGACGCGGGCGACCTGGCGAACCTCGCCGCGCGCTACCAGACCTTCCCCGTCCAGATGGAGCAGTACATCTCCAACCTGCGCGAGGGCCTGGCGAAACGCCGGGCCGCCCCGCGCGTGGTGGTGGAGCGGGTGCTGGCGCAGCTCCGGGACTGCCTCGCCGAGGAGCCCTCGAGCTCCGCGTTCGTCCAGGGCCGCCCCGCCGAGTTCCGCACCGAGCTGTCCATCGTCACCAGCCAGTGCGTCTTCCCCGGGTACCGCGCGCTGCTGGAGTTCCTGGAGCGGGACTACCTGCCCCGGGCGCGGGCGGACGTGGGCCTGTGGGCGCTCCCCGGCGGGTACGAGGTGTACGCCTTCGCCATCCGGCAGCGCGCCGGCACGCGCCAGACGCCCGCGGACCTCCACCAGCTCGGCGTGCGGGAGCTGGAGCGCATCGAGCGCGAGGTGCGCGCCATCGTCCGCCAGCAGGACCGCCGCTCCCTGGAGCAGTGGAAGGCGGCCGACCCGCGCTTCGCGGACCGGGAGGCGATGCTCGCCGCGTACCGGGGCGCCGTGGAGCGCTTCCACGGGGGACTGCCGGCCGGCTTCACGTGCCACCCGCCCGTCGCGCTCCACGTGGAGGCGATCCCCGGGTACATGGAGCGGGGCGCGCCGTCCCTCCACTACGAGCCGCCCTCCGGGGACGGCGCGCGACCCGCGCTCCTCCTCGTCAACATCAGCCAGGCGGAGGCGCAGCTCCGGTACCCGATGGAGGCGCAGGTGGCGCACGAGGCGGCGCCGGGCCGGCACCTGATGGTCTCGCTCGCGCCCGGCCTCTCCGGCCTGCCGGCGGTGCGGCGCGCCCTGGTGCCGGGCTTCAGCGAGGGCTGGGCGATGTACGCCGAACGCCTGGCGGACGAGCTGGGGCTCTACTCGGACGACCGCGCGCGCCTGGGGATGCTGCTCGCGCAGTCCTGGCGCGCCGCCCGGCTGGTGGTCGACACCGGCATGCACGCCCTGAAGTGGACCCGCGAGCACGCCATCGAGTCCCTGATGGAGATCTCCGTGGCGGCGCGGTCCGAGGCGGAGGCGGAGGTCGACCGCACCATCGCCTGGCCCGCGCAGGGGATGGCGGACGCCGTCGGCGCGCTGGAGTTGGCGTCCGCGCGCTCGGACGCCGAGAAGGCCCTGGGCGCGCGCTTCTCCCGCCAGGCGTTCCACGACCGGCTGCTCGCCTCCGGGCCGGTGCCGCTGCAGACCATGCGCCGCTCGGTGCTGGAGTGGGCGCTGGGGCCGCTCAATCCGGAGGCTGCACCCGGCGGGTGACGAGGGAGGCCGGCTCCATCGTTAAGATGCGCGCCGCACCTCGCCCTCAAGGAGCGCCCCCATGAGCCCCACCGCGTTGCTCTACGTCCAGTTCTACATGAGCCTGCTCTCGTTCAGCCTGGTGGCCTGGCGCTACTGGATCCCGGCCATGCGGGCGCGGCCGTTCGCCGCTGCGGTGGCGCCCATCCTGCTGCTCCACAGCTTCCGCCACCTGGGGATGATGTACCTCAACCCGGCGGTCATCCCGGATCCGCCGGACATGGGCTTCTCCGGGCCCACCGCCTGGGGCGACCTGGCGAGCGCGGTGCTGGCGCTGGTCGCGCTGGGGGCGCTGCGGCTGGACGGGCTCCCCGCCCGCGCCGCGGTGTGGCTGTTCAACGTGGTGGGGTTCGCCGACCTGGGCCTGGCCACCGTCAACGCGGACCGCTTCCAGATGCTCGCCAAGCCCATCGGGGTCGTCTACCTGCTCCCGGCCATCGTGGTGCCCGCGCTGCTGGTCACGCACGTGCTGGCGTTCTGGCTGCTGCTGCGGCGCGCCCCGGCCGCCGCCGCCGCCGCGTAGGAGGGAACCCGAGCCGGGGCGGCGGGCGTCCAACGCGCGTGGCGCTCTCCTCGCTCGCGCTGGCCCTGCTCATCGGCGGCGGCTCCACCGCCTCCACCCCGACCCGCGCCGAGGCGTACCGCGCGGCGGTGACGGCGATCGGCGCGGCCCGCGAGGTGCTGGCGGCCGGGTACGAGGGGATCAGCGGCGCCGGGGCGCGGCAACTCGTGCTGGAGAGCGCCCGCGGCCGCGCCCGGCAGGCGATCGTGGACGAGCTCCTGCCGCCGTGGTCCGGGACGCCGTGGGCGATGAACGGCACCTCGGAGACGCCGGGGGAAGGCGCCATCGCCTGCGGCTACCTGGTCTCCACCGTGCTCCGCGACGCCGGCTTCCGCGTCCCCCGCTACCGCCTGGCCCAGGCCGCGTCCGAGCACATCGTCCGCTCGCTGGCGCCGCCCTCCGACGTGGCGCGGTTGACCTCGGGCGACCCGGAGCGGGTGCTGAAGCACATCCGCGCCAAGGGGCCGGGGCTCTACGTGGTGGGCCTCGACTACCACGTGGGCTTCGTCGTCTCGGAGGGCGAGCGGATGGATTTCTGCCACTCGACCGTCCTCCCGCCGGGGACGGTGATCTGCGAGCCGGCCGCCACCGCCGCCGCGTTCAGCTCCACCCTGCACGTGGTGGCGCCGCTGCTCACCGACTGGATGGTGCGCCGCTGGCTGCAGGGGGAGGGCTTCCCGGTCTGGAAGCCGTAGCCCATCATCTTACGGCCATGCCCGCCGCCCAGGCCCTCGCCGCCGTCCTCGCGCTGCACCCCTGCCACGTCCCCGGAGTCGACGCCGAGGTGAAGTGCGGCACGTACTCCGTCCCGGAGAACCGGGCGCACCCGGACCAGGGCCGCCGCATCCCGCTGAACGTGGTGGTGCTCCCATCCCGCGCCGCCACGCCCGCGCCCGACCCGTTCTTCGTGGTGTCCTTCGGCGGCCCCGGCGGCACCAACAGCGAGAACGCGGGCTTCGCCTGGGAGCGCTGGTGGCGCGACGCGCGGGACGTGGTGATGGTGGATATCCGCGGCACCAGCGGGCCCTCGAGGCTGGACTGCCCCACCCTGCCCTCGGACGGCCGGACGGAGGCGGCGCTGGAGACGCTCTTCCCGCCCGAGCGGATGCGCCGCTGCCGCGAGGCGCTGGAGAAGGTGGCGGACCTCACCCAGTACACCTCCGCGAACGTCATCGACGACCTGGACGAGATCCGCGCGGCCCTGGGCTACGACAAGGTCAACCTGTGGGGCGCCTCGTGGGGGACGCGCGCGGTGCTGATCTACCTGCGCCGCCACCCGGAGCACGTGCGCAGCGCGATCATCGAAGGCGTCGCCCCCATGGCGATGAAGAACCCGCTCACCCACGCGCGCGCCGCGCAGGAGGCGCTGGACCACACCTTCGACGAGTGCGACGCCCAGCCGTCCTGCCACGCCGCGTTCCCCGGCATCCGCAAGGAGATGGCCGGGCTGATGGAGCGGCTGCACCGCGCGCCGGCGAAGGTGACGCTGAAGGACCCGAAGACGGGCGCGGCGGTGTCCGTGGAGCTGACCTGGCAGCGCTTCGCCGAGGCGCTCCGCGTGCTCACCTACTACATCCCGCGGGAGCGCGGCGTCCTCCAGCTGATCCACGGCGCGGCGGCGGGCAACCTGACCCCCTTCGCGGAGGCCGCCGCCGAGTCGAACCGGCAGTTCCGGGGCGCGCTCCGCTTCGGCCTGCTGCTCTCCATCACCTGCGCCGAAGACCTCTCGCGCATCGAGCCCGGGGAGATCGAGCGCGAGAGCGCCGGCACCTACCTGGGAGACTCCCGCGTCCGCGAGCAGCTGGCGGCCTGCGCGGCGTGGCCGCACGCGCCGCTGGAGAAGGGGTACGCGGACCCGGTGCGCTCCAGCGTGCCGGTCTTCCTGCTCTCCGGCACGCTGGACCCGGTGACGCCCCCGCGGTTCGGGGCGGAGGCGGCGAAGGCGCTCTCGCGCGCCGTGCACGTGGTGGCGCCGGGCACGCACGTCCCGGCCGGCCCCTGCGTGGACGCGATGCAGAAGGCCTTCCTGGAGGCCGCCGCGCCGGAGGCCGTCGATCAGCGGTGCGTGAAGGAGATGAAGCTCCCGCCGATCGACGTTCCCTGAAGCGGCGCGCCGGACCCTACGCCGCCGGCCGGTTGGTGGCGGGCGGCGCGGGGGTGGGCCGCGGGGGCTCGGTGGCCGGCGCGGGCGCGACGGCGTGGCGGATGACGGTCTCCGTGGCGGGGCGGGCGGTGCCGCGGCGGGAGGCCTCCAGCAGGATGGCCTGGCTCCGGTGCGGGGGCGCCTCACCCGCGTCGATGCGCGCGTACGTCCCGTCCACGTTCAACCGGCGCGCCTTGACGTTGTCCCGCATCGACTCACCCACCACCTCGTCCAGGAGCCGCGCGCGCGCCGCCGGGTCGCGCACCGGGCACATCACCTCCACCCTCCGGTGGAAGTTGCGCGGCATCCAGTCCGCCGAGGAGAGGTACACCTCGCGCCGGTCGCCCACCCCGAACACCACCACCCGGCTGTGCTCGAGGAAGCGGTCCACGATGCTGGTCACCCGGATCCGCTCCGAGACGCCGGGCATCCCCGGCCGCAGGCAGCAGATCCCCCGCACCACCAGGTCCACCTCCACGCCCGCCTGGCTGGCGCGGTAGAGGGCCTGGATCACCGCCGGGTCCACCAGCGCGTTCATCTTCCCGGCGATGCGCGCCGGCTCCCCCTTGCGAGCCAGCTCCGCCTCCCGGTCGATCAAGGAGATCACCCGCTCCCGCAGGTCGAACGGCGCCACCGCGAAGCACCGCCACTTCGGGTTGGCCGCGTAGCCGGTGAGCGCGTTGAAGAGCGCGGTGGCGTCCGCGCCCACCTCCTCGCTGGCGGTGAAGAACGAGACGTCGGTGTATTGCCTCGCCGTGACCGGGTTGTAGTTGCCGGTCCCCAGGTGCACGTAGCGCCGGATGCCGGGCGCCTCGCGCCGCACCACCAGCGCCACCTTGCAGTGCGTCTTCAGGCCCACCAGCCCGTAGACGACGTGCACGCCCGCCTCCTCCATCCGCCGCGCCCAGGCGATGTTGTTCGCCTCGTCCAGCCGGGCCTTGATCTCCACCAGCACCGTCACCTGCTTGCCGTACTCCACCGCGCGGGAGAGGGCGCGGGCGATGGGGCTGTCCGGCGAGGTCCGGTAGAGCGTCTGCTTGATGGCCAGCACGTCCGGGTCCTCGGCCGCCTCCTCGAGGAAGCGGGTCACCGGGTCGTAGGAGTCGTAGGGGTGGTGCAGCACCACGTCCCCGGCGCGGATGGCCTGGAGGATGGACTCCGCCTCGCGCAGCCGCTGCGGCACCGCCGGGACCCAGGGCTCCACCGACAGCTCGGCGCGGTTGTCGGCCTCGCGCAGCGCGCTCAGCTCGGAGAGGTTGAGCGGGCCGTTCACCGCGTACACGTCCGCCGCGCTCAGGTTCAGCGCGCCCGCCAGCAGACCCGCCAGCGAGTCCGGGGCGCCGGCGTCCAGCTCCAGCCGCACCGCCGCGCCGCGGTCCCGGCGCCGCAGCTCGTCCTGGATGGTGGAGAGCAGGTCCTCCGACTCGTCCTCGTCGACGTTGAGGTCCCAGTTCCGGGTGACGCGGAAGGCGGCGGTGCGCTCCACCTTGTAGCCCGGGAACAGATCGCCCACGTGCATCGCGATCAGCTCCTCCAGCAGGAGGAACGCCTTCCCCGCCGCGGCCGGGATGGACACCAGCCGCTTCAGCACGCCCGGCACCTGCACCACCGCCAGCGAGCTCTCGCCCGACACCGGCTCCCGGCGCTTGCGCCCCCGCCCCCGCGCCTCCTTCTGCAACAGGACCGCCAGGTTGAGGGACTTGTTGCGCAGGTGCGGGAAGGGGTGGCCCTGGTCGATCGCCAGGGGGGTGAGCGCAGGGAAGACCTGGGCCTGGAAGTATTGCCGGGCGGCCTCCGCCTGCTCGGGGGTGAGCGTCCCGCGGGCGGGGACCGAAAGCCCTGACCGGTCCAGCGCGGGGAGGATCTCCTCGCGGTAGACCCGGTACGCCTCGGCGACCATGGGATGGGCGCGCTCGCGGATGGCGGCGAGCTGCGCGACCGGCGACAGCCCGTCCGCCGCCACGTCCACCACCCCGCCGGCCACCTGCTGCTTCAAGCCGGCCACCCGGACCATGAAGAATTCATCCAGGTTGGAGGCGACGATGCCCAGGAACTTGAGGCGTTCGTAGATGGGGAGGGCGGCGTCCCGGGCCTCGCCGAGCACCCTTTCGTTGAAGGCCAGCCAGGAGAGCTCCCGGTTGAGGAACTGCCTGGGGTCGAGCGAGTCCATGGAGCCGATCATTAGTAACGACCTGGACGTCAGAGCAATCGCTTAAGGTGCGCCAGCCGAATGCCCCGCCTGCCGCAGGACACTGTCCTCGCCGCCATCGACGTCGGCACCAACGCCGTCAAGCTGGAGCTGGCGCGGCCGCTCCCGGACGGGTCGCTGGAGAGCCTGCACCAGGAGCGGGACCCGGTGCGCCCCGGCGAGGGCGTCTTCAAGACCGGCCGCATTCCCCAGGAGGTGGTGGACCGGCTGCTGGCCACGCTGCGGCGCTACGGCGCGCTCTGCCGCCGGTACCAGGCGCGGGTGCGTGCGGTGGCCACCAGCGCGCTGCGGGAGGCGAAGAACAAGGACGAGATCATCCAGCGCGCGCGCAAGGAGGCCGGGCTCACCCTGGAGGTGGTCTCCGGCCGGGAGGAGGCGCGGCTGATCTGCCTGGGCGTGCTGCACGGCAAGCCGCCGGACGCGCGCTCGCTCTGCATCGACATCGGCGGCGGCTCCACCGAGGTGTCCACCGCCATCGGCGAGCGGCCGGTCAACCTCTGGAGCATCGCGCTGGGCGCGGTGCGGCTGGCCGATGTGTTCGGCGTCAACGGCCGGGTGGGCGCCCGCGAGCTGGCGCTGATGCGCGAGTACGCGCGCGAGGCGGTGGCCGAATCCCTGCCCGGCTTCATCCTCGGGGCGCCGCGCCGCGCGCTGGGCAGCTCCGGCAACGTGAGGGCGGTGGTCTCCTTCGCCGCCGCCGAAGGCACCGCCCACGCCTCCGCCCGGCAGATCTCCCGCGCGGTGGAGGAGCTGGTGGCCATGGGCGCCTCCGAGCGCCGCCGCCTCTTCGACTCCCGGCGGGCGGACATCATCGTCCCCGGGGCGGTGATCCTCGAGGCGCTGGCGAAGCACCTCAAGCTGGAGTCGGTCACCGCGGTGGACCGCGGCCTGCGCGACGGCATCCTGGTGGACCTGATGCGGCGCCGCAGCCCGCGCGCCTCCGACCGCTGGCTGGTGGAGGCGGCGGAGGAGCTGGGCCGGCGCTGGCGCTTCGACGTGGCGCACGCGCGGCAGGTGTCGAGGCTGGCGCTGTCGCTGTTCGACCAGCTGGACGCGGTGCACGGCCTGCCGGACTCCGTGCGCCCGATGCTGGAGGTGGCGGCGCTGCTGCACGACGTGGGCAACGTGGTCAGCTACCAGAAGCACCACCGCCACACGTACTACCTGATCACCAACGCGGACATCCCCGGCCTGGCGGACCGCGAGCGCGAGATGGTGGCGCAGATCGCCCGCTACCACCGCCGCAACCTGCCGGACCTGGACCACCCCGCACTCTCCGGGCTCACCCGCACCGAGGCGGTGATGGTCCGCAAGCTGGCCATGTTCGTCCGCCTGGGGGACGCGCTGGACCGCAGCCACCACCAGCCGGTGCGCGCCGTGCACGCGAAGGTGTCGCGCGGGGCCGTGGCGGTCTCGGTGGAGGGACGCGCGCCGGTGGACCTGGAGCTGTGGGACGTGGAGCCGGAGCTGCCCCGCTTTCGCGAGGTGTTCCGGCGCCGGCTCACCATCTCCGCCGCGCCCGCCGCCCGACGCGCCCGCGGCTGAGCTTGACGTTTGGTTAGCCTTTACGCTAATTAGCCGCCGCGCTAATCAAGCGAGGGCGGAGCATGTCGCAGCAGGATCCGGAAGTGGTGATCGTGGGCGCGGGGCCGGCGGGGATGATGCTGGCGTACCAGCTGGCCTCCAGCGGGGTGCGGGTGCGGGTGCTGGAGCGGCACCCGGACTTCCAGCGGGAGTTCCGCGGGGAGCTGGTGCAGCGGTCGGTGGTGGAGCAGCTGGAACGGGCGGGGATCTTCCAGCGCCTGGTGGCGCGCGGGCTGGCGCTGCCGGAGGTGCGGCGGCGGATGTTCCTGGGTCACCGCCGGGAGGTGCGCGTGCCCGGGGCGGTGGAGGTGGGGGCCATCGTCTCGCAGCCGGGCTTCCTGGGGCTGCTCCACGAGCTGTGCAGCGCCTTCCCCGGCTACCGGCTCGAGCTGGAGACCACCGTGCTGGAGGGCATCCGGGAAGACGGCCGGGTGGTGGCGATGAAGACCCGGCGCGCGGGCGTGGAGTCCCGCGTGGACGGCGACCTGTTCGTGGTCACCAACGGGCGCAACAGCGCGCTGCGGAAGTCCTGCGGGCTGGAGACGGAGACGTTCGAGACCACCGCGGACGCGCTCTGGCTGCGGTTCGACTTCAGCGATGCGCCGGCCGCCCTCCCCTCCTCCGTGGAGGTCCACATGTTCGGCAAGGGCGTGGTGTCGGTGCTCCAGCCCTCCGCCGGCCGGCGCCTGCACATCGCCTACAGCGCGCCGGGCGACCTGGCGGTGCTGAAGAAGGACATCCCGGAGCTGAAGCGGCGCTTGCTCCCCACACTCCGGGGGGAGATCCGGCGGCTGGTGGACGCCCAGCTCTCCGAGCGGACCGAGATGCAGGTGCTCAAGATCATCGTGGACCGGGTGAAGTCCTGGCACGCGCCGGGGCTCCTCTTCCTGGGCGACGCGGCCCACACCATGTCCCCGTCCGGCGGCCAGGGCCTCAACGTCGCCATCCGGGACACCTTCGCCGCGGCGAACCAGTTGGTCCCCAGGCTCCAGCGGAAAGAGGCGATCGACGCGGCGGCGCTCCAGCGCATCCAGGACGAGCGGATGCCGGAGATCCAGGCCATCCAGGCCGGCCAGACGCGCGCGGGGCAGATGGTGCTCAAACCGCTCCCCGCGCTGCACGTGATGTTCACCATGCTGCTGCTGGCGATGAAGGTGGTGAAGAAGCTGCGCGCCGGCCACGGGATCGCGCCGCCGGAGCCGCGGTACCTCGCGCCGGCGGCGGCCCAGGCCGGCTAGATCAGCCGGCGAGTGATGAGCGTGACGTCCACCGGCTTGCCGCCGCGGAGGAGCCGGAGCGCCACCTTCACGCCGGCGGCGCGGAGGCGGCCGCGGAGCGCCTCGATCGGCGTCTGCTCGACCGGCGCCCCGTCCACCAATTGCACCTCGTCGCCCGCCTTCACGCCGGCCTCGGCGGCGGGGGATCCGGGGACCACCTCGGCCACCACCACGCGCTTGAACTTGAGATCCGCCGACTGCAGGAGCATCCCGCTCATGTCGTACTCGAACGGGGTGCCGAAGGTTGCGTTCTTCACCAGCAGCATCCGGCCGCGCTTGTAGTCGAAGTACGCGGTGAAGCGCCGGAGCAGGTCGCCGCCGATGTTGCCCTCCACGTCCTGGTCGGCGTCCGCGCCCCGGGTGCCGCGCCCGAGCCCGGTGACCGGCGCCTCGATGCGAAGGTCGCCGAGCTTCAGCGCCTTCACCCTGGCCAGCAGCTGCTGGGTGCGCCCGCCCACGCCGAAGCCGAGCGGCGCGTCCAGCGTCTTGCCCACCGCCTCCACCAGGTGGTGCTTGTCCACGAACGCCGTGGCCAGCATCAGCGCGGCGCGCGACCCGGTGTCCACGATCATCTTCGCCGGCACCGACCGCCCGTCGGCCAGCTCCACCACCACCTCCACGAACGGCTTGGTGTCGATGAGCGTGAACGGGATGGACACCGCGCCCGGCGGAGCCTGGAACGTCTCCGGGTCGTGAAGCCGGATCGCCGATCCCGCGTAGTCGAACTCCACCGTGAACTGGCCCAGGGTCTCGTACCCCAGGATGCCCTCCATGGCCCGCCCCTCGCGGAGCGAGAGCGCCTTGAGCGGCGCGGTGCTCAGCGCCGACCCGGGGATCTTCAGCGGCCCCCAGGTGTATTCGGGGCTCTCGACGGTCGTGGACTCCAGCTGCCCGGCGCCGGCGCCGCGAAGCACCTGCGTCCCCTTGCCATCCAGCCCGAGCGCCTTGGCGCGTTCCCCATCCATGACCGCCCGCGTGGCCCCGGTGTCGATGAGGAAGGAGACCGGGCCCTTGCCGTTGACCATGACCGGCGAATACGGGTGGTTCTGCGTCAGCTCCATGGGCAGCGCGATCGGGCTCTTCCCCGCCGGGATGGTCACCGCGGCCTTCCACGCGGGCTTCGCCAGCTTCGCTTCCGGGAACGGCCCATCCACCTTCGTGGCGGTGACCTTCGCGGTGTAGGTGGTGGCCGGATCGCCGTCGGAGTCCGTCTGCACCAGCGGGAGCTTCACCCCGCCCTCCACCGTCCACTGCACGTAGGTGGTGGTGACGACGCGGTCCCCGCTCTGGTGGGCGCTGATCCTCGGGAGGCAGGTCTTGGGGTCCAGGGTGAACGTCCACTCGCGCCCGCCCTTCGGCGCCAGGACCAGCGTCCACGGCGCGGGGCCGGCCCGGACCTCGCCCGGCATCCGCCCGGGGAGCAGGTAGGAGAAGCTGTCCAGGTAGGCGGCGGTGACGGCGTGCTCCAGCTCCACGCCGGTGGAGTCCTGCGCCGGCGAGAGGCCGTCCACCGTCCACCGGCGCCCGCCCTCGAAGGCGGATCGCCAGGCCACCGGGCCGAAGTTGCTCTCCTCGTACGACGCGCCGTCCGCGCGGCTCCAGGTGTGGAACGCACCCTTCTCACCCGGCGAGGCCACCGTCCCCTCGCGCTCGATGGTCTTGAGCGCGGCCAGCTTCTCCCGGCCCCCCATCGCCTTGGCCCAGCAGTCCAGCAGCGCCTTGGTGTCCTGGGGTGGCGCGGCGGGGGCGGCGAACAAGGCAAGGGCGGCGATGGTTTCGATCACGAAGGTCTCCGGGGGGCGGCGGGATGCGAGGCGCACTACGGGTCCTGAAACGCACGATTGCAGAGAGGGTGCCGGGCGCGAGAACCTTGCAGCCTATGGCTGCACCCAGGCAGATGGCCCGCGGATGATCCCGGCGCTCCGCCCCGCCACTCCCGAGGACGAGGCGTTCCTGTTCGCGCTCTACGCGAGCACGCGGGCCGAGGAGCTGGAGGCCTGGGGGCTGATCGGCCCGCAGCGAGAGGCGTTCCTCCAGATGCAATTCCGCGCCCAGCAGCAGCACTACCGCGCCCAGCTGCCGCGGGCGGACCACCAGATCGTCCTCGTGGCCGGGGCGCCGGCCGGGCGGCTGCTGGTGGACCGGCGGGAGGATGAGATCCGCCTGGCCGACATCGCCCTGCTGCCCGAGCACCGGGGCCGGGGCCTGGGAACGGCGCTGCTCCAGGCGCTGCTGGCGGAGGCGAAGGCGGCGGCCAGGCCGGTGCGCCTGCACGTGCTGCACGGGAGCCGCGCCGCCGCGCTCTACGCCCGCATGGGCTTCTCCACCCTCGCCGCGGACGGGCCCTACGTCCTGATGGAGTGGCGACCGGGCGGCTGACGTGGTTACGTGGCCCTTCCACCTTTGGGAGGGGTCACCATCGATGTCTGAACCATTCCTCGGCGAAGTCCGGATGTTCGGCGGCAATTTCGCCCCCAGGGGCTGGGCCTTCTGCAACGGCCAGCTCCTCTCCATCGCTCAGAACACCGCCCTGTTCTCGCTCCTGGGCACCACCTATGGCGGTGACGGCGTGACGACCTTCGCCCTCCCCAACCTGCAGGGCCGCTTCCCGATGCACTGGGGCAACGGCCAGGGCCTCTCCCAGCGGACGCTCGGCGAGGTAACCGGCACGGAGTCGGTGACCCTCACCACCAACCAGATGCCATCGCACACCCACGCCGTCACCATCGGGGCGAACACCAGCGACGGCAATACCGACGCGCCCGCGGGCGCGGTCTGGGCCAAGGCGGTGGACGGCAGCGGGAACCCCATCAGCGCCTACGTCAGCGGGCTGAACCCGCTGACCAACACCACCATGGCGCCGGCGACGTCCAGCGCGACCGGCGGGAACCAGCCCATGCCGGTGATGAACCCCTTCCTGTGCCTGAGCTTCATCATCGCGCTGGAAGGCATCTTCCCGTCCCGGCCCTGACGGGCGCGGGGCCGGCGTGAGGCGGGCCCTGGCATGCCTGGCGGCCGCGCTCCTGGGGGGGCGCGGCCGACTTCGAGGTGCTGGATACCGGGCCCTCGCACCCTCAGTGACCCGCGGTGTGGAGGAGGCGTAGGCTCGGCGCATGATCTCGCTCCGGAGCCGGGTCCTGGCCGCGATCGCGCTCGCGGCGGCGCTCGCCGGTCACGGCTGCAGCTGCCAGAACCCTCCGGCCAGCCTGAGCTTCAGCACCCAGCCCGTGAGCGGCGTGGCGGGCGCGGCGATCTCCCCGGCCGTGGTGGTGACGGCGCTGGACAAGGACGGCAAGCCGGTGCCCGACTTCACCAAGGACGTGACGGTGGCCATCGCCTCCGGGCCCTCGGCCGCGACGCTGGCCGGGCCCACCACGGTCGCGGCCAGGGGCGGCGCCGCCACCTTCGACGGGCTGGTCCTGGACAAGGCCGGCACGTACACGTTGAACGCGACCACCTCCGGGCTGCCCGTGGCGACCAGCGCCCAGTTCACCGTCTTGCCTGGCGCGGACGAGTCGCTCTCCTTCGTGGTGGAGCCCCAGGACACATCGATCAACCGGGCGCTCACGCCGGCGGTGCAGGTGGGGATCCTGGACCACTTCGGCAACGTGACCCGCTCCACGGCGGTGGTGCAGGTGCAGCTCGCGGTGAACCCGGGGACGGGGACGCTGCGGGGGACGGCGCAGGTGGCGGCGGCCGACGGCGTGGCGACCTTCTCCGATCTGTCGCTGGATCAGTTCGGGACCGGGTACCGGCTGTCGGCGAGCTCCGGGACGCTGGTACCGGTGACGTCGCAGGCGTTCAGCATCACCCAGCCAAGGTTTGCGTACACCAACCCCACCGGCCCGGCGAAGGTGCGGCTGGTGCGGGACGACGTGAATTCGACCGACACGTCGATCGTCCTGCGGCTGGAGGCCGCGGCCTCGTTCAGTGGGTACTCGATCGGGTTGGACCTGCCCATCGACCCGACGAAGATCGTCCCGGGGTCGTTCGTGTTCACGCCGGGGACCGTCTTTCCGCCGGGAATGGCGCCCAGCGTCCCTGCCTACGGCGCCAAGCTCCCCAGCTCAGGTCCCCTGGCGGGCGTGCTGGTCACCGGGCAGAGCCAGCGCCCCACCGGCACCGGGGCGGTGGCGGGGGACACCGCGGTGACCGCGGGCCAGGTCTTCTACACGCTCAAGCTGAACATGCCGGCCGTCCCCAACTTCGGGCTGGTGTTCGACGGCGCCAACCTGGGCCCGCGCTACCGGGCGGCGGTGCGCGACCGCACCGGTACCGAAGTGGTGGCGCCCGCGGAGTTCGGGATCGGCAAGCTCGAGGTCCGCTGACGCGGAACGCAAAAAGTGCGCGAGCCGGGACTCGAACCCGGACGGCCTTTCGAGCCCGAGGATTTTAAGTCCCCTGCGTCTACCGGTTCCGCCACTCGCGCGCGGCCGGCGAATCCTCGCGTACCCGGGTCACCCCGTCGAGTCGTCGAGTCCTTCCACCTTCCGTTCGATCAGCTCCGCCGCCGGCTCGAAGAGGGCCGACAGCTCACCATGGCCGCTCCGCAGCACCGTCTTCGAGCAGCTGGAGAGCAGCGGGCCGGAGGGGGTGAGGAAGGTGAACTGGACCATCTGCGGCCCGGGCGGTTTGCGCGGGAGATGCATGCGCCGCGCCCGGTAGACGAACGCGCCGGCCACCGCGATCAGGTGCCGGGCCGCCTCTTCGACCTCGGGCCGGGGGTCTTCGCCCATGAGCGCCACGCCCTCCCGGCTGAGGAACTGCGAGCTCCCGTCCATGTACGCCGCCACCGTGTCGGGCCCCTCCGGGAAGCCGATCTCCACGAGCAGGCCCAATACCTGGAGCGCGTCTTCCCGTGGTGGCGCGACCCCGGACCGGCGAAGCTGGTGCCAGATCTCCAGCAGTTGCTGCGCCGGCCCCCGGCTCTCCACCACCGCCCGCTGTTCCTCGGGAACGAGCTCCGCCGGCGGCGACGCCCACACCTCTTGTGGGTCCCGGTCGGCGTACAGGCGCTCCTTCAACCACTCCAAAAGGGGATCCTGCATGTCCAGCAGACGCAGAACCCGCCAAAAATTACAGTTCGAGCTTCTTCTCCGGAATTTTCCGAGGCGTGTCAGGCTCCTGCGCGCTGGAGCGTCTTGACCCACGCACACGCCGGAACAGGATTCCCGACCCTTTGAGTACCACGCCAGCCGCCTCCGAACCTTTGACGCTCCCCCGGTCTCCCCAGGACGAGGGATTCCTGCAGACCATCCGCGCGATCCTGGTCGGCACGGACCGGGACTTCACGGAGGGAAGCCTGGGCAGGGCCATCCTCCTGCTCGCCATCCCCATGGTCCTGGAGATGGCGATGGAAGCGCTGTTCTTCATCGTCAACACGTTCTGGGTCTCGCGGCTGGGGGCGGTGGCGGTCGCCTCCGTCGGAATCACCGAGTCGCTGATGGCCCTCGTCTACACGGTGGGCATGGGCTTCGCCATGGCGGGCACGGCCATGGTGGCCAGGCGCATCGGCGAGAAGGACGCGAAGGCGGCCTCGGTGGCGTCCGCGCAGGTGGCGTGGCTGGCGGTCGGGACGGGCGCCGTGCTGGGCCTGTTGAGCGGGCTTTTCGCGCCGCAGCTGCTGAGGCTGATGGGCGCGTCCGAGAACGTGGTGTCCACCGGCGGCACCTTCGCCCGCATCGTCCTGGGCGGGCAGGGGATCGTGCTCCTGCTCTTCGTGCTCAACGGCGCCTTCCGCGGCACCGGCGACGGGGCCATGTCCTTGCGCACGCTGGTCATCGCCAACGCCATCAACCTCGTCCTGGACCCGTGCCTCATCTTCGGCCTGGGCCCGTTCCCGAAGCTGGGCCTGACCGGGTCGGCCGTCGCCACCACGGTGGGCCGCGGGGTCGGCGTGGTGGTGCAGCTCTACTTCCTCTTCTCGGGGAAGCGGCGGATCCACGTCCGGCGCGAGACGTTCGCCCCGGACCTGGGGATCATCGCCCGGCTGGTCAAGATGTCGCTCGGCGGGCTGGGCCAGTACGCGGTCGCCACCTTGAGCTGGGTGGTGCTGGTGCGGATCATCGCCCGCTTCGGCGACCAGGCGATGGCCGGGTACACGGTGGTGATGCGGATGATCTTCTTCACCATGCTGCCGGCCTGGGGCATGTCGAACGCCGCCGCCACGCTGATGGGGCAGAACCTGGGCGCCGGGAAACCGCGGCGGGCGGAGCAGTCCGTGTTCCGCGCGGCCGCCTACAACATGGCCTTCCTGGCCGTGGAGGCGGTGGTGGTGATCGCCGCCACCCCGGAAATCCTCTCCATCTTCGCCAAGGACCCCAGCATCCTCCCCGTCGCGGTGCCGGCCCTGCGCACGCTGGCCTACGGCTTCGTCTTCTACGGGCTGGGGATGGTGATGGTGCAGTCGTTCAACGGCGCCGGGGACACCGGGACGCCCACCCTCATCAACCTGGCCACCTTCTGGGCGATCCAGATCCCCCTGGCCTGGTGCCTGGCCGTGTGGGGGAAGATGGGCCCCCAGGGCGTCTTCTGGGCGGTGGCGGCGGCCTACTCCGCCCAGGCGGTGGTTGGTCTACTGGCCTTCAGGCGAGGGACCTGGAAGACGCGCACCGTGTAGCTGTTCTATACGCTGACCCCATGCTCGAGACGGTCAGCAAGGGCTTCCGCGCGGCCAAGAACAGGCTCCAGGGGAAGACGGAGATCACCCCGGAGCTGGTGGAGGAGTCGCTGCGGGACATCCGCGTCTCCCTGCTGGAGGCGGACGTCGCGTTCGACGTGGTGAAGAAGTTCGTGGCCAACGTGCGGGAGAAGGCCGCGGGCGAGGTGGTGAAGACCACCATCGTGGACAAGAAGGGCCGGCGGATCCGGGTCAACCCGTCCGACCACTTCGTGAAGATCTGCCACGACGAGCTGGAGGCCCTGATGGGGCCGGTGGACACCCGGCTCCGGCTCAAGCCCAAGGGCCAGGTGTCGGGCATCATGATGGTCGGCCTCCAGGGGTCCGGGAAGACGACCACCGCCGGGAAGCTGGCCAGCTTCCTGATCAAGGAAGGCCACAAGCCCCTCCTGGTAGCGGCGGACATCTACCGGCCCGCCGCGGTGGAACAGCTCAAGGTCCTGGGCGAACGGCTGGAGGTGCCCGTCTTCTTCGAGCCGGGCCTGCAGCCGCCCGAGCTGGCGAAGAAGGGCTACGACGCCGCCCTCCAGCAGAAGCGGGACGTGGTGATCGTGGACACCGCCGGCCGCCTGGCCATCGACGAACAGCTGATGGCGGAGCTGGAGGCGATCAAGGCGGAGGTCCATCCGGACAACATCCTGCTGGTCTGCGACGCGATGATCGGCCAGGACTCGGTGCGCACCGCGACGGAGTTCGACCGGCGGCTCACCCTGGACGGCTTCATCCTCACCAAGCTGGACGGCGACGCGCGCGGCGGCGCGGCGCTCTCCATCAAGGAGGTCACCGGCAAGCCGATCAAGTTCCTCGGCATGGGCGAGGGCCTGGACAAGCTGGAGGAGTTCCGCCCGGACGGGCTGGCCGGCCGCATCCTCGGCTTCGGCGACATCGTCGGGCTGATGAAGGACTTCGAGCAGGTGGTGGACGAGGACAAGGCCGAGGAGGACGCCGAGAAGCTCCTCTCCGGCAAGTTCACCCTGCGGGACTTCGTGGAGCAGATCCAGCTGGTCCGCAAGATGGGGTCCCTGAAGGACCTGCTGGAGAAGTTCCCCATCTTCGGCGACCTCACCGACCAGCTGAACCCGGACGAGAAGGAGCTCCACAAGATCGAGGCGATGTTCAACTCGATGACGGAGAAGGAGCGCTCCCGCGCCGACCTCATCAACGACTCGCGGATGGAGCGCATCGCCAAGGGCTCCGGGCGCAAGAAGCACGAGGTGAAGGAGCTGCTGGACAAGTACCAGATGATGCAGCAGGTGATGGGGAGCATTGGCCAGAACCCGGGGCTCCTGGGTCGCATCCCCGGCTTCAAGCAGCTGGGCCAGCTCTCCAAGATGAAGGGGATGGACCTGGAGGGGCTGTTCGGCAAGGACGCCAAGATGATGGAGGCCGCCCTGGGCGGCGGGCAGCAGATGCAGATGCCGCAGCTGGCGCCCGGCTACACCGCGCCCATGGGCCAGGCCCAGATGGCCAAGGCCCGGCTGATGGGCTACTCCACCCAGCCCGCCGGGAAGACCGCCAGCGACAAGGACCGCGACGCGCTGAAGAAGAAGCGCAAGCAGGAGCGCGACGCGCGCAAGAAGAACCGGAAGCGGCGCTAGCTCCCCTTCTCGCCTTCCTTCTTCGGAATCACCAGCCCGCGGGAGAGGCGGCGGAGCACCCTCAGCTTCTGCCGCTTCTTGTACTTCTCGTGGGAGTTCTCCCCGCTCTCGTTCACCTGCGCGGTCCGGTCGTCGACGATCTGCAGCTCCACCAGGGCGAACCCGGTGCGGCACTTGCGCATCCGCCGGTCCAGCTCCGGCGGCGGCAGGAAGGCGTCCATCCGGATCGGCAGGTTCACCACGAAGTTGAGCACCTGGTAGGTGCCTCCGGAGAACTCGTTCCCGCTGCCGCGCTCCTTCTCCTCGTAGGAGACGTCCAGGTGCAGGCTGGACACGAACTGGGCGAAGTGCGGGTGGTCCGCCAGCACCGACTTGAACGGCAGCAGCGTGTTCTCCGTCTGCCCCGGCACCACGAAGTTGAACGGGAAGAGTCTCTGGGTCAGGTAGTAGAGGACGGGGAGGATGTCCTCGCGGGTGCGGGTGATGACGCGGAAGCGCGTCTTGTCGTAGATCTGCGCCGCCACCGTCTCCTTCTTCGCCACCAGCTTGGTGATCACCGACTCCCGCGTCTTGATCGAATCCGCGAACTCCGCCACCGGGATGCCCTTGCGCTGCATCTCCTCCGCGATGCCCAGCACCTTCCGGGTGGCCAGCTCCGCCAGCTCGGCCTCGGAGACGGCGAGGTGGCGGAGCAGCTCGTGCCCCTCGATGTGCTGGATGACGTGCATCACCTTGAGGACGATGCAGGCGATCCGCCGCCAGCGCCGGGGCTCCTTCACCCCGGAGGCCAGCAGGAACAGGTCCTCCACGTGCTCCGGGTTGGCGACCACGTCCGTCACCCGGTAGTTGAAGGTCTGCCGCAGGTACTCCACCGCGTCCGCCAGCGCGGTGCGGATCCAGGCCTCGTCGACCGGGTCGTTCACCTCCAACTCGCAGAGCCGGAGGAAGCGGGCCACCTCTTCGCGGGTCTTGAAGTGGAGCCGCCGCCAGTCGATGACCGAACCGCCGCGCAGGATGAGGCGGATGCGCTCCAGCTCCTTCAGCCCCATCTCCTGGATGGGGCGAAGCGGGAGCTCCTCAGGCAATGGCTGGGCGGCCCGGCTCGTGGTCAAGTCAA
>DATBSS010000394.1:0-2764 GCA_036559665.1 Myxococcaceae bacterium
CCCGCGAGGACATGAACCTCCTCATCGAGGGCGAGACCGGCACCGGCAAGGAGCTGGCCGCCCGCGCGGTGCACGCCCACTCGGCGCGCCGCCACGGCCCGTTCCGGGTGGTGGACTGCAACCTCCTCTCGGAGGAGGCGGCGGACCGCGAGCTGTTCGGCTCGCTGCGCGGCGACGCGGACGCCAGGGGCGCCTTCGAGACCGCCTCCGGCGGGACCCTGTTCCTGGACGAGGTGGGCGAGCTGCCGCTGCAGATCCAGCCCAAGCTGCTCCGCGTGCTGGAGACGCGCGAGCTGCCGGCGGTGGGCGGCGAGAAGGCCCACGCGGTGGACGTGCGCATCGTGGCCTGCACCTCCAAGAACCTGGAGGAGGAGGTCCGGCAGAACCGCTTCCGCGGGGACCTGTTCTACCGCCTGGGGGTGGCCCGCGTCCGCATCCCGCCCCTGCGCACCCGCCGCGACGACATCCCGCTCCTGGCGCGGAACCTCCTCGCCGGCCTGTCGGTGCAGTTCGAGCTGACCCCGCAGACCATCTCCCTCTTCGAGGGCTACGACTGGCCGGGCAACGTGCGCGAGCTGCGCAACGTGCTGGAGCGGGCGGCGCTGATGCAGGAGACCGGCAACACCTCCTGGCTGGACTTCATGGCCAACCCGCCCAAGAAGGGCGGCGAGCCGCAGAAGCCGCTGGGCGCGGTGGTGGCGGCGCTGCCGTACCACGAGGCCAAGGACCGGGTGCTCTCCGACTTCGAGCGGATCTACTTCGCCGAGGTGATGAAGGACGCCAGCTTCGACATGAAGGTGGCCGAGCAGAAGACCGGCCTCTCCATGCAGAGCCTCTACCGCCTGCTCAAGAAGAACGGCCTGCGACTGAAGGACCTCAAGAACGCGGAAGGGCTCGACAAGTAGGACCGCTTTCGGGCAAACACCCTCCCCTCGCCATTTCCAGGAGGGGCCGCATGAAGAGCCGCATCGCCGTTCCCGCCGCGTTGACGCTGGCGCTCGGTCTGGCGCTGGCCTGCGTCACGCCGAAGCAGGAGACCACCTCGGAGCCGGTCGTGAAGATGATCACCAGCACGGTGACCAACCAGACCTGGTTCGACCTGGCCAACTGCTTCGGCCAGGCCCCGGCCGTCCCGCCCCGCGCCAGCGACGGCGTGCTGATCGGCCTGCTCCAGTCCGCCAACCCGCAGATCATGGAGTGCATGGCGGACCCGAAGAACCGCGGCCCCAAGGAGCGCACCGCCATCACCGTGAGCACCAAGGTGCCGGAGTCCGGCGTCCCCGATCACACCGTCACCTCCGACAACATCACCCCCGACGGCGAGGCCTGCGTCCGCGGCGTGCTGGCCAAGCTCATGCCGACCTTCACCCAGAACGCGACCGACGAGCTGAAGCTGCCCAAGGGCGACAAGAACAAGAAGATGGAGGTGGTGGACGTCGGCAAGGTGGCGGCGGAGAAAGCGGCGAAGGCGGCGGCGGCGAAGGCGAAGGGCAAGGGGAAAGGCAAGGGCAAGGGCAAGGACCCCGAGCCGGAGCCCGAGGCCGGCCCGGTGACGGTGGGCGGCGGCGACGAGGTGAAGATCGACCAGGACGAGCTGTTCTCCCTCAAGGATCTGCCGCCCGGCACGGCCGCCGCGCTGGTGAAGTTCGTCCACGACGTGCACGTGCAGCCGGCCATCCGGGGGGACGTGAACGAGATCTCGACGGCCGCCGGGCAGATCCGCCTGGCGCTGCCGAAGATGTGCAACTGCTTCGAGCCGTGGAAGGCGGCCGACCCGGCGCCGTTCCAGCTCCTGGCCACGCTGCCGCACCCGGCGGACACGGCCGGCCCGGACGGCAAGATGGTGCCGCCCCCGGAGACCGAGAGCCCCTCCCAGATCGCCATCACCCCGCCCGAGGGCGACGCCACCGCTGCCACCGTGGCCTCCTGCGTGAAGGACCAGGTAGCGAAGATGACCTTCAAGACGCCGGGCAGGGAGGAGCAGGTCCCCTACAACTTCCAGTTCATCAACTCCGCCTCCGGCCAGCCGCTGGGCGCGGGCGAGGGCTGGGCGAAGTACCAGCAGCTCGAAGAGGTCAGCCGCCGGCGCGCCGCGGAGTCCGCCATCGCCGTGGGGACCCGCTCCAGCGCGGAGGCGCTCTACAATCAGCTCGTCGAAAAGTTCAAGAAGAACAATTACTCCGTGGCGGTGAAGACCCTGGTCGGCAAGTGCCAGGACCTGCTCAAGACCGACGACGCCTGGCTGGTCACCCTCCAGAAGCAGCTGGATGTGGAGAAGCAGAAGAGCGACGTGGTGGCCGCGCTGGTGAAGGAGGACGCCGCCCGGTGGGGCGACGCGGAGAAGGCCTCCAAGAAGTCGGTGGACGCCATCACCGGGGACGTGGCCAAGTCCCAGGCGGTCCGCAAGACGGACGAGAAGGCCTGCCCGGTCATCAAGGAGTGACGGGGCCCATGGCCGAACGCTTCCGGCTGGACCTCGACGGCGTCGAGCTGAAGGACGGCAACGGGCGGGTGGTGTGCATCCTGCGCTGGCGCACCATGCAGGGACTGGTGCTGCGCCTGCCGGAGAGCGTGGACACCATCGTCCCCTGGAGGCTGGTGGCGGAGGCCGGCCTCGACCTCCAGGCCGGGACCGCCCGGGTGCGGTTCCAGCCCGGCGCGTCGAAGGAGCTGACCTGGCTCCAGACCTGGTCGGAGTTGGTCGGCCAGTGGACGGACCGGGCCGACCTGGAGTCGCCTCCCAGGTAGGTGTAGGGGTCCCCGC
>DATBSS010000395.1:0-22055 GCA_036559665.1 Myxococcaceae bacterium
CTTTGGGGTGGTCATCACCGGCGGCTCCACGCTCCTGGCCGGGATGCCGGAGCTGGCGGAGGAGGTCATTGGCCTTCCCGTGCGGCGCGGGATGCCCCGCGGCATCGGCGGGCTGGTGGACGTGGTGAAGAGCCCCATGTACGCCACCGGCGTGGGCCTGGTGGTCTACGGCGCCAAGAACCAGGACCGGAAGATCTTCCGCATCCGGGACGAGAACGTGTACCGCAAGGTGAAGGGGCGGATGCGCGAGTGGCTGGAGGAGATCTTCTAGCCACTCGCCGCTGCTACAGGCCTGTAGCCGAAAACTTGCGGGCCTGTTCCACCGCCTGATGATGGGACCCCTTCACATGGAAACTTTCGATCAGAAGCTGGGCGCGAAGATCAAGGTGGTGGGCGCGGGTGGCGGCGGCTGCAACGCCGTCAACACGATGATCGCCGCCAACCTGGACCGGGTGGAGTTCATCGCCGCCAACACCGACATGCAGGCGCTGTACGCCAGCCGGGCGTCGATCAAGATCCAGATCGGCCAGACCCTTACCAAGGGCCTGGGCGCGGGCGCGAACCCGGAGATCGGCCGCGAGGCCGCGCTGGAGTCGCGGGAGCAGATCGCCGCGGCGCTGGCCGGCGCGGACATGGTGTTCGTCACCGCCGGGATGGGCGGCGGCACCGGCACCGGCGCCGCGCCGATCATCGCGGACATCGCCAAGAGCCAGGGCGCGCTCACCGTCGGCGTGGTCACCAAGCCCTTCCTCTTCGAAGGCAACAAGCGCCGCAAGCAGGCGGAGCAGGGCCTGGTGGAGCTCAAGGCGGCGGTGGACACCGTCATCACCATCCCCAACCAGCGGCTGCTCACCCTCTCCGAAGGGTCGATGCCGCTTCTGGAGACCTTCAAGCGCGCGGACGAGGTGCTCCTCAACGCCGTGCAGGGCATCTCCGACCTCATCCAGTACCACGGCTACATCAACGTCGACTTCGCGGACGTGAAGACCATCATGTCCGACCGCGGCCAGGCGCTGATGGGCACCGGGCGCGCCGCGGGAGAGAAGCGCGCGCTGATCGCCATGGAGCAGGCCATCGCCTCCCCGCTGCTGGAGGACATCTCCATCGACGGCGCCACCGGCCTTTTGATCAACATCACCGGCGGCCGCGACATGACCCTCCAGGAGGTCAACGAGGCGCTCACCCTGGTCCACGACGCCGCCGACCCCGAGGCGGAGATCATCTTCGGCTCGCTGATCGACGACGGCGCCCGCGACGAGGTGAAGATCACCATCATCGCCACCGGCTTCCAGCACAAGGAGCCGAAGCACCGCGGCGTCATCCCGCACGTCGCCCCGGTCCAGGTGCCGCTGCTGGCCCGCACCCCCACCAACCCCTCCCACCCCGCGCTCCCCGCCGCCCCCGACGTGGCGTCGCTGGTGCCCGCCAAGGTGCCGGTGGCCGGGATCCGCGCAGCGCCGTCTTCACCTGACCACAAAGCCGTCTCGCCTCGCACCGCGGTGCTCAAGGAGCCGTCGCTCCCACTGGACGAGGACCAGTTCGACATCCCGACGTTCCTGCGCAGGGCAGGTCAAACGGAGATGCCGTAGGCACACCGGGAGTCCGACCCGCTGCCGGATCGCCGGGGATGCCTTAGACTGTGTCGGCCCTCTTGCCCCCGGGCCGCGCATGAAACGCATCGCCGAGACCCCCGCTCGCGGCCTGCCGAAGGCACTGCCCACCATTCTCTACGTCGAGGACGAGGACGAGAACTGGACGGTGGCGGAGCTGCGCCTCCGCGGTCGCTTCCACATGGTGCGCGCCGCCACCGACCAGCAGGCCTGCGAGGCGGTGCGCACCCACGCCCATTCGCTCCACGCCGTGCTGATGGACATCCAACTCAAGGGCTCCCAACTGGACGGCATCAAGCTCTGCCGCCTCTTCCGCGGCACGCTCCAGGATCCAGTTCTGCCGCCATACGCCCGCGAATGTCCCACCATCACCGCCCCCATCATCTTCGTCACCGCCTACGGACAGCGCTACACCGAGGCTGAACTGAGGGGTGTGGGCGGCCACATGCTCATCACCAAGCCTCTGGATTTCAACCGCATTCCCCTGCGGCCGACCGCGCGTTCTTGAGACCGATCCAGGTTTTTCCGGTAAGGCGGAATGCGCGGTGACATCCTTCCTGGCCGGGGTTAGACTCCGCGCCCCGAGGAAGGGCACCCGCGCACGGCTCGTCGCTCACGCCCACTCAACCAGATGAGCCCACATCCCCCTGGAGCGGACGGGCGGCCGTCACCGTCCAGCCTGGACATCCTTCTGGCCGCCAGGCCCGGCGGCGACACCGACGCCGTGGCGAACGCGCTCCGCCGGCGGGGCTACCGGCTCCACATGGCCGGGTCCGCCGAAGCGGCCGTGTCGGCCCTGGAGAGCCAGCCGCCCCACCTGGTGATCGCCATCCTCCCGCTGGGGGAGGCCACCTGCGCGCACCTGGCCGAGCGCGCCCTGGACCCGCACGCGCCGGTACCGCTGGTGCTGGGCGGCGCGGATTCGCTGGTGCAGGGCCCGGTGGACGCGTTCGAGCTGGGGGCCGCCGAGTACTGCGCGGCCCCGGCGGACGACCTGGACCGGCTCCTGTTCTCGGTGGGCGTGCTCTTGGGCGCGCGGCGCGGCGATCTCCAGCTCGGCTACCTCCAGCGGCGCGAGCAGGACCTCGCCGAGGCCATGGAGCTGGTGGCCGAATCGCCCAGCATGAAGCGGGTGATGACCATCGCCCGCCTGATGTGCCAGCGCACCGCCCGCGGTGGCCCCGCCAGCATCCTCATCTCCGGCGAGCCCGGCACCGGCAAGCGCTCGCTGGCGCGGTGGCTCCACCGCAACAGCGCGCGCCGGAACTTCACCTTCGTCGACGTCTCCTGGGAGCGCATCCCGCGCGGGCGGATGGAGGCGGAGCTGTTCGGCCCCCGCGCCGGGGTGGCCGGCCTCTTCCAGACCGCGGACGGCGGCACCCTCTACATGAACGAGGTGGGCCGCCTCACCCTGGACGAACAGACCCGCCTCCTCGCCGCGCTCGAGGAGCGGAAGGTCCATCCCGGCGGCGGAGACCCGGTGGCGGTGGACGTCCAGTTCATCGCCGGCACGCAGCAGGACCTGAAGGCCATGGTGGCCGCGGGGACCTTCCGCGAAGACCTCCTCCGGAGGCTGAGCGCGCTGTCACTCCAGCTCCCGCCGCTCCGCGACCGCGGCCGGGACGCGCTCCTCCTCGCCGAGTCCTTCGCCCAGGCCCGCGCCGCGCGCGACGGCGAGCAGCCGGGCACCTTCGCCCCCGACGCCGCCGCCTGGCTCGCGTCCCAGCGGTGGCCGGGGAACCTGCGCGAGCTGCGCGCCTCCGTGGAGCGCGCCGTCACCCGTTGCCAGGGGGGGGTCATTCATGCCCCAGACCTCCACGCGTTCGCCCATCCGCGGGTCAGCGTGGGCCGGGCGTCCTCGGGCCTGGAGGTCGCCCTGCCCCAGGAAGGGCTGGATCTCGAGGTGCTGGAGCGAGAGGTCATCCGCCTCTCGCTGGAGCGCTGCGAGGGAAATGTCTCAAAGACGGCCCGATTTTTATCGATTTCAAGGCAAACGCTGATTTACCGCATGAAAAAACACGGTCTGCAGCGACCCGGTGGCCCCGTGGCGCGGCCACCCTCCGGCCAAGCGACACATTGACGGAAAGTACCCTTCGCTGGGCAACGGGCATGCGCAATAATGCGTACAGCCCGTTGAGGGGACGATGCTGCCGTTGGATCTCTCCCAGCCGTCCGTAGGATACCGACTGCGCCAGGCGCCGGACCACGCGCTCGCCGTGGTCGACGGCGTCGAGTTGCCCCTGGACCGGCTGTCCCCCGAGGACGCCTGCGCGCTGGCGGCCCGGTCGCGCCGCTTCTTCATCGGCGACGAGGTGAAGGTCCACTTCCTGGGCCGCGGGCTCTCCACGCCGCTGGTCCGGGCCTCGGTGGCCAGGGTGCACGAGCCGGAGGAGGACGGCCCGTGGCGGCTGGACTTCGGCTTCCGGGGGACGGACGTGGCCACCGCCCGGAAGATCGCCTCCTTCGTGGAGACGCTGCGCCGCGAGGGCGCGGTGCGCGCCGCCAGCACCCGCGCCTTCAGCCGGGAGCTGGTCTCCGACCGCGACCGCATCGTCCACGTGGGGGAGATCCTCGCCCGCAACAAGACGCGGGCGCTGGCGCGCATGCCCGGCGCCCGGCCGGCGCTGCTGCTGCGGTTGATCGCCTGCGACCGCAACGTGGGCACGCTCACCTGGGACACCGGGGACGCGCTGATCGAGGAGTCGCTCCAGGCCGAGCTGATCGGCCACAGCTCCATCTTCATGCTGGACCGGCTGCCGGTGCTGGCCTCCGCGCCGGGGAGGGCGATCACCCCGGTGCCGACGCGGCTGTTGCGCACGCGCCGCCGCGCGGTGGGCCGGGTGCGCGCCAACGGCGAGCTCACCGTGCGCTTCCGGCACCCCATCTGGACCGAGGTGGTGGCGGCGCGCACGGTGCGGGACTTCTCCTTCCGCGGCGTCTCCTTCTGGTGCGACGCGGTGGAGGACCTCGTCTACCCCGGCCTGTTGATGGACGAGGTGGAGGTGAGCGGGGAGGGCCTGTCCAGGCCGGTGCGCTTCCGCGCCGACGTGCGGATGGTGGCCGCCAGCCACCTCACCGCCGAGCCCCACGGCGGCGGCCACGCGGTGGGGATGAGCCTTTCGCCGTGCAGCCGCGGCGACCGCCAGCGCTGGTCCCGGCTGGTCGGCGACCGCCTCTACCCGGCCACCCGCGCCCACGGCGACGGCGGCGAGCCGCTGTGGGAGGTGTACCAGCGCTCCGGCTACTTCGCGCTCTCCGGCAAGGAGCCCCGGGTCTTCGCCCAGCGGCAGCGCGAGTTCCAGGAGGCGGGGAAGAAGCTGGCCAAGGCGCCGGAGCTGGGATGCCGCGTGCTGTGGTCCTCGCCGCGCGGCGTGGAGTGCACCGTCTCCGTCAACAAGGTCTACCGCCACAGCTGGCTGGGCCACCAGATGGCGCGCCGGCCCGCCGAGGGGACCCGCCAGGGCGGCGCGGAATTCCCTCCGCCGCCCGGGCCCCCGGCCTCCCCCCAGAGCGCCAAGGAGGCGCTGCGCGAGACGTTCCTCCGCGCGTTCGAGACCGCGCACGCCGACCCGGACATCCGCTGGTTCGTCGGCTACATCGAGGGCCGGGTGCGGTGGATGCGGGCGGCCAACATCGAGTTCGCCCAGCAGCACCTGGCCGAGGACCAGGCGGTGGCGCTGCCCTTCCACCTCCGCGAGGGCATCCCCAACCTCAACGCCCCGGTGGGCGCCGGCGCGGAGGTCTCCGGGCCCATGGACGGCGACCAGAACCTGGTCCTCGGCGCGCTGACGCAGATCCGCAGCCGCGCCTACCGGGAGGCGTTCGACCTCACCCCGTCCCGCTTCGACATGGCGGAGATCTCCCGCCGTTGGGCGCGCGCGGGGATGATCCGCAGCCGCGCGCTCCGGGTGGCCCGCCGCAACGGCGCGCCGGTGGCGGCGGCGATCCTGGAGCGCGGCGAGCCGGGCATCAACCTCTTCCACCTCCTCAACGGCGTCCGCCTGGTGGTGCTGCCCGCGGGGGAGGTGCTGCTCCCGGAGGAGCGCGAGGCCGCCCTGGCGTCGCTGTTGTGGGACGCCTCGCGCTGGTACGCCGAGGCCGGCGTCGGCGGCTTCGTCTATCTCCAGGAGCTGGAGATCGGCACGCACGCCGACGTGGCCGGGCTGAGGAACCTGGGGATGGGGTACGTGTGGGCGCTCTCGTCACGCTTGCTCCCCGAGTGGATGGAGCACGTGTACGAGCTGACCTCGCCGCGCGCTCCCGAGCCCGACTAGGCCGGAGGCGAATGGACCTGCTGGAAGCCCTCGCTTCGGCCCGTCGCCCGGCGGAGGCGTTCGCTCCCTTCCGCTTCTCGGCCGGGAAGGCCGCCGACCGCGCCGCCATGGCGCGGCTGCTCAAGGAGGGCCTGGTCACCGCCGCGTTCGACACCCTCGACGCCCAGGTTGAGGAGCTGCTCTCCGCCGAAGACCCCGCGGGCCGGCGCTCGCCCCAGGAGAAGCAGGACCGGCGGCGCGAGCTGATGGACGGGGCCACGCTGGACGAGTGGGGGAGCTGGTTCTTCTACCCGTGGTCCGGGCGCCTGGTGCACCTGCTGCCGAAGGAGGCGTTCGCCGCGCTCCGCTCGGACCGCAACCGCTACAAGATCACCCCCACCCAGCAGGCGCTTCTGGCCACCTTCCGGGTGGGCGTGGTGGGCCTGTCGGTGGGCGCGGCCACCGCGCTGGCGCTGGCCATGGAGGGGCCCTACGGCGAGCTGCGGCTGGCGGACCCGGACACGCTGGGCCTGTCCAACCTCAACCGGCTCCGCGCCAGCGTGCACGACCTGGGCGTCAACAAGGCGGTGCTGGCGGCGCGCGCCATCTCGGAGATCGACCCGTACCAGAAGCTCACCGTCCTCAAGGAGGGCCTCTCCGAATCGTCCATCGAGCGCTTCTTCCTGGACGGCGGCGCGCTCCACCTGGTCATCGAGGAGTGCGACGACCTGCGGATGAAGCTCCAGGTCCGGCATCGGGCCCGGGCGCTCTCCATCCCGGTGGTGATGGAGACGTCCGACCGCGGCCTTTTGGACGTGGAGCGCTTCGACCGCGAGGACCGGCGCCCGCTGCTCCACGGCCTGCTGGAGGGCGTCACCCCGGATTCCCTGGAGAAGCTCAACCCGGCCGAACGGGTGGCGGAGGTGGTGAAGCTGCTGGGCCCGTCGCAGCTCTCCGCGGAGGCGGCGGCGTCGATTCTCGAGATGAAGGTGTCCCTGTCGAGCTGGCCGCAGCTGGCGTCGTCGGTGGCGCTGGGCGCCGGCGTGGCGGCGGACACCACGCGCCGCATCCTCTTGGGCGAACAGGTGCCGTCCGGGCGGTTCCGGCTGGACCCGTCCGTGCTGCTGCGCCCGCAGAAAGCGGAGCTGGTGGCCTCCCGCCTGGCGCCGGAGCCGTCCTCCGCCTCGCAAAAGGCCCAGGAGCAGCCCACGCGCCCGCCCGACCCCGCCGGCGTGTGGCCCGCCGCCTGGCGCGCGCTGATCGGCTGGGCGACGCTGGCGCCCTCCGAAGGCAACCGGCAGCCGTGGCGGTTCCACGCCATCGGCCGCAAGGCGCGCGCCACCGTGGAGGGCGGCGCCGAGCCGTGGGTCCGGCGCGCGGACCTGGTCTCCCTGGGCGCGGCCGTGGAGACGGCGGTGCTGGCCGCGCCCTCGCTCTACCTCGGCTGCGAGGTGGAGTCGGTGGACCCCGGGGGCGTCTTCCTCGTCCTGGGCGAGGGGGACGAGCCGAAGGGGCGCGGGGGCGAGCTCATCACCCGCCGGCGCACCGTGCGCGCCGCGGTGAGCGGGGACGCGCTCTCGGCGGCGGAGCAGGCCGCGCTCCAGGCCGCCTGCGGCCAGGGGATGGCGCGGACGGTGATGGTCGCCGCGCGCGCCGCGGTGGAGAAGCTGGCGCCCGCGCTGGCGGCGGCCGAGCGCGCGGAGCTGCTCATCAGCCCGCTCCAGCGGAGGCGGGCGGACGACCTGCGCTGGTCCGCGCAGGCGGCGGCCCGCATGGACGGGATGGAGGTGGCGGCGATGGGGCTGTCCACCCCGGAGCTGGTGCAGCTGTCGCTCTGGGCGAGGCCCGGCGCGCCGGGGCTGCTCTCGGAGATCGGCGGCGGGCGCGCGGTGGAGGAGATGGCGCGCCAGCGGCTGGTGGCCTCCGCGGCGCTGGGCGCGGTGCTGGCCGAACCCACCGCCGAGGGCGCCGTGGAGGCGGGGCGGGAGCTGGTCCGCCTGTGGCTCAAGGCCACCGAGCTGGGCCTGGGCCTGCACCCCCTGGGCGCGCTGCCCGGGCTGCTCTGCTGGCTGGAGTCGGAGCACACCCCGGTCTCCAGAGTGGTGAACGACCTCGCCAGCCGCGCGCGGGAGACCCGAGGCGCCCTGGGCGCGCTGGGCTCGGAGGCGGTGCACGTGGTGTTCCGGCTGATCCACGCGCCCATCCCGTCCCTGCACTCGCTCCGGCACCCGGTGGACCGGATGCTCGCCATCGAGCCCGGCTGAGCCCTGGACTAGGCGGACGACGCGCGCGAGGCCGGCAGCGGCTGCGGGGTGGGTGGCGGCGCGGCCGCGGGGGCCCTGGCCATCTGGCGCCGGACCTCGTCCAGGAGCTGCTCCGCCGTCCACGGCTTGGTGAGCCAGGAGGCGCCATGGGCGACGAAGGCGTCCTTCTGGTCCTTCAGCTCGCTGGCGACGATCACCGGCAGCTTCCGGCTGCGCTCGGAGGCCCGGACCTTCTGGAGCAGCGTGAGCGGGCTCATCCGCGCCAGCACCGCCTCCATGATCATCACGTCCGGCCGCTCCTTCTCCAGCGCATCGATGAAGCGGCGCGGGTCGGACAGGCCCACCACCCGGTGCCCCAGCGGCCGGAGGGCCAGGCGGGTGGCTTCGATGGCAACCGGGTCGTCGTCCACCACCAGGATGGTCCTGGACTGAGCGCCCAGCGCCGCCAGCGCCGGGTTGGAGCGCCGCGCGCGCGGGCCGCCCCTGGGGAGCCGGAAGAGGAAGGTGCTCCCGTGGTCGGTGCCCTCGCTCTCCACCCAGATCTGCCCGTCGTGCATCTCCACCAGCTGCCGCGCGATGGAGAGGCCCAGGCCGGTTCCGCCGAAGCGCCGGGTGTGGCTGCCGTCCGCCTGCCGGAAGGTCTCGAAGATCAGCGCCTGCGCGTCGCTGGGCACGCCCACGCCCTGGTCGCGCACGAAGAAGACGTAGCTGTTGCTGGCGGCCTCGAACCGCGCGCCCACCGTCACCGCGGTCTTCTCGGGGGAGAACTTGATCGCGTTGCCCACCAGGTTCACCAGCACCTGCGTCATCTTCACCGGGTCCGCGCGCAGCTTCCACGCCGGGTCCACCGTCTCCACCCGCAGGTCGACGGAGTGCTGCGCCGCCAGCGGCTTCAGGTTGTCCACCGCCTGCGCCACCGCGACCTCCACCGACACCTCGTCCAGCGCCAGCGACATCTTCCCGGCGTCCAGGCGCGAGAAGTCCAGCACGTTGTCCACCAGCTGCAGCAGGCTCCGCCCGGACCGCTTGAGCAGGTCCAGCAGGCTGATGATCTCGTCCGCGTCGCGCTGCAGGGTCCACTTCTCCCCGGCGGTCAGGGTCCCCTTCTTGTGGCACTCCGGGCACTCGGTGGCGGCGTCCACCTGCTCGGCGGCCGACAGCTCGAAGCCGGTGCCGCAGGAGGCGCAGGTGGCCTGCCGCTGCTTCCCGAACGCCTCCACCAGGCCCTCGGGGATGTTGACGATGGCGTTGAGCGGCGTGCGCAGCTCGTGGGAGACGTTGGCCACGAACTCGCCCTTCAACCGGACCGACTCGTTGGCCCTGGCCAGCGCCACCGCCAGCTCGGAGTTGGTCTGGCTGAGCGACGCGGTGAGGTCCTTGTTCTCGTAGCTGATGCGGAGGAAGTCGCCCACGATCAGCACCGAGGCCAGGACGCCCACGTTGGCGGTGCCAATGGGGGTCAGCCGCGGGAGGTGGATGGGCCCCATCTGGCCCAGCGGCCCCAGGATGTCCACCAGGGTGGAGAGCAGGAACGGCACCATGGCGAGCAGCACGATGGGACCCAGCTGCTCCTTCCAGTGGGCGATGGAGCCGCGCACCGCCTTCACGGTCGCCCACACCAGCGGGATGAGCAGCGACCCGGCGATGGGCGGCCACGCCTGGTACATGGCGGGGTACCTACCGGCCACCCAGAGCCCTACGAGGAGCACCGTGTAGACGGCGTAGAGCGCCCGGAACACCAGCCGGGCGCGGCTCCGCCGGTGGAGGACGTAGAGGTCCATCCACTCGAAGAGGCAGCCGGTGAAGTAGATGATGGACAGCCAGATCAGCAGCGAGTTGAGCGGGGTCAGCTCCCGCATCCCGCCCACGCCCACGTTGATGGAGGTGTAGAGGACCGAAGCGGCCAGCAGGTGGAGCGTGACGCCGTAGCGCGCCTTCTCCTCCGTGTCCTCCTCCTGCCGGTAGAAGACGGCCACCAGCACGGCGAAGAAGGCGAGCAGCAGCAGCTGGCCGTGGAGGATCATCCGCTTCAGGTCGCTGTTGAGCAGGAAGTAGGCGCGGAGCGGCTCCCGCGCGCCCAGGATGAGCCGCGAGTCCCAGAGCAGCAGCGAGGTCATCCGCAGCGCCAGCACGTTGTCGCCGCCCGAGTGCACCAGGCCGGCCGGGACCTCCCAGCCCTGCGCGCCGAAGCTCTCCGCCTTCTCCCCGCGGGTGTACAGGTCCTGCGAGCCGATGAGGCGGCCGTTCAGCCAGACCTCGGTCCCCGGCCAGAAGCCGCCCGCCATGAAGTACAGCGGCTTGCCGTCCAGCGAGGGCGGGAGCGTGAACGTGCGGCGCGCCCAGACGGCGCTCTGCGCGCCGGGGACGAACATCGGCAGATCGATGTCCTTCCACTTCGAAGCGTCCAGGGCCGGCTCGGAGAAGGAGGGGTCGTCGGCGATGCTCTGCTTGTACTTTCCGGCCAGGTCGATGGAGCTGGCCTGGACCTCCGCCGGGAGCTGGTGGGCGGCGACCACCGCGCCAAAGACCAGGACCGGAAGGGTGGCCACGGCCCAGGTGAGGAGGCGGCGGCTGGCGGGCGACGCGGAGGCGGAGGGCATGTGCGAGATGGGGGGAGATGGTTCGCCCGCGACGATAGCGCCCTTCGACGACGGCGTGACAGGCACCCTCCGGACACCTAGACTCGCCGGCTCACCCCAAGAGGACTGCTGGGGGGAGCATGAAGAAGATCGGGCCGGCCAGGCCGATCCAGGAACCCAGTGACGCCGCCAAGCCGATGCTCCTCTACGTCGAGGACGAGGAGGAGAACTGGCACGTCACCCAGATGCGGCTGCGCGACCGGTACCACCTGGTCCGCGCCGTCGACGACCAGGAGGCGTGCCAGATGGCGCGCTCGGTGGGGTCCAAGCTCTACGCGGTGTTGATGGACATCCAGCTCAAGGGCTCCAGGCTGGACGGCATCCAGCTCTGCCGCCTGTTCAAGGGGAAGCTCTCCGCGGACCAGCGGAAGGACCTGCCGCCCTACGCAGCCGACGTCCCCGAGCTGCGGGCGCCGCTGTTCTTCGTCACCGCCTACGGCGCCCGCTACCAGGAGGCGGAGCTGAAGGAGGCCGGCGCCACCTGGATGATCACCAAGCCGGTGGACTTCGTCCGGCTCACCCTCGCGCTGGCCAACGTCAGCGCCAAGGCGGCCTTCAACCAGCTCGACGGGTAGCAGGCGTTTTCCGTGTCACTGTAATATTCGAGTCCCCGTTGACGCTGCGACCGGCGTCGATGGAAACTTGAAGGTGCATGGGAAATAGAAGTGGGCCTCAGTTGGCGCTGGTCCGGCCTTCCGCCGCTGATCCGCTCAAGGTCGGTGCCCTTCCTCCCGGCTACGAGTTGCGCGCCGAGCAGTCCTCGGCGTTCGCCGTCATCGGCGAGGGCTTGTACCCGCTGGTCCGCCTCTCGCCCGAGGGCGCCTGGCTCTGGACCGGCGACGAGCTGGAGGGCCTGCGCGAGGGCGAGGCGATCACGGTGGCGCTGGAGGTGGACGGCGTGGAGACCCACTCCATCCGCGCCCAGGTCCAGCGCCGCCCGTCCATGAGCCGGCAGGAGCCGCTCCAGCTCCGCTTCGTCCAGCTCTCCACCCGCACCGCCCGCCAGATCGCCGCCCTCCTCGAGGGCCTGCGCGAACAGGGCATCGCGGATCCGCCGCGCGTCCAGGGCTCGGTGCGCGAGCGCGTGGAGGACCCGGCGCGCATCGCCGCGCTCTGCGGCCTGCTGGCGCTCAACCGGTCGCGCGCGCTGCTGCGCGCCGAGGGTGCGCGGCCGATGCGGCTCACCGCCAGGGGCTTCGACGCCGCGGCCGGCGCCATCACCTGGGAGGCGCGCCAGCGGTTGCCGGAGCCGCCTTTCCGCATCGAGTGGGTCGGCTACAGCAACCAGTACGCCTTCACCGTCGAGGAGCTGGAGTGGCGCGACGGCCTGCTCATCACGCCCGCCCCGGAGCGGCTGGTGCGCTGCCGCCGGCGCTCGGTGGCGCGGGCGCGCGTGCCGGAGGGGATGGAGATCCGCTTCCGCCATTCGCTCTGGCCGGACGTGGTGGTCCAGCGGAGCGTGCGCGACGTCTCCGTCCGCGGGATCGGCTTCTGGGGGGACCCGGTGCAGGACCTGGTCTACCCGGGGCTGCGCCTGGAGGCCGTGGAGGTGATCGCTCCGGGCGCCGCGCCCGTGCGCCTCTGCGCCGAGGTGCGGCTGGTGGCGCCGGAGGAATCGGCGGACGCGCGCGGGCAGGGGCGGGCGGTCGGGATGCGGGTGACCCCGGCCAGCGAGGCGGACGGCGTGGTCTGGATGCGGATGGTGGGGGAGATGCTGCACCCGACCACGCGTTCGGGGATGGACCGGGCCGGGGACGTGTGGAACGTGCTGGAGGGGAGCGGCTCTCTCCACCTCTCCGGCAGGGACCCGCGGTCGTTCCAGCCGCTGCGCGAGTCCTATCTGAAGATGGCCGCGCGGCTCCGGAACCGGCCGGAGATCGCCTCGCAGGCGGTGGTGGTGGATGAGGAGGACCGGGTGGAGGGCACGCTCTCCATGATCAAGGCCTTCGACCACACCTGGATCGCGCACCACGGCGCGCGCCGCCCCGGCGCCCCGGCCGGCGGCTCGTCGCGCCGCGCGGTCCGCGAGGTCTGGCTCCGGGCGCTGGAGGAGGCCGCGGCCGATCCACAGGCGCGCGTGCTGGGGTGCTTCGTGGAGGGGAAGGTCCGCTGGCTGAAGGGCGCGCTGGTGGACTTCGCGCGCTCGCGCGAGCGCACCGGGCAGGCCTGCGCGGTGGACTTCACGCTCTTCGAGGGCGGCCAGGAGCTGGCGAAGCAGCCGCTGCCGGAGGGGATGGAGGTCACCGCCCCGAACCCGGGCGAGTGGCGCACGGCGCTGCAGTCCTTCGGGCGCGCGCTGCCCAGGCTCTACGTGGAGGCGTTCGACCTGCTGCCGGCGCGCTTCGAGCTGAACCGGATCCGCCCGGCGTGGCAGGAGGCCGGGCTCCGGCGGGTGCGGGCGATGCGGGTGGCGCGGCGCTCCGGGCGGGTGCTGGCGGCCGCGGTGCTGGATGACGCGGAGCCGGGGGTCAGCCTGTTCGGCCTCCTCTCCGGGGTGCGGCTGATCTCCGTCGGGCCGGACGTGGACGCCTCCGCGCGGGAGCAGGCCTTCACGGCCCTGCTCCGGGACGCCGCGCAGTGGTACGCGGACCGCGGGACCGATCAGTTTGTCTACTACGCCCTGGGCGAGGGCGAGATGCGCCACGCGCTGGACGCCGGCTACCGGCCCCTGGGGCCGGGGTGGATCTGGCTGCAGTCCACCGCGCTGATGGCGGAGTGGACCGAGCACCTCTACGAGATGACCTCGCCGCGCGCGCCGGACCCGGACTGAAGCCCGGAGGAAGCGGCCGCAGGCCGCCGCATCAGCGTCCCCTGGGTTTCGGGGACTGAGAGTCCATCGAGCGCCGTTCTCGAATTAACAACCGCCGTGCGGAAGTGTAGAATGAGGGCTCTTGCCATGAGCCCTCACCGCCGCCCCGACACGAGCGAAGCGCCCCAGGTCTGCCGCATCTGCGGCTCCCCGGCGGTGGCGCGAGGGCTCTGCCGCCGGTGCTACGCGCGGGCGCGGCGAGGCGCCCCTCCGCTGTCGGAGTACGGGCGCGCGCGCAACGGGGACGGGACGCAGATCACCTTCCGGCTCGAGCGGTACCTGCGGCACCTGGTGACCATGCTGGCCCAGCAGGAGGGGGTCCAGGACGCGGAGTGGCTCCGCCGCGCCGTCACCGAGCGTGCGGATCGGCAACTGGAGCACCTGTCCGCCGCGGCGCGGCCGAAGGCCTGAGCGGCCGGGTCAGGGGCGGGGCGCTTCATGGCCCAGGCCCACCCCCGGGTCTATGCTGGGCCCGGCGGCGCTGGGCGGTTCCTCCCATGGCACAGGCCCGAATCCTTCTCGTCGACGACAGCGACGCGGTGCTCGATTTCGAGCGGGCCGCGCTGAGCTACTTCTGCGCCTGCTCCGTGGCGCGGAACGGGCAGGAGGCCTTGCAGCAGATGGAAGGCCCCCACCGCCCAGACGCGGTGGTGCTGGACCTCTCCATGCCGGGCCTCACCGGGGAGGAGACGCTGGAGCGGATGAAGGCGGACCCGCGGCTGCGCCAGGTGCCGGTGGTGGTGGTCTCCTCGGAGAAGGAGCGCGCCGAGCGCTGCCTCCAGCTCGGCGCGGTCGCCTCCCTCCCCAAGCCCTTCACCGGCGAAGCGCTGCTCTCGGTGGTGCTGGCCGCGGTGGAGGACGCGCGGCGCCAGGCGGCCACCGAGAGCGCGGTGGTCCTCCCGGTGGAGGTGGGGCCGATGCGCCTGGGCCTGGAGCTGTCCTTCGTGCGATCGGTGGCCAGCCAACCGAAGAGCGCGCTGTTGCCCGGCGCGCACGGCGCGGTCTCCCGCTTCATCGAGCTGGAGGGCCGGCCGCTCATGCTCCTCGACCTGGCGGCGCGCCTGGGCGTCCGCTACCGGTACGGCGCCGCCGACCGGATGGTGGTGGTGGTGCGCGGCGGCGGCGGCGGCGGGCGGTTGCTGGGCGCCAGCGTGGACGCGGTGGACATCCCGGAGGAGGTCCCCCGCGAGGACGTCACCCGCCGCGAGGACATTGGCGGCCTGACCCAGGGCGAGCAACTGGACTGGATGACCGCGCTGGTCCGCACGCCGCGCGGGCTGCTGCCGGTGCTGGACCTGGATGCCCTCTTCCGCGGGGACGACCTGACCGGCGCCGCCGCGGCGCTGGGGCGGCTGGAGGCGAACCTGGCGCCGGGGGCCACGGCGAGATGAGCCCGCCGCCCCCACAGCGGGAGGTGCTGGGAGAGCTGGCGGAGATCGCCCGGCGGCTCACCGGCTTCAAGACGGACGCGGTCTCCGAGGAGGCGATGGCGCGCTTCCTGTCCCAGGAGCGCAAGGACGGCCACGCCGCCGCGGAGCTGCTGGCCGGGCTGCGCGCGGGGGACCGCGCCTCCGCCGAACGGCTGATCTCCCAGGTGATGGTGGCGGAGACGTTCTTCTTCCGGCACCCGGACCACTTCCAGCTCCTGCTCCACGAGGTGCTCCCGCAGCTCCTCTCGCGCGAGCCTTCGCCCCGGCTGTGGAGCGCGGGCTGCGCCAGCGGCGAGGAGGCGTACTCGCTGGCGGCCTGCGTGCTGGCGGTGGATCCGAAGCGCGCCCAGAACGCGCTGGTGCTGGGGACGGACCTCTCCCGGGCCCGCCTGGAGCGGGCGCGCAAGGGCGAGTACCGGACCTGGTCCGTGCGCGACGCCGGGCCGATGCTGGCCCCGGTGGTGGACGGGGCGGACGGCGTCTACAAGGTCCGGGACGACGTGCGCGAGCTCACGCGCTTCCGGGTGCACAACCTGCTCAACCTGCCGCCCAACCCCGGCGCGTTCGACGTCATCTTCTGCCGCAACGTGCTCGTGTACCTGGACGAGGAGCCCGCCCGGATCGTCCGCGCCAACCTGTCCACGGCGGTCCGCCCCGGCGGTTACCTCTTCCTCGGGCCGCTGGAGGGCGAGGCGCCGGAGCCGTGGATGGTCCCGGTGTCGGGGCGGACGGACGTGCTCCAGCGCGCCACGGACGCGCCGTTGGACCTGCGGCCCCCCGCGCCCCGGCCGCTTCCGCCCGTCCCCCGCGCCCGCACGCCGGTCCCTCCCCCCGCGCGCGCGCTGCCGGCGGCGTCCCCGGCCGCCGCTCCCGCGCCCCAGCGCCGGCCGGAGGTGGAGGAGCACTGCGCGGCGCTGGCCCTGGTGGAGCAGGGCGACCTGGGGCACGCGCGCAGCGCCCTGCGCTCGCTGCGCGGCCGCGTCCCCGCCTACGTGCCCGGCGTGGTGGACCTGGCGCTGGTGAACGCGCGGCTGGGGCACGGCGCGGAGGCGGTGCGCACCATGCGCGAGGCCCTGGAGATGCTCCAGCCGTTGAAGGACGGGGAGCTGGTGCCCGGCCCGGAGGCGCTGCCGGCGGAGTACTACCGCGCCGTGGCGCAGGTGTTCCTCAACCAGCGCCGGGGGCACCCGTGAGCGACGACGCCGCCTGGGACGCCCTTACCGCGGAGGACGCGCTCCTGCTCTCCATGCGCGCCGACCGCCTGCGCGCGCTCCCCACCGCGCAGGAGGCGGAGGCGCCATCCTGGGCCGCCGAATTCCCCATTGGCCAGGAGACCTTCGCGTTGCCCCTGGAGTCGCTCCGCGGCTGCCTCCCGCTGCGGCTGGTGACGCCGCTGCCGCTGGCGCCGCCCCACGTGCTGGGCGTGGTGCGCTTCCAGGGGGAGATCGTCACCGCCTTCAGCCTCCGCATGCTGCTGGGCGCGCGCGGCTGGGGGTCGGACCCGTTCGTGCTGGTGGTGGTCAAGCTGGCCTCAGGCCAGCTGGTGGCGCTGGACTGCGAGCAGATCCCGGTGCAGGTGGAGATCTCCCGGCCGGAGGTGGAGGGGCAGGCGCTCCCGCCCGGCGACATGTCCAAGCCGGTGGTGGTGGCGGGGCCGCGGGTCATCCACCTGCTCGACGTGGAGCGCCTCACCCGCCGCATCCAGGAAGGCGCCAGTGCCGACTGAGGCGGACCTCCAGCGGCTGGTGTCGAACTTCGCCTCGGAGGCCAAGGTCCTCTGCGAGAAGGCGGCGCGCGAGGTGCTGGCCCTGGAGCGGCCGGAGAACGCCGCCGCCGCGCGGCGCGCCCGCGACGACCTGGCCCGCCACGTCCACACCCTCAAGGGGAGCGCCGCCACCCTGGGCCTCTCCGTGGTGAAGGAGATCGCCCACCGGCTGGAGGCGCTGGTGGAGGCCGGCGAGGGGGCGCTGGAGGCGGAGGCGGTGGACCTGGCGCTCCGGGCGCTGGACACCTCGCTGGCGCGGGTGCGCGCCGCCGCCGCGGGCGAGGGCCCGCCCCTGTTGTCCGCGGAGCCGCTGCTGGCCGCGCTGGAGGCCGCCCGCGAGCGTTCGGCGGGCGGGAAGGAGAAGGAGCCCACGCCGCGGCCCGCGCCTCCGCCCGCGGACCTGCCGCCTTCGAACCCCGAGCCGGAGGACGACAGCTGGCGGGTCAGCCACGCCCACGTCTCGTCCCTGGGCGGCGTGGCGGAGCGGCTGCGCGAGCTGCGCCTGCGGGTGCTGGACCGCCGCCGCGAGGCGCGGGCGCAGCTGGATGCGATGGAGCTGAAGGCGCCCTCGCCGCTGGAGGTGCGCGCGCTGCTGGAGCGGGTGGACCAGGTGCTGGGCACCTTTGCCGACGACACCGAGCTGGTGGCGGGCGACCTGGACGACGCGCTCAAGGGCATCTCCACCCTGCCGGTCTCCACCGTGCTGGAGACCCTCCAGCGCACCGCGCGCGACGCCGCCCGCGCCACCGGCAAGGAGGCGCAGCTCTCCGCGGTGGGCGGCGAGCTGATGGTGGACCGGCGGCTTCTGGACGCGCTGCGAGGCCCGCTCATCCACCTGGTGCGCAACGCGGTGGACCACGGCCTGGAGCCCGGCCACGCCCGCGAGCGCGCCGGCAAGTCGAAGGTGGGCGCGGTGGTCATCCGCACCGAGCTGCGCGGCAACCAGGTCGTCTTCGAGGTGAGCGACGACGGGGCGGGGCTGAACCACAAGGCCATCCGGACCACCGCCGTGCAGCGCGGCCTGATGGGTGCGGCGGAGGTGGAGGCGCTCTCCTCCCAGGCGCTGGAGCAGCTCATCTTCCGGCCCGGCTTCTCCACCCGGCAGGACGCCTCGGAGCTCTCCGGCCGCGGGGTGGGACTGGACGTGGTCGCCACCCAGGTGCGCCGCCTGGGGGGCACGGTGGCGGTGAGGAGCGTGGCCGGCCAGGGCATGCAGATCCGCCTGCTCCTCCCCAGCCGCGGCGGCAGCGTCCCCGTCCTCCCGCTGGCGGTGGGCGAGGTGATGGTGGGCCTGCCGGTGGCCTCGGTGGAGTCCGTCTCGCGGGTGGCGCTCAAGGACATCCACCGCACCGCCCGCGCGCTCTACCTGGCGCTGGAGGGGCAGATGGTGCCGCTGCAAGACCTGGGCGGCCTGCTCCGGGTGCGGCACCCGGTGGTGCTGGAGGAGCAGCGGCTGGTGGTAGCGCGACACCTGGCCACCCGGTTCGCGCTGGTGGTGGACGACGTCCGCGAGCACCAGGACCTCGCCATCCGCATGCTGCCGGAGGAGGTGCGGTCGCTGGCGGCGTACCAGGGCCTGGCGGCGCTGGCGGGCGGAGCGTTGCTGCCGGTGCTGGAGCCGTCCTGGGTGGCCACCGCGGTGGCCGGGCGGGAGATGGCGATACCGGACGCGGGCGAGGGCCGCGCGCTGGTGGTGGACGACTCGCTCACCGCCCGCGCCCTCCACCGCGCCATCCTGGAGGCGGCCGGCTTCCAGGTACACCTGGCGGCCTCCGGGGCCCAGGCGCTGGAGCACCTGCGCCGCGCCCGCTACGACGCCGTGGTGTGCGACCTGTCGATGGCGGAGATGGACGGGGTCCAGCTCACCTGCGCGGTGCGCGAGGCGCAGGGCGGCGCCTCCGTGCCACTGGTGGTGGTCTCCGCCCAGGAGTCGGAGGCGGTCCGGGCGCGCGCGCTGGCCGCCGGGGCGGACGCCTTCCTCACCAAGCGCGAGTGCGCCGCCGGGAAGCTGGCCACCGAGGTGGTGGCGGTGATCGCCCGCCGGCAGGGGGCGGCCTGAGATGAACGAGGGGGGCGTCATCCGGGTGGGCATCGCGGACGACTCGCCCACCGTCTGCGAGATGCTCTCGGTGCTGGTGCGGCGGGCGCCCGGGATGACGCTGTGCGGGGTGGCACGGGATGGGGTGGAGGCGGTGGAGTTGGCGCGGCGCGAGAAGCCGGACCTGATGCTGATGGACGTGGTGATGCCGAAGCTGGACGGCCTGGGCGCCACCGCGGCGATCATGGCGGAGGCGCCCACCCGGGTGCTGCTGATCTCCTCCGTCTCGGAGGCGACGCAGACGGCGCTCTCCTTCCAGGGCATCGAGGCCGGGGCGCTGGAGCTGATCGCCAAGCCGGACGGCCGGGAGAGCGCCGAACGCTTCGGCGAAAGGGTGCTCGAGGCCATCCGGCTGATGGCGGAGGTGCCGGTGGTGCACCGCCGCCGCCCGGTCGCCATCCCGCTCCACCTCCCGCGCCAGCGCCGCCGGGTGGTGGAGGCGGTGGGCCTGGTGGCCTCCACCGGCGGTCCGCCCGCCATCGCCGCGCTGCTCTCCGCGCTGGAGAAGTCGTCCAGCGCGGCCATCCTGATCGCCCAGCACATGACGCCCGGCTTCACCGAGGGCTTCGCGCGCTGGCTGGGCTCGGTGGTGCATCGCAAGGTGGAGGTGGCGCGAGACGGCGCCCCCTGCGAGCCCGGCCACGTCTACGTCGCCCCGGACAAGTGCCACCTGGAGGTGGACGCGGGCTTCCGGCTGGTGACGCCGAACGGGTTCCCCGCGCTCCCGTGCCCCTCCGGGACCCGGCTGCTCGCCTCGCTGGCACGGGCCTATGGGCCGCGGGTGGCCGGGGTGGTGATGACCGGGATGGGGGACGACGGGGCGAGTGGGTTGCTGGAGATCAAGAAGGCGGGCGGGGTGACCATGGCCCAGGACCAGGCGTCCTGCGTGGTGTTCGGCATGCCGCACGCGGCGCAGGCCATTGGTGCGGCGGACCTGTTGCTGCCGCCGCCGGCGCTGGCGTCGCTGCTGTTGGACGTGCTGGCGTAGTCGAGGTTCAGTCGGTGCGCGTACCTGTGGAGTCCCTTATTGGCGGGACTCTCGCCCTGCCAAGGTGGGGGTCGAGGGTTCAAATCCCTTTTCCCGCTCAGAGATCAAGGGTTGTGAGCGCCAAGCGCTGCATCAGGGAGATCTGATGTAGCGCCTGATGCATTTGGAGGTTGGAGAGGCCCATCAGGGGCAGTGCATCCGCGACAGCAGTGAGCGCGGGCCCTCGCTGCTTTACGTCTTCTCGGGCAGCTTCTGCTTCTTCACATCGAAGGACGCCCAGCAGTTCCGCGCCAACTCCATTCCAGTGGGAGGGAAGCCCGCGTGAACGACCTTGAGGCCCTTACTTCCGAGGAACTCGACGGCGGGGATGAAGTCGCGATCAGCGCTCACTAGCACCGCGATGTCGTAGGAGTCCGCCCACGCCAGCTTGATCATGTCCGTGACGATGGCGGTATCGATGCCCTTCTCCACAGTCCCCGCCATGCTCCCGTTGCAGTGCGGACAGGACGCGACCTCCTTGTGGCAGACAGGGCAACTTGGGGGGTTCTTGGGGCGGCGTTCCTTCGCGATGAGGTTCACTCCGGGAAACCGATCCAATACGGTTGTCGCCCACTTGATCAGGCCGCTGTCGTTCGGCGACTTGGGATTGAAGGACAGGTAGACGTGCATGCCTTCGTAGCGAATGCGTCCGTGCTGGGTCGGGTCGAGCGCGAGGGCTCCCGCGCACTGGGCCAACCACGGCCCGAGTGCCTTCCAGTCGACCCGAAAGTCCTTTCCGATTTCGTGGTTGACCGCCAACTGGAAGTTCCAGAAGTCCACGAATGCCCGAACGCGCACGTCCTTGAGCGTCGCACTGGTGGCTGGTTGCCCGGTGGTCATGCGGCTTCTTACGATGGACGGTGGAGGGTCCCCCAAAAAATTCAGGGGGCATCCGAAGACGCCCCCTGGGGGTCTAATTGCGAGGGCGCAACCCGTAGCCGGGCTGCGAGGATCCTCGCGGGATCTGATGCCTCATAATCTAACGGCGCTGGGGCTGTGGTCAACAGTCCGACAGCCGCCAATGGAAGCCTCCCTTATTCCCATGGTTATAGGTCGCTCGGCTGCACGGTCAGGAGCCCAACACCCGCAGCGAAGGCGCGTGCCTCTGGGCGACCTCTCGACGGGCTCCGCCAGGAGGGCCGCCCAGGTCCACTGCTCCCGCGCCTCCGCGGCGAAGCAAGGATGGGCCGAAGTGAGCGTGGCGAGGTCGGCTCATGGGTTGACCGGCGCGAAGTGACGGAGAGGCGCGTCGCGGCCGATGCCGATGAACGAAGCCCAGTAGTAGGGATGAGGGTGTTGCTTGCGGAGCGCGAGCATGGCTTGCCGGAGTGCTGCGACCCGACCCTGGCCCGCAAGAGAGGTTGCGGTAATAGCGCTCCATCAAGGCGCGCGTGACCTGGTCATCGACCTTCCAGAGGCTGACCACCAGTGTCTCGGCGCCTGCGACGACGAGCGCCCTGCGCAGGCCATAGACGCCCTGCCCGCGCTTGACCTCGCCGCGGCCGGTGTCGCAGGCCGAGAGCACCACGAGCTGCGTACCCCACAGGTCGAGGCCGGCCAATTCCAGCGCCGTCACGAGCGAGGCGTCGAGATGGCGCTCGGGGACGTCGCCGGCCTTCGCCGCCGGGGCCTGAGCACCCGCAAGGACCAGACCCGAGCGCAGCATGGGATCGGGCGGGCCTTGAACAGGGCCTCCGCCGATTGGGCCGGAGGCGGCGACCCCGCGTGAACCCGGGGAGTCGGCCACGTCTTCGAGGAAGAAGCCATGGGTCGCGATGTGGAGGATGCCGGGTGTCTCCAGATGAAGGAGCCGCTCTTTCGCGGCATCGGGGCCCAGGAAGAGCTGGGCCTGGGGAAAGACGTGCTTCAGGGCTTCGGCCTCCTGGCGCGTGCCGGGCAGTGGCACCCAGGACTGTTCGATCGCGCCGGCGCGGAGCGTGGAGAAGAAGCGCTCGACGGAGCCGGAGCGCTCGGCCAGGACTGGAGCTCCTGTTGGCGGGGCAGGTGGGGTGTCGGGGGCGGGGTCGGCGAGTACGACCACCGAGCGTGCAGAAGGAATGTCTTCAGGACGAGGCAGGACGTCCCTCCCGGACGTGAGATACGTGAAGTCGAACGCATCCACGAGGAAGCGCCGGCCGTCGTGGAGCGCGGCGAAGGGAA
>DATBSS010000396.1:0-1687 GCA_036559665.1 Myxococcaceae bacterium
GGTGGCGGCGCGGGTCAGGTAGAGCAGCTCCCGGGCGCGGGTGACGCCCACGTAGCAGAGCCTCCGCTCCTCCTCCAGGTTCTGCGGTTCCCCCTGCATCCCGGAGTGCGGGAGCAGGTCCTCCTCCATGCCCAGCAGGAAGACGACCCGGAACTCCAGCCCCTTGGCGCCGTGGAGCGTCATCAGCGTCACCCGGCGCGCGGAAGGCCCGTCCTCCTCCTCGCGGGTGTCCAGCGAGAGCCGGTTGAGGTAGCTGAGCAGGTTCGCCTTCGGCCCCTCGCGGCGCTCGAAGCCGGCCAGCGAGGCGAGCACCTGGTCGATGGACCTCAGCTTCCGCTCCGCCGCCACCGCGGACTGGGTATAGGAGCGGGCCGCCTCCGCGTAGCCGATCTCCGCGAGCAGCTTCGAGGTGACCTCGGCCAGGTTCCCGCGGTTGAAGAGCTTCCGGTAGCGGTCCACCAGGGCCAGGAACTCGGCCACCTTCGGCGCGGAGCCCTGGGGCAGGTCCTCCACCGACTCCGCCTCCACCATGGCGTCCCAGAGCGTGAGGTGGCGCGCCTTGGCGTGGGCCAGGAGCCGCTCCATGGTGACGTCGCCGATCCCGCGGGCCGGCACGTTGACGATGCGCAGGAGCGAGACCTCGTCCCGCGGGTTGGCGATCACCTTGAAGTAGGCGACGACGTCCTTCACCTCGCGGCGGTCGAACAGCTCGGAGCCGCCCACCACCTCGAAGGCGATGCTCCGCTCGCGCAGCATCTCCTCCACCGGGTGGGCCTGCCCGTTGGTGCGGTAGAGGACGGCGATCTCGTCCGGCGGCATCCCGCCCGCCAGGTGCCTGGAGATCTCCAGGGCCACGAAGCGCGCCTCCTCCTCCTCGGTGGGCGCCACCACCGCCTTGATCCGCTCGCCCCCGGCGCGGTCTGTCCACATCCGCTTCGCCTTGCGGTCGGGGTTCTGGGCGATGACGGCGTTGGCGGCGTCCAGCACCACCTGGGTGGAGCGGTAGTTCTGCTCCAGCCGCACCTCCTCGCCGCCGGGGAACGACCGCTCGAAGTCCAGCACGTTGCGCACGTCCGCCCCGCGCCAGGTGTAGATGCACTGGTCGTCGTCCCCCACCGCGCAGACGTTGTGCCGCTCCCCGGCCAGGAGCTGCAGGAGCGTCATCTGGGCGCGGTTGGTGTCCTGGAACTCGTCCACCAGGAGGTAGCGGAAGCGCCGGGTGTACTTCTGCCGGACCTCCGGGTGCCCGCGCATCAGCTCCGCCGGGAGGACCAGGAGGTCGTCGAAGTCCACCGCCCCCTGCGCGCGCAGCGACAGCTGGTAGAGCGGGTACACCTGGTGGGCGATGAGGTCGTAGTCGTCCCCCATCCCCTCCGGCTTCGGCTGCGGCTCCACCCCCGAGTTCTTCGCCCGGGAGATGACGGTGAGCACCTTGCGGGCGTCGAAGGCGCGGTCGTCCACCCGGCGCTCGCGCATGGCCCGCTTGATGATGGACAGCTGGTCGCCCATGTCGGCGATGGCGAACTTCTTCGGGAAGCCCAGCCGGGAGATCTCCTCCCGGAGCATCTCGGCGCCGAAGGCGTGGAAGGTGCAGATCAGCACCCCCTGCGCCATCCGGCCGGCCAGGTGCACCACCCGCTCCTTCATCTCCGCGGCGGCCTTGTTGGTGAAGGTCACCGCCAGGATG
>DATBSS010000397.1:0-6518 GCA_036559665.1 Myxococcaceae bacterium
CTCGCGCACGAAGCGCCCGAGGATGCGCGGGTAGGTGCCGAACGCGCGCGGGTGCGGGCGGCCGCCGAGGAGCGCGTCGGTGCAGGCGTTGACGTAGGGGAGCTTCATCAGCGCCTCCACCACGTCCTCGGACTGGCTGAAGGAGACCATGGCCACGCCCAGACGCTCCTCCAGCAGGAGGTCCAGGGCGTACTCCACCGGCTCCTGGAGCGCGCGGTTCGCCGCCTCCTTGAGCGTGAGGCCGCACAGCTGCGGGCGTTTCCCGGAGGGGACGTCCGCGATGATGATTCCCTCCGGCCCGGACCACTTCCAGAAGTTGTCCCAGGCGACGTCCGAGGGGTCCAGCAGCTCCTTGCGGATCCGCTCGCGCGCGTCCTTGTCGGCGAGCCGCTGGAGCGCCGCCTCGGGGCCGCCGGCGTGGACCCAGGGCGGGAGGATGGCGCCCATCATGGTGCTGCCGGCGATGTACGGGTACTGGTCCGCGGTGACCTTCACGCCGCGGGCGGCGGCGGCGGCCGCGCGCTCGATGACCTGGGGCAGCTTGGGCCAGTTGTTCTTCCCGGCGATCTTGAAGTGCGAGAGATGGATGTGGCACCCGGACTTCGCCCCCACCTCGAACATCTCGTCCATCGCCTCCAGCAGGCGGTCGCTCTCGGACCGCATGTGGACCACGATGGGTGTTCGCTTCATCGCCGCCACCTCGCCCAGCGCCACCAGCTCGCGCATGTCGCAGTAGCAGCAGGGCGGGTAGATGAGGCCGGTGGAGACGCCGAAGGCGCCCTCCTGGAGGCACAGGCGCAGCACGGCCTGCATCTGGCGGAGCTCGGCGTCGGTGGCGAGCCGGTCATCCAGGCCCATCACCCACTCCCGGACGGCGCCGTGCGGGACGAGGTAGGCGACGTCGACGGCGGGCCCGGCGGCGGCGACCTCGGCCAGGTATTCGGCCACGCTGCGCCACTGCCAGAAGCCCTTGGGGTTGGTGAGCAGGCCGGCGAGCTGGCGGCGGCGGCCGGCGACCTGCTCCTCCTTCACCGGGGCGACGCTGATGCCGTCCTGGCCGAACAGCTCCAGGGTGATGCCCTGGCGGAGCTTGGCGTCCAGGGTGGGCTGTTCGAGGACGCGGAGGTCGGAGTGGGAGTGGGTGTCGATGAAGCCGGGCGCGGCGGCCAGCCCGCCCGCGTCCAGCACCCGGGCGGCGGAGAGGCGCTCGGTCCCCACGGCGGCGAGCCGGTCGCCCTTGATGCCGATCTCCCCCTGGCGGGGAGGACCGCCGGTCCCGTCGTAGATGGTGGCGCCGCGAATCACCAGATCCAGCTCGGCCATGGCGTCACCTTAAACCGGCGGGATGGTACCGTCGCCTTCCTCCCATGTGCGGGCGAGTCACGTGCAAGACGTCCGGGAAGGACCTCCAGAGGGCCTTCTCGCTCATCTTCGAGCCGCTGGACCTTCAGCCCCGGTACAACATCGCCCCCACCCAGCCGCTGCCGGTGGTGGTGCAGCGCCCGGACCGGGTGCTGGCACACGTGCGCTGGGGGCTCATCCCAAGTTGGGCCAGCGACGAGAAGATCGGCAACCGGATGATCAACGCGCGGGCGGAGACGCTGGCGCAGAAGTTCCGCGACGCGCTGGAGCTGCGGCGGTGCCTGGTGGCGGTGGACGGCTTCTACGAGTGGAAGAGCCAGGGCGCCAAGGAGAAGAAGACGCCCATGTACATCCACCGCCAGTCCGGCGCGCCGTTCGCCATGGCCGGGCTGTGGGAGCGGTGGAAGTCCCCGATGGGGGAGGTGGTGGAGTCCGGGACCATCATCACCGTCCCGCCCAATTCGCTGATGAAGGGGATCCACAACCGGATGCCCGCCATCCTCCCGCCCGAGGCGTACGACGAGTGGCTGGACCCGAAGAACCGGGACGTGGAGCGGCTGATGAAGCTGCTGGTGCCGTACGGGCGGGAGGACCTGGAGGCGTATTCGGTGTCGCCGCTGGTGAATTCCCCGGCGAACGAGGCGCCGGAGTGCGTGGTCCCGGCGGCGCCGCCTCCGAAGCAGCAGATGGACCTGTTCTAGGGACGCGTCAGGCGGTGGCGGTGACCGGGGCCTCGGCCAGCTCGACGCCGGGGGCCATGGCGGCCTTCATCCGGCGCACGCCCTGGGCGATGCGGGCCAGGGTCTGGTTGGAGAAGTTCAGCCGGACGAAGCGGTCGCGGCCGGGCAGCGAGTGGGTGACGAAGAACGCGCTGCCGGGCACCACGGCTACGTTGCGGGCGATGGCGCGGCGGAAGAACGCCAGGTCGGTGATGCCGGCGGGCAGCTCCAGCCAGACGAAGAGGCCGCCGTCGGGGTGGGTCCAGCGCGCGCGGTCGCCAACCTCGCGGGCCAGCGCCTCCAGCATGGCGTCACAGCGCTCGCCGTAGGAGCGCCGGATGGTGGCCAGGTGGCCGTCGTAGTCGAACGTCTCCAGCAGGTGCGCCACCGCGCGCTGGGTGAGCGTGGGCGTGTGGAGGTCCGAGGACTGCTTGGCGATCGCCAGGCGCTGGGTGACCGGCACCGCGGCGTGGAGCCAGCCGACGCGGAGCCCGGGCGCGAGCGTCTTGGAGAAGGTCCCCAGGCGGATGACGCGGTCCGCCTCCAGCGAGCTCAGCGCAGGCTCGTGCACGCCTCGGAACCGCAGCTCGCCGTAGGGGTCGTCCTCGAGGATGAAGGCGTTGTGGCGGGCGGCCAGCTCCACCAGCCGCTTGCGGCGCGATCCCTCCAGCGTGGTGCCCCGCGGGTTCTGGAAGTCGGGCACGACGTAGATCAGCTTCACCGGACGCTGGCGGAGCAGGTCCTCCAGCGCGTCCATGTTCATCCCCCGCTCGTCGCCCGGCACCTCGGCGAAGGCGGCTTCGTAGGCGGAGAAGGCCTGGATGGCAGCGACGTAGGTCGGGGCCTCCACGGCCACCACGTCGCCCGGGTCGAGGAACAGCTTGGCCACCAGGTCGATCCCCTGCTGGGAGCCGGTGGTGATCAGGATCTGCTCGACGGAGCTGGGGGTGCCCTGGGCGCGCAGCCGCGCGGCGATCCACTCGCGCAAGGGGGCGTGCCCCTCGGTGACGCCGTACTGGAGTGAGGGGGCACCCTGGGTGGCCAGCACCTCCTGCACGGCCTTGGAGATCTGCGTCACCGGGAAGAGCTCCGGCGCGGGGAGCCCGCCGGCGAAGGAGATCACCTCCGGGCGCTCGGCGACCTTGAGGATCTCCCGGACGGCGGAGGGCTGGAGCCCGCGGATCCTCGACGCCAGCAACTGCTCGACGGGATGGCGGCTCATGGCTGGGCTCCCTTCCGGGACGAGGCGACGCGCGTGTCCTCCTTGATGGAGGCCAGGACGATGGTGGTGTGCGTCCGGGTGACGCCGGCGATGGTCCGGAGGCTCTCCACCAGCAGGCGGTCGAGGGCGGAGGTGTCCTCCGTGCGGACCTTGAGCACGTAGGAGTCCTCGCCCGCGACCCGGTGGCACTCCAGGATCTCGTCCAGGCTCATCACCTTCTTGGCGAAGGAGTCGAAGAAGCGCGGGTGCTCGATCGCGACCCCGATGAAGGCGGTGATGTCCTTGCCCAGCTTCCGCGAGTCGACCCGCGCCGTGTAGCCGGTGATCACCTTCGCCTCCTCCAGCTTCCGGATGCGCTCCGCCACGCTGGGCTGCGACAGCCCGACCTTGTGGGCGATCGCTTGCTGGGTCATCCGGCCATCGGCCTGGAGGAGATCGACGATCTGTGAGTCCAGCGCGTCCATGACGGCTGGAGTGTGCGATCGGGCGGTCGGATTTTCAATAGGCCAATGTTGATTGCGGCCTATTTTTTATCGTCGCGCCGCCAGGGCGTGCCTGCGGCGGCGGGCCTGGAGCAGGGCGGTCCCGGCCAGGAGGCCGGCGGCGAGGGCGGGGGCCCCGGTGCCGGCGCTGCATCCACCGGCGCCTGCTCCGGCTCCCGAGGCGCCGTTGGAGGCCATCTCGGGCGCGCCGCTGGAGGGGCTGGAGGGCGGCGAGTCCGAGCCCGACGGCGGCTGGCCTGGCCCCTGATCGGGCGGCCCCTGGGGCGGCGTGAGCGACGGCGGCATCACGTCTTCGAGCGTGTCTCCCCGGACCATGGCGTCCTGGTACAGCACGCCGTCCTGGGTGATGGACGTGCTCCGGTACAACCCCAGCTTCAGGTAGCCGTTGGCCCGCGTCGCCGCGTACGTCTTGTCCAGCACGTGCTGGCCGTCGTACCAGAGCTCGACGAAGCCGACCTTCGCATCGTCGCTGAAGCGGACGTGGAGGACGAAGTCGTGCCACACGCCGCGCTTCAGGGGCGTGCGCCACACCTGGGTCTGGGCACTGGAGACCGTGAAGCGGATCTCCTCTCCGTAGACGTAGAACTGGATGGGCGGCGACCCGCAGCAGTCCTCCGGCTGGTGCCACTGCGCGAAGAGCTGCCAGTCCTTCGCGCTGGGGAAGTCGTCCGCGAACATCGTGCTCCAGCGGTAATACGCCTCCGCCCCCTCCTCGGTGCCGCCCTTCTGGAACAGCTCGTTCCGGTGGCCGCTGGCGTGGATGGGGTTGTCCCCGTGCTTCACCAGCACCTTGAGGGCGTACTTCCCTTGATGGACCGGGGACGACACGACCTGGAGCCGGTCGGCCGAGACCTCCTGCGTCCCGGTGTACTGGTTCACGTTCCCCGACTCGAAGTCGCCGGCCCACTGGACCGCGGCGAGGCAAGGCGTGACCGCGAGCAACCCGCAGGCGGCGACGAGGTGGCGCATGTTCATCCGTGGTTCCCTTCGCAAGGCGCAAGAGCGCGCACGGGGGTGGGAACCCGGTGGCACCCGCTCACTCTTCCGCGAGGCGTCGACCCCCAGCCGGGCAGCCGGGGGGATGTCCCTCTCACCGCCGGACGAACAGGCCGCGGGACCAGCCCAGGACGATCAGCGCCACGCTCGCCGCGATGAGCGCCGGGCTGCGCCACCATCCGCCCAGCGCCATCACCACCGCGCCGGCGGACCGGACCGCCATCATCGGCGTCGTCATGTGAGTGAGGACGTGCTGCCCGGCGGCGGTGGCTCGCCATCGCGAGAGGTCGCTCCGCATCAGCAGCGCCGACGCGACCGGGGCGGGCACGGCGATGACGGCCAGCGCGGCCACCCACTCGTGGCGCCAGAAGAACACCGTCGAGACGATCGCCACGCTGATGTCGGTCGCCAGCTTCGCCGGGTGGATCTGGTGGACCAGCAAGCGCTCCCGCCGGTCCATCGAAACGCTCAGCTCCGGACGCCCAGGAATGGCGCGCTCACCGGCGAGACCGCGCCTTCCGCCAGCACCCCCGCCAGCAGCACGGCGAGCGCCCGCGCCCGGTCCAGCCGCACCACGTGGCCCTCGGCGGCGCCGGGGTGCACCTGGACCTGCTTGCGCTCGAACGCCGGGAAGCTGAGCTCCACGCTCGCCGCCCCGTCATCGAACCGGGCGACCGACCTCGCCCGATCCAGCTCCAGGGACAACCGCTGGCCCTCGTGCCGGCCGACGATGCGGTCGACCCCCGCCTCCCGCTCCACCGCGAACCCCTCCAGCCGCGCCGGCGCCTCCTCCATCCGCGCCCGCGACCCGAAGAACCGCGGCTTCACCACGTACGGCCCGCCCTCCTCCGGGCAGAACACGTCGCAGTTGCCGCACTCGTTGCAGAAGTCCGCGTAGTTGGCGAGCTGGTGGCGGTCCTTGAGCACGAACACCCGCCGCCCCTCCTCCACTGCCTGCCCGCCGCGCACCACCAGGTCCGGCAGCGCGATCTCCGCCGCCAGCGGCTCCGGCACCTCGATGGAGAAGTTGGCGTCGTTCGGGCAGACCGGGATGCACTTGTCGCAGGACACGCAGTCGAAGAACCACAGCTTGCTGCCCAGCCGCCGCGGCACCGCGCTGTTCTGCGCCGCCGCGTAGCGTTTGTCCTGCACCACCCGCGCCGCCGCCGCCGCGTGGTTCGCCCGCGCGTTCCCTCCGGGCTCCGCCCTGATGAAGTCCTGCACCGTCGTCACGCCCAGCGCCTTCATCCGCGCCGCCAGCTGGTCGAGGTACTTCGGCAGCCGCGCGTAGCCGCCGGGCTTCAAGAGATCGGTGCAGGTGGTGACGGGCGTCATCCCTGCCGCCACGCAGTCCGGGAAGTTCTTCGCGTCCACGCCGGCGGAGAAGCTGATCGGCAGCGGGTCGCCGAACGCCTCCCGGAACTTCCGGCACAGCTCGAAGGTGATGACGTGCAGCGGCGCGCCGGAGAGGTACATCACCTTCTCCGACGCCGGGAAGAACGTCTTGTGGTTCTCCACCACCAGCGTGTTGGAGAACTTCGCGCCGAAGGTCAGCCCGCGCGACGCCGCCAGCCCCTGCAGCCGCCGCACCAGCTAAAGCGCCGCGTCCCACTGCAGGTCCTTGTCGAAGGACTCGCGGTGGGGGCGGACGTCCTGGTACCCCAGCCGGTCGCAGAGCAGCTCGCGCACCGCCTCGTAGCCCAGCAGCGTGGGGTT